>NZ_RPRY01000034.1 GCF_003949795.1 Streptomyces sp. WAC06614
GACCGCGGCCAGGTGCCGGGCCAGGGCCTGTTCGGGGGTCTCGGCGCCGCCCGTGGACGCGGCCGGGAGCATCTCCCCGGCCGGGCCGGGGAGCAGCAGGACCCTCTCCTGAGCGTCCAGGACGATGCCGGTGGCGACGAGCTGCGGTCCGGGCGCGGCGGCGTACGGATCCGGTGCGGTCGCGGTCACGGCAGGCTCCTCGGGGCTCGGCCGCGGGCGGCGGCCGGGCCCGCCGGGGCGGTGCGGCGGACGCCCCCGAAGCGGCACGCTACCAGTCGTCCGCCCAGGTCACCGGCGTCCGAGGGTGATCCAGCGGGCGGTGCTCGGCACGCCGTCGGCGTCGAGCAGGAACAGCATGTAGTAGCCGGGCGGGGCGTCGGCCGGGGTCGGGGGCGCGGTCAGGTCCAGGGCGTTGCCCCGGGTGGCGCCCAGGCGGAGGTCGAGGTGGCGCTGACTGGTGTTCACGGCGTGCGTGACGGTGGTGGGGGCCAGCAGCACCGCGCGCCGGACCCGGTCCGGGGTGGAGGTGGTGACGGTGAAGCGGGAGCCGTACCGGACGGTGCCGGAGGGGGCGCCGTCCAGGGCGGGCCGGCTGCCGCGGTGCAGGTAGGCGGGCTCGTAGAGCTCGATGCTGCCGTCCATGTCGTCGTGGATGTCGGGGTCGTTGGCGATCTGCTGGAGTTCGTCGCCGGTGATCATCACCCGGCCGTCGGGCAGGACCAGGGCGTTGGAGTGGTAGCCGCGCGGCAGCCGCTGGGCGGGCCCGAGCCGCCAGCAGCCGCGGGCGTCGCGGGTCTCGGTCTGCCGGTAGCGCAGGTCGGCCTCCGGGTTGAACGGGCCGCTGCCGTAGTCGCGGGTGTCCAGTGCGCCGTTGACGGTGAGCAGGGTGCCGTCGGGCATCAGCAGCGTGTCGTCCTGGGTCCGGCCGAAGGCGCGGGGCTGTTCGGTGGTCCAGGTGCGGCCGGTGAGCCGGTAGGTGTTCGGGTCGCGCGGGTCCCCGCCGAGGACGAGCACGGAGTCGGGTCCGCGCAGCCCGGCCGGCAGCGGCACGGCCGAACCGTAGCCCCGCCAGTCCCCGGGCCGCCGGGGCAGGGTCCAGCGCAGCTCGCTGACCGGGTCGAAGCGCCACTGCTGATCGGCGTCCCGGCCGAGCCCGTAGATCATCCCGTCGCGCAGGCTGAACAGGTGCGGGTAGTCGTTGCGGAAGGGGGCGGTCGACCAGAAGCGGTCCGTGGGGACGTCGCGCGGGACGTCGGTGGTGCGCCGGGGCACGGGGTGGAGCAGGGCGGGGAACCGCTCGACGACCGGGGTGGGGGTGCCGGTGCCGCGCTGGGACTGCCCGGACATGATCAGCATGCGGCCGTCGGCGCCGGTCACGACCGAGGGGTACCAGCGGCCGACGGCCATGTCGCGGTTGCGGTACCAGGTCTCGGTCCAGGGGTCGAAGACGAAGGAGAGGGTGGCGCCGCTGCCGCCCTTGCCGCCGTTGTTGCCCCCGAAGACGGCGAGCATGCCGTTGGGCAGGAAGGCGTGCCCGGAGCAGAAGAACGGCGCGGGGCGGGCGATGCCGGTGCCGTCGGGGACCAGGACGCTGGGGGGCGGGACGCTGGTGAACGCGTCGCGTCCGGTGCCCCGGGCGGGGTCCCAGAGGTAGGCCCGGCCGGCGTTGGCCGGGCCGATGACATCGGTGGGGCCGGTCTCCTTGAAGGGGTTGGCCTGCACCCGCTCGAAGGAGAACAGCAGCACCTTGCCGGTGGGGAGCTGGGCGACGTGCACGCCGAAGTCGGGCGAGGGGAAGTAGTCGGTGAACCGGCCGTCGCGGGCGGGGTCGAAGCCGGCGTTGGCCTCGGCCTGCGAGGCGGTCAGGGCGGCCAGGCTCGCCGTGCGGCGGTCCTGCGGGTACTCGTCGGCGTCGGCGGCGGCCTGCCGGCGGCGGGCGTGGGCCCGGGCGTGCTCGGTCCCGAGCAGCTCGGCCTCCTCGGGCCGTACGGCCACCCGCCCGGCCTCGTGCCCGGCCTCGTGCCCGGCCTCGTCGCCGGTGTGGTGCGGGGCGGCGACGAGGGCGGTGGTGAGCGTGCCGGCGAGCGCCAGGGAGGGCAGGAGCATCCGGGCCCCGAGCACGGGGGCGGACCGGCGGCGCCTCTCGGTACGGGGCGTCATCGGGCCAGATTAGAAGAAAAGACATTCATATCCGGCCATTGACCGGGCGGTCCGCGAAAAACCCCCTCCCCACCGGACGCATGACGGTGCATCATGCGGTGCATGCGACATACACACGGAACGGGGCAGCAGCGCACAGCGCTCGCGATGCTGTGCGCCGTGACGTGGACGGCCACCTGCGCCAAGACCGGCACGGAGCCGGGAGAGGCGAGTGACGTGCGCGCGGGCCAGCGGTGCACCCGCAGTCTCCGGCGCAGCTTCCGCCTCACCTCCACCTTGGTCCGCCGCACCGGACGCGGCGGCCGCGACACCGCGGCGCGCCGGCCGGCCCGGGCCCGTACCGCCGTGCGCGGTGCGGGGCCCGGCCGGGCCACCGCCGGGCCGCGGCACGCCGGCTGAGCGGACGCGCCGTGGCGCAGACCGGTGACCGGTTCGCGCCACGGCTTTCCAGGTCATACGTGGCACCCCCTATGCACGTGATGCCCGGCATGTCACCCTGACGTGGCGCACACCGACGTTGTCCGGAAATCGCCTATGCACCCGTACTCCTTCCTGCATATGCCACCGGGGCCGTACCGCCCCGACCCACCGTCGCCACGGTGGGCGGCTGAGGCTGCGACGCCCCGCGCGGCGGGGGCAGCATGGAAGTACCGGCCGATGCGGCGACCGTCCGCGGAGGCGGTCCGGCGAACGGAGGGATGCGGGTGACGACCGAGTCCTTCCGTGCCGAGGAGGGCCGGCCCGAGCGGTCGGACGAAGGGGCGAGAGGCGGGAAGAGGGGCGGGGCGCGAGGTCTGCTCGACGTGCTCGGCGTCGCGGCCGTGGTCCTGGACGCCGAGGGACGGATCCTGTTCTGGAGCCCCCAGGCCGAGGAGCTCTTCGGCTACCGGGCCGCGGAGGCGCTCGGCCGCTACGCCGGACAGCTGCTGGTGCCCGAGGAGCACCTGGAACTGGTGGCCCGCCTGTTCTCCGAGGTCCTGGAGAGCGGGGAGAGCTGGGCGGGGGCCTTCCCGGTGCTCCACAAGGACGGCACCACCCGTCTGGTCGAGTTCCGCAACATGCGGCTGACCGACGGCCTCGGGGACGTCTTCGCCCTCGGTATCGCCGCCGACCACGCCACCGTCCAGCGGGTGGAGACCGACCTCGCCCTGTCCGAACGGCTCGTCTCCCAGTCCCCCATCGGGCTCGCCCTGATGGACACGGACCTGCGCTACGTCCTGGTCAATCCCGCCCTGGAACGCATCGACCGGATCCCGGCCGCCGAGCACCTCGGGCGGCACGTCCGCGACACCCTGCCCGTCCGCGACGTCGACGCGGTGGAGGCGGCACTGCGCCGGGTCCTTGCCACCGGGACCCCGCTCGTGGACCGGTACGTCCTCGGCCGGCACGCCCTGGGCCCCGACCGCCCGTCCGGTCCTGCCGGTTCCGCCGGGCCGGCCCAGCAGGCCGAGCAGGCGGACCCCGAGGACGTCCGGGCCTGGTCCCTGTCCTGCTACCGGCTGGAGGGCCACCAGGGGCGGATCCTGGGCGTGGCCATCTCCGTGATCGACGTCACCGAACGCCACCGCGCGGCCACCGAGGCGGACCGGGCCCGGCGCCGGCTGGGCCTGATCGCCGATGCCTCGGCGCGGGTCGGCACCACCTTGGAGGTCGGCCAGACGGCCCACGAGCTGGCCGCGGTCGCCGTGCCCGAGCTGGCCGACGTGGCGGCCGTGGACGTGCTGGACTCCGTCCTGTCGTGCCGGCGTCCCGGCGCCCCCGACAGCGGGCCGGAGCTGTTCCGGGCGCTGGCGGTGAAGGCGGGACACCCGACCGCGGCCGTGGCCGCCGCCGATCCGACCGGGGAACCCGCGATGTACGGGGCCGACCGGCTGGTCACCCGGTGCGTGCACACGGGCCTGCCGGTGATGGTGGCCGAGGTGACCGAGGCGGACCTGCCCGCGATCGCCCGCAACGAGCGGGCCGTGGAGCTGCTGGCCCAGGCGGGCCTGCACTCGTACCTCGCGGTGCCGCTGATCGCCCGGGGCGAGGTGCTGGGGGCCCTCGACCTGAAGCGGACCCGCAACCCCCTGCCCTTCGACGAGGACGACGTGATCCTGGCCTCGGAGCTGGCGGCCCGGGCCGCGGTCAGCATCGACAACGCCCGCTGGTACCAGAGCGTGCGCAATTCGGCGGTGACCCTCCAGCGGAGCCTGCTGCCGGGCAACCCCCCGTCCCCGGTGGGCCTGGAGGTCGCCTCCCGCTACCAGCCGGCCCACGCCTCGATGGAGGTGGGCGGCGACTGGTACGACGTGATCCCGCTGGCCGGGGAGAAGACCGCGCTGGTCGTGGGCGACGTGATGGGCAGCGGGATCGACGCCGCCGCCACCATGGGCCGGCTGCGCACCGCCACCTGCGCCTTCGCCGACCTCGACCTCGATCCCGCCGAGGTCCTGCGCCACCTGGACAAGATCACGGCGGGTCTGGAGCACTACATCGCCACCTGCCTGTACTGCGTCTACGACCCGCGGACCGGCCAGTGCCTGATCTCCAACGCCGGCCACCTGCCGCCCGCCCTGCTGCGGGCCTCCGGCGGCCCGGCCGAACTGGTCCGCGTGCCCACCGGGGCGCCGCTGGGCGTGGGCGGGGTCGCCTTCGAGACCGTGACGGTGCCGCTGGGCCCGGGCGATCTGCTGGTGCTCTACACCGACGGCCTGGTCGAGACCCGCAACGACCCCATCGACCGGCGGCTGGACGCCCTGCTCGCCCTGCTCGACGATCCCCGCCGGCCGCTGGAGGAGACCTGCACGGTACTGCTGCGCGCCCTGCGCCGGTCCGACGACTTCGACGACGTCGCCCTCCTCGTCGCCCGGAGCCTGCCGTGAGCCCCCGGCACCGGTCGCCGAGCGTCGCCGCGCAGGTGTTCCTGCTGACGGCGCTGATCGTGCTGCTGGTGATCACCGTGGGTGCGCTCGCCCTGGTCCTGCAGGCCCGGCACGACAGCGAGCGCGACGCCCGCAACCGGTCGCTGGCCGCCGCCGAGGCCTTCGCGCACGCCCCCGGCACCGCCGCGGCGCTGCTGACGCCGGATCCCACGGCCCTGCTCCAGCCGCGCGCCGAGGCCGCGCGCCGGGCGTCCGGCCTGGACTTCGTGGCCGTGATGAACGTCGAGGGGGTCCGCTACACCGACGCCCGGCCGGAGCTGATCGGCCGCCGGGCGGCCGGGGACCTGTCCCGGGCGGTCGCCGGCCACTCCTTCACCGAGGTGTTCCGGGGTGCCCCGAGCGACGCGGTCCGCGCGGTCGTCCCGGTCGTGGACGAGCGGGGCGCGGTGGTGGGACTGGTGGGGACCGGGGTGGAGATCGCGAACGTCGCCGACGTGGTGGAGAACCAGATGCCCTTGCTGATCGGCTCCGCCTTCGGAGCGCTCGCCCTGGCCACCGGTGGGGCCGCCCTGGTCAGCCGCCGGCTCCAGCGGCAGACCCACGGCCTCGGTCCGGTCGAGATGACCCGGCTCAAGGAGCACCACGAGGCCGTGCTGCACGCCGTACGGGAGGGCGTGCTGATCATCGGCCCGGACGGGCGGCTGATGCTCGCCAACGACGAGGCGCGCCGGCTGCTGGACCTGCCGGCCGACGCCGAGCAGACGCACGTGGCCGACCTCGGCCTGGACCCCGGCATCACCGCGCTGCTGGTCTCCGGGCGGACCGCCACCGACGAGGTGCACCTGGCGGGCGACCGGCTGCTGGCCGTCAACGTCCGCCCCACCGAGCCCTACGGCGGCCACGGCCCGGGCACCGTGATGACGCTGCGCGACTCCACCGAGCTGGCCGCGCTCTCCGGCCGCTCCGAGGTGGCCCGCGGCCGGCTCCAGCTGCTCTACGACGCCGGGGTGCGGATCGGCACCACGCTGGACGTGAAGCGGACCTCCGAGGAGCTGTCGGAGGTGGCCGTGCCCCGGTTCGCCGACCACGTCACCGTGGAACTGCTCGATCCGGTGCTGCGGGGCGAGGAGCCCTCGGGCGCGTACACCGAGATGCGCCGCACCGCGCTGTGCGGGGTGCGGCCCGATCCGCCGTTGCAGCCGGTGGGCGACCTGATCAGCTTCACGGTGCCGACCACCCCGATGGCGGCCGCCCTCGACAGCGGGCACGCCGTACTGGAGAGCGACCTGACCACCGCGCTCGGCTGGCGCGAGCAGGACCCGGAAGGGGCCCGGGCCGCGCTCGTCTACGGCATCCACTCGCTGATCGCGGTCCCCCTCCAGGCCCGGGGCGTGGTGCTGGGCATGGCGAACTTCTGGCGGGCCGAGTCCCCCGAGCCGTTCGGTGAGGAGGACCTGTCGTTCGCCGAGGAGCTGGCGGCCCGGGCGGCGGTCTCCATCGACAACGCCCGCCGCTACACCCGTGAGCACGACATGGCCGTCACCCTCCAGCGGAGCCTGCTGCCGCGGGTGCTGCCCGAGCAGAACGCGGTGGACGTGGCCTACCGCTACCTGCCGGCGAAGGCCGGGGTGGGCGGGGACTGGTTCGACGTGATCCCGCTGCCCGGCGCCCGGGTCGCCCTGGTCGTCGGGGACGTGGTGGGGCACGGGCTGCACGCGGCGGCCACCATGGGCCGGCTGCGCACGGCCGTGCACAACTTCTCCACTTTGGACCTGCCGCCCGACGAGCTGCTGGGGCACCTGGACGAGCTGGTCGACCG
Source organism: Streptomyces sp. WAC06614 (assembly GCF_003949795.1). Lineage (GTDB taxonomy): Bacteria > Actinomycetota > Actinomycetes > Streptomycetales > Streptomycetaceae > Streptomyces. The sequence continues at coordinate 6,844 of NZ_RPRY01000034.1, forward strand.
GATCGACGAGAACGAGGACCGCAGCGGCGAGGGCATCACGGGCGCCACCTGCCTGTACGCCGTCTACGACCCGGCGTCGGGCCGCTGTACGGTCGCCCGCGCCGGGCATCCCGGGCCGGCGCTGGTCCATGCGGACGGGCGGGTGGAGTTCCCCGAGGTGCCCGCGGGCCTGCCCCTGGGGCTGGGGCTGGGCGGGATGCCGTACGAGTCCGCCGAGATCCAGGTGCCGGAGGCGGGCCGGCTGGTGCTGTACACCGACGGGCTGCTGCTGGACCGGGGCCGGGACATGGACGCGGGCCTGGCCCTGCTGGGTGAGGTCCTGTCCAGGCCGGCCCGTGACCCGGAGCAGACCTGTGCGGACGTGTTCCACGCGCTGCTGTCCCCGGCCCCGGACGACGACATCGTGCTGCTGGTGGCCGGGGCCCGCAGGCTGCCGGCCGACGCGATCGCGCACTGGGACGTGCCCGCCGACCCGGCCGCGGTCTCCCGGGTGCGCAACGCGGCCGCCGCCCAGCTGGAGGCGTGGGGGCTGGCGGACGTCGCGTTCACCGCGGAGCTGATCCTCAGCGAGCTGATCACCAACGCGATCCGGTACGGCGGGGCCCCGATCGGCGTCCGGCTGGTCCGGGACCGGGGCCTGATCTGCGAGGTCTCGGACAGCAGCAGCACCTCGCCGCACCTGCGCTACGCGGCGACGACGGACGAGGGCGGGCGGGGGCTGTTCCTGGTGGCGCAGTTCGCCGACCGCTGGGGCACCCGGTACACCGAGCGCGGCAAGGTGATCTGGGCCCAGGTGCCGCTGACCGGCGGGGAGGCGGGCGCGACGGAGGCGGTACCGGACCTGGACGCGCTGGAGGACCTGGCCTGGTGACCGGCCGGGCCCGGTGACCGGGGCGGCCCGGGCGGTGGTTCAGCGGCCGGTGGGCCGGGGCCGGGCGAGGAGGACGGCCACGTCGTCCTGGGCGGGGTCGGGCAGGAGCTGCGCCAGGATCCCGTCGCAGATCTCCTCCAGGGGCCGGTGCAGGCGCCGCAGGGCCCCGGCGAGCAGCCGCATGCCCTGGTCCAGGTCCCGGTCGCGGGCCTCGATCAGCCCGTCGGTGTAGAGGGCGAGCAGGCTGCCGGGCGGCAGCGGCACCTCCTCGGCGTGGAACTCCCGGCCGCCGGTGCCCAGCGGGGGGCCGGCCGGGCCGTCCAGGAAGGTGACCCGCCCGTCGGCGCTGACCACGGCGGGCGGTGGATGGCCGGCCCGGGCGACCAGGCAACCGCCGGTCGCCGGGTCGTGGACGGCGTAGACGCAGGTGGCCATCTCGTCCTCGCCGAGCTCGGCGACCACCGCGTCGAGGGAGCGCAGCATCTGCCCGGGCGGGACGTCGTGCCGGGCGAGGGTGCGGACGGCGGTGCGGAGCTGGCCCATGACGGCGGCGGCGTGGATGCCGTGGCCCATGACGTCGCCGATGACCAGGCCCGTGCGGCCCTCGGGGAGGGTGATCACGTCGAACCAGTCGCCGCCCACGTCGTGGTCGCTGGCCGGCAGGTAGCGGCCGGTGAGCTCCAGGTCGGCGACGTCGGGCAGGGCGCTGTTGGTGAGGCTGCGCTGGAGGGTGAGGGCGGCCTCGCGCTGGGCGGTGTAGAGGCGGGCGTTGTCGATGTTGAGGGCGGCGCGGTTGACCAGCTCGTCCAGGAGGACGTAGTCCTGCTCGTCGAAGGGCTCGCGGGTGCTCTGCCGGGTGACCACGACGGCGCCGAGCACCGTGCCCCGGGCGACCAGGGGGATCAGCCGGGAGGAGCCGACGCTGTCGACGAGGTAGCTGCGCAGGCTCTCGGCACGCGGGTCGGTGATCAGCTCGGGCACGTCGGCGTGGGTCAGGTTCATGGGCCGGCCCTGGACGATGACCTGCTCGTACACCGAGCCCAGCGGCACCTGGAAGGTCATGCCGGCCGTGAGCTCGGCGGTGGGGGCGGCGGGGTCGGGGAAGACCGCGGCCAGCCGGCGGACCAGGCCCTGGCGGGCGACCCCGGTGTCGTCGGGGTGCAGGACCTCCTCCAGCATCTGGACGTCGGCGGAGTCCGCGAGCCGGGGCACCAGCAGGTGGACCATCTCCTGGGCGGTGCGGTGCAGGTCCAGGGTGGTGCCGATGCGGGTGCCGGCCTCGGCGAGGAGGGCGAAGCGCTGGCGGGCCCGTTCGGCGTCGACCAGGGCCTGCTGGCCCTCGGTGATGTCGATGAGCGAGGCGATCAGGCCCAGGGTGCGGCCGGAGCCGTCGCGCAGGGGCGCGTAGGAGCAGGACCAGGTGTGGTCGCGGGTGGGGTCGGCGGCGGTGCGGCCGGTGCGGCGGGCGTCTATGACGGGGGTGCCCAGGTCCAGGGCCTGCTGCATCATCGCTTCCAGGGCGGTGGCGTTGACCCCGGGCACGACCTCGGTGAGGCGCCGGCCGAGGTGGGCGTCGGCGGGGACCCCGTTCATCCGGGCGAGGGCCTCGTTGACGCGGAGGAAGCGCAGGTCGGGGCCGAGCGTGGCCAGGCCGATGGGCGACTGGGTGAACAGGCTCTCCAGGGCGGCCAGGGAGTCCCGCATCCGCAGGACCTCGGTGGTCTCCACGGCGATGAGCATCGCTCCGGGTCTGCCGTCGGGGTCGACGGCGGGCACGATCCACATCTCCATCGTCACCGGGTGCCCGTCGCGGTGCCGTACGGAGAGGGTGCCGACCATCGTCTCGCCGGCGTGGACGCGGCGGGTCAGCTCGTCGGCCAGCTCGCGGTTGCCGTCGGGGACGAGGGTGTGCGAGGCGGGCCGGCCCAGGACCTCCTCGGGCAGGTACCCGAGGAGGTCCTGGGCGGCCAGGGACCACTCCACCACCCGGCCCCGCGCGTCCTCCCGCCACAGGGCGATCGGGAGCAGTTCGCGCAGCACGCCCGCGTACCCGACCGCCCGCTGTGGCTCCTGCTCAGGAGCCTCGCCCGCCCACTGATGCGTGTCCAAGGCACCGACCTCACCCGAATGGGCATATTCCTATCGAAAACACCCTATAGGAGACCTTTGGGCCGGGCGCTGCGGCACTCCCCCAGGTGGCGGGCAGGCGGACGGGACGGGCGTGACCGCGGTGCGGACTCAGTCGAAGTTGAGGCCACCCGTACGGGTGCGCTTCAGCTCGAAGAAGTTCGGGTACGCGGCCAGGGTGCGCGCGGCGTCGAACAGGCCGGCCGCCTCCTCGCCCCGCGGGATGGAGCTGAGCACCGGGCCGAAGAAGGCCACGCCGTCGATGTGGATGGTCGGCGTACCGACGTCCTCGCCGACGGGGTCCATGCCCTCGTGGTGGCTGCGGCGCAGGTCCTCGTCGTAACGGTCGCTGTCCGCCGCCTTGATGAGCTCGGCGGGCAGACCCACCTCGGCGAGGGCCTCCTTGGCGACGGCGAGGAAGTCCTTGTTGCCGCCGTTGTGGATGCGCGTGCCCAGCGCGGTGTAGAGCGAGGGCAGGGCCTGCTCGCCGTGCTGCTGGGCGACGGCGGTGCAGATCCGGGTGAGCGCCAGCGACCGGTCGACCAGGTCCCGGTACCAGTCGGGCAGTTCGCGGTTCTCGTTGAGGACGTAGAGGCTCATCACCCGGAAGCGCAGGTCGAGCTTGCGCAGGGGCTCGACCTCCAGGATCCACCGCGAGGTGATCCAGGCGAAGGGGCAGGCGGGGTCGAAGTAGAAGTCGACACGGGTGGGTTCACGGTCAATGTCAGTCGTGGTCACCCACCCGACTCTGCCGTCCCGCGGCCCCCTCGCGCCAGTCCCCTCAACCCTCGGTTGACCGCAGATGCCCGGAAACCAGCCGGGCCGCCTCCGCGACGAGCGCGTCGTCGGCCGCGGCCGTGGGCGAGGCGTGGGTGGTGAGCACGGCGAGGACGACCGGGGGACGGCCGGGCGGCCAGGCGATACCGACGTCGTTGTTGGTGCCGTAACTGCCGCCGCCCGTCTTGTCCGCGAGGCGCCAACCGGCGGGCAGACCGGCGCGGAAGCGCTTGCCGCTGGTGGTGTTGGCCAGCAGCCAACCCGTGAGCCGTTCCCGGTCGGGGCGCTCCAGGGCCCGGCCCAGGACCAGGCGGGCGTAGGTGCGGCCGATGGCGCGCGGGGTGGTGAGGTCCGTCCCGCGGTCCGGCTCGGCCGAGTTGAGCTCGGGCTCCCACCGGTCGAGCCGGGTGACCGGGTCGCCGAGGGAACGACTGAAACGGGTCACGGCGGTCGGGCCGCCGAGGTCGCGCAGCAGCAGGTTGGCCGCGGTGTTGTCGCTGAAGGAGATGGCCGCGGCGCACAGTTCGCCGACGGTGAGACCGGCCTCCAGGTTCGCCCGCTCGCCCGTCACCGGGGCGTGGCCGGAGGCCCGTACGTCCTCGGCGGTCCAGCGGACGCGGCGGGCGAGGTACTCGCCGTCGTGGTCGAGGTCGCGCAGGACGGCCGCGGCGGCGAGGGTCTTGAACAGCGAGCACATCGGGAAGCGTTCGTCCGCGCGGTGGGCGACCGTGGCGCCGGTGGCGGTGTCGTACGCGAACACCCCGAGCCGGGCGGCGTGTTCGCCTTCCAGTGCGCGCAGCCGGGCGGTGATGTCCGTGGCGCCGCCGGCCGGGCGGGGGGCCGCGTGGGCGGTACCCGGGAGGGCGGCGGAGGCGGCCAGCACCGCACCGGCCCCGAGGGCCAGGGCGGCGCGGCGGGTGGGGGGCGCACCGGCGGCCCCGCCGCTTCCGGTGCTTCCGCTCCTGCCGGTGCTTGCGGTGCTTGCGGTGCTTCCGCTCCTGCCGGTGCTTCCGGTGAAGTGCAAGGTGCTCGTCCTCTCGCCGGGATGCGTGGGTTCTGCATCTGTCGATCATCGGGAAGGACGCCCCAATGGCACCACTGGTTCCGGAAGTGCCGTTAGTCCGAAATCGCTCGGCCGGATACCGACGGGTCCCCGGACCGCGGCGCGCCCAGGCTCAGGTGCCGGCGCCGGCGTCGGCGCACCAGGAGCGCGGCCACCGCGCCACCCGCGGCGAGCAGGGCCGCGCCCACGGTCAGCAGCCAGGCCGGGATCCCGGTCTCCCCCAGGGTGAGCAGCTCGTCGCGGTAGATCACGCGGCGGTAGGGGGTGTCGGCGGCCGTCGCGCGCAGTTCGTGGTCGCCGTCGATCCGGTCCGGCCGGGGGAAGGACTGGTCGATCGCCGTGAGGAACGTCCGGTGCCCGCCGGTCAGTCCGGCCAGGAAGGCGGGCGGGTCGACCGGCCCGGCGAAGGTCACCTCGGGAGCGCGCCCGCCGATGGCGGAGCGCGGCTCCATCCGATGGTCGGCCAGGACGTACAGGCTCAGGGACTGGGGGGTGCGGGCGGCCCGGGACAGCCGCATGGGGTAGACGAGCCGGTCGCTGGCGAAGCGGATCAGCAGCGGGTCGAGGGTGCCGCGCAGGACCCGGCCCTGCTGCCGGGGGGCCAGCCGGACGGCGACGTACTCCCACTTCTGGTCGACGTAGGGGCGCAGTTCGGCGGCGAGGCCGTCGGACAGCTCGAAGCCGTTGCCGCGCAGCCAGGTGCGCAGGGCGTCGGGGTCGGTGGCGGTCAGCCGGGCGACGTCGAAGTCGCCGAGCTGTTCGCGGCCGACGACGCCGACGCCGGGGGCGCCGGCCCCGGGGGCCGCGGCGGCGGCCCCGTCCCCGGCGACGGAGGAGAAGGGCCAGTCGCCGCCGCGCGGCCAGAAGTGGTGCCGGGTCCGGCGCTCGGGGGCGACCAGCTGGTCGAGCTGCTGGAACATCCGGCCGTCGGCCGGCTCGACGGTGGCCCGGGTGGGCACCGGCATGACCCAGGCGGCACGGGGCGCGTTGCCGTCGACGGTGAAGCGCATGACGATCTGTTCCGTCGTGCCGTCCCAGCGCAGGACGGAGGCCTCCCGGTGCACGCCGATCCGCGTGGCGGGATCGGTGACCATGGCGCCGCAGCCGCAGGCCCAGGCGGGGCTGATCAGCGAGCCGAGCTGCAGCGCGAGCAGCGCGGACACCAGCGTCAGGACTCTTCTTCTCGTCTGCACGGGATCTGGGACGAGTGGTGCACGTGCCGCGGTTCCGGAATCCCGTGCGGCCCGCGGCGGGGGTGTCAGAGGTCGGCCGCCGCCGCGTCCAGGGCGGCCGTGAGGCGGTCCAGGCGGGACCGCAGGTCGACGATCTCGGCCAGTTCGTAGCCGGTGGCGGCGGCGATCCGGCGGGGGACCTCGGCCGCCCGCTCGCGCAGGGCCACGCCGGCGGGGGTGAGGTGGACGTGGACCGAACGCTCGTCCTCGGCGCTGCGCTCGCGGCGGATCAGGCCGGTCGCCTCCAGGCGCTTGAGCAGCGGGGACAGGGTGCCGGAGTCCAGGCGCAGGTGCGCGCCGATGTCCTTGACCGGCAGCTCGCCGTGCTCCCAGAGGACCAGCATGACCAGGTACTGGGGGTAGGTCAGGCCCAGGTCCTTCAGGAGGATGCGGTAGAGGCCGCCGAAGGCCCGGCTCGCGGCGTTCAGCGAGAAGCAGATCTGGCCGTCCAGGCGCAGGAGGTCCTGGTCGGCGAGGGCGGAGCGGGGCTGGTCGGTCATGGGACCCAGTTTACCCGGGGACGGAAGCGAGCGATTGAGTTGTGCGGCGTTGAGTTGCTGTCTAGCGAATCACAAGCCATTGAGTTGCACACAACTTAATTGCGTGGTCTTATTGAGGAGCGGCGGCCGACCGGTCACCGCCCCGGGCAGCTCCTGCCCCACCCCGCGAGAGGACACTTTCGATGGACGCGCTGTACACCGCTGTCGCCACCGCCAACGGCCGTGAGGGCCGCGCCGTCAGCTCCGACGGTCAGCTGGACCTCGCGCTGGCCATGCCCCCGGCCCTCGGTGGCAGCGGTCAGGGCACCAACCCCGAGCAGCTCTTCTCCGCCGGCTACGCCGCCTGCTTCGCCAGCGCGCTCGGCCTCGTCGGCCGCCAGGCCAAGGTCGACACCAGCGAGATCTCGGTCACCGCGGAGACCTCCATCGGCAAGGACGACACCGGCTTCGGCCTCGCGGTCACCCTCCGCGTCGAGCTGCCGGAGTCCCTCGCCGGCGAGACCGGCACCCTGCTGGTCAAGCAGGCCCACGAGGTCTGCCCCTACTCCAAGGCGACCCGCGGCAACATCCCGGTCGAGCTTGTGATCGAGTAGACATCCCCGGCTCCCCGTCACCCGCCCGGCCGGCCGGTACGTTCGCCCCTCATGGACGCGATACGCACCGACGGCAGGGCGGCGGCGCACGACTGGGCCGAGGCCCAGCTCGCCCCGGGGGAACGGATCGAGGGCGTCGAGGCGCTCCGCGGCGGCTGGACCTCGCGGATGCGCCGCCTGGACGTCACCGGACCGCAGGGCGCGCGCTCGCTCGTCCTGCGGTCCTTCGTCACCCCCTTCTACGTGCGCCACGCGCCGGCGATGCTCGCCCGCGAGGCCGCCGTGCTGCGCCTGCTGCGCGGCACGGAGGTCCCCGCCGCCGAGTTCCTCGCCCTGGACGCCGAGGCCGCCCACTGCGACCATCCGTCCCTGCTGATGTCGGCCCTGCCCGGCGAGGTACGGATCGACCCGCAGGGCGCCGCCCCACGGGCCGGGCTGCTGGCCCGGATGCTCGTGGCCGTCCACGCCCTGGAGGTCGCCCCCGCGGACCGGCCGCGGACGTACGAGGCGTGGACCGCGCCCGACCGGGTCCGGGTGCCCGCGGCGACCGCCCGGCCGGAGCTGTGGCGGCGGGCCGTCGACGTCATCCGCCGGGAGCCGCCCGCGTACCGGCCGAGGTTCCTGCACCGCGACTTCCACCCCGGCAACGTCCTGTTCACCGGCACCGGCCCCGCGCTGCGGATCAGCGGCGTGGTGGACTGGGTCGAGACCTCGTGGGGACCCGCCGACCTGGACGTGGCCCACTGCTCCACCACCCTCGCCCTGCTGTACGGCGTACCGCACGGCCTGGACTTCGCCGACGCCTACCGCAGGGCGGGCGGCGAGCTCGCCACGGCACCGGCGGACCACCTGTACTGGCGGGTGCTGGACGCCCTCGGCTTCGCGCCCGACGCCGAGAAGGTCGCCGTGCCCTGGCGGGAGCTGGGCCGCACCGACCTGACGGTCGAGGTGCTGACGGGTCGTCTGGAGGACTACCTCGCGGCGCTCCTCGACCGGTATGCGACGGTTGCGTCGGCCGATATGTGACGGGACGGACGGCGTCGGGCGGGGCACACTGAGGGTGAGGGTGACCCTGCCCCGTGCCGAGGAGCGACGACCGTGCCCGTGCCGATCATCATCGACTGCGATCCCGGGCACGACGACGCCCTCGCGATCCTGCTGGCGGCGGGCGACCCCGCGGTCGACCTGCTGGCCGTGACCACCGTGGCGGGCAACCAGACGGTGGAGAAGACCACCCTCAACGCCCGCCGGGTCCTGACCGTCGCCGGCGTGTCCGGCGTACCGGTCGCGGCGGGCTGCGCGAAACCGCTGGTGCAGGAGCTGCGGGTGGCCGCCGACGTGCACGGCGCGTCCGGCCTGGACGGGCCGCGGTTCCCCGAACCCACCGTCGAGGCCGTACCGGAGCACGCGGTGGAGCTGTTGCACCGGATCCTCACCGAGCACCCCGAGCCGGTGACGCTGGTGCCGACCGCGCCGCTGACCAACATCGCCCTGCTGCTCACCCGGTACCCCGAGGTCATGGGGCGGATCAAGGAGATCGTCCTGATGGGCGGCTCCACCGAGCGCGGCAACCGCACCCCCGCCGCGGAGTTCAACGTCCAGTGCGACCCGGAGGCCGCGGACGTCGTCCTGCGCAGCGGGGTGCCGGTCACCATGTGCGGGCTGAACGTCACCCACCAGGCCCTGGCCACCCCCGAGGTGCTGGCCCGCTTCGAGGGCCTGGGCACCGAGCTGGGCGGCATCTGCGCCGAGCTGCTCGGCTTCTTCGGCGAGACCTACCGCCGGCTGTGGGGCTTCCCCCACCCGCCGCTGCACGACCCCGTCGCGGTCGCCCGGGTCATCGACCCGTCCCTGGTGCGCTGCGTCGAGGCCAACGTCGTCGTCGAACTGCGCGGCGAGTACACCCGGGGCGCCACCGTGGTCGACCCCCACGGGTACGTGGGCCGCCCGGTGAACGCCCGGGTCGCGGTCGAGCTCGACGTCGACCGCTTCTGGGACCGCCTGCTCACCGCCGTCGACCGGCTCGGCCGCGGGCCCGGAAGCTGCCCGCCTTAGAAGTTGCCGTAGTTGACCTGCCAGGTCGGCAGGCCCATGCGGCGCCAGACCGCGACCACCCGGTCGCGGTCGTCCAGGGAGACACGGACCGCGAAGCGGTGGCGGACGTGCGCGTCGAACAGTTCCGCCTTGACCACGTCGTCGCGCCGCCCGTCGCCGCGGGCCCGCATCCACAGCTCGTCGTAGGGCACCTCGTGGCGCCGCAGCCAGGCCTCGGTGCGCTCGCGGTGCTCCTCGCCCCGGCCGGACAGCAGCACGACGACATCGCCGTCGGCCCGCCGGAACGAGTCCAGCGCCTGCCGCACCGAGAGGTTGAGCAGGTCCTCCTCGCAGCGGCTGAAGTCGTACGGTCCGCGGTCGCCGCGCAGCGCGAGGGTGCCGTCGATGTCGCACATCACGGCCGACGGCAGCGCCGGGTCGGCGACGTACGGCAGCACCTCGGGCTCGTCGTCGAACCACTCGGCGGTCAGCCGCCAGCCGCCCTTGCGGGCCTTGGCGTGCTTCTCGGCCAGGATCCGGATGATCTCCTCGCCGACGGACCGGGGCCGCTCGGCGTCGCGGCGTACGCACTCCTCGACGGAGACGTCGGTGAAGTCGTGCACCACGAACGCGGCACGGCCCGCGACGGCAGCCTTCAGCCGCTTCGGGATGTGCGGCGTCAGGTGCGTGTTGTCGACCACCACGTCGAACCCGCCCTCGACGGCGGCCCGTACGGCGGCGTCCTGGATCTCCAGGGCGGTCTGCTCGTGGGCGTAGGAGCGCTCCGAGCGCTCGGCGGCCGGCAGGTCGAGCATCGCCCGCAGGTCGTCGAGGTTGACGCGGCGCATCCGGCCGCCGGACTCCTCCTGGAGCCGGCGGGCGGCGGTCGTCTTCCCCGAGGCGGGCAGCCCCGTCATGACATGGACCACGGGCACGGGTCAGTTCTCCTCGTCGGTGGCGAAGGGGTCGGACGTCTCCGGTCGCGCGGACCGGTACGTGACGAACTCGGTGGAGCGCCCGTCCAGGCGCAGGAACAGGGTGGCGCGCACCTCCCGGTCGGGCAGCGCCCGCACGGCGCGCGCGAACGCGGCCCGGTCCGCGCCCAGGTGGGCCAGCGAGGCGTACGCCGCGTCGACGTCCCGCTCCCGCTGCGCGCACGCGGTCTCGATCCGGTCGACGACCGTGCGCACCCACGTGTCGAACTCGTCGGGCACCAGCTCCAGCAGCGCGTCCAGCGGCTTGCCGCCGGAGGCCTCGACCTCCTCGACGGAGCAGCCGAGGGCCTGGGCCACCTGGCGGGCGGGCCGGCCGGCGAACCGCTGGATGCCGTGGCTGCGCCAGATGTCCCGCTCGGTGACGCCGGTGAGCACCTTGTGCAGCCGGACGTACTCGGCGATCTTGGCCTTGGCGCGGACGCCGGAGGCGAAGCGCAGCACGAAGCCTTCGGCGTTCATGCCGGTGGCCGCCTCCCCGCCGGGCAGGGTGTCGGACGTGGTCAGCGCGAGCAGTTCGGCCAGCGGCATGGCGGGCCAGACCCGGACGACGGAGCCGATCGGCTGCCAGGCGGGCGCGGCCTCGGCCAGCGGCACCTCGGTGCCGTCCGGGCCGAACGCGGCGAGCAGCACCAGGTCGCGGCGGTCGCCGTAGTCGACGACGATGCGGTTCTGCGGGTAGACGATCTCGGCGAGGTAGGTCACCCCGGGCACCAGCGCGGAGGTGTCCTTTCCGTCGAGCCGGCGCTGCGCCCAGGTGGCCTGGGTGCTGGTGAAGGAGCCCTTGGAGGCGACCCGCCACCGTCCCGCGTAGTGGAAGACCACGCCGAGGCTGCCGTCGACCTTGTCGTACACCTCGAACGGCTCGTCGGGCAGCGTGGGCGCGTACGGCCGGCCGCTCTCGTGCTCGCCGACGTTGAAGAACTTCGGCAGCGGCAGCGCGACGACCGCACCGGTGACGTCGTCGGCGACGAGGCCGCGGCAGCGCAGGGTGACCTGGTTCCAGACGCCCTCGTACTGGGCGGTCCGGGTGTAGGTGTACAGGGACAGCGGCAGTTCGGGGTGCGTCCTGCGCATGACGTGGCCCGCTGCGAGCGCGGCCGCCAGGTCCTCGGACGGCAGCAGCTCGTCAAGGGTCAGCGACACCTGGCTCATGGTTCTTCCTCCCGGTTTGCGATGCTCGATTCTCCGGTGCGGGAGGCAGCCACCGGTACCGAATTAACGGCTGATTGTATGCGGACCGGCCGGGAGCCGTGCGGGTGGTGCCGCCGGCGGCGCCGTGGACGGCCGCGCAGGTGGTCGGCCTGAGACGGAGTTGACGGGGACGGCCGGGGCGACCACCGTGACCGGCATGGGGAGAGAACGCCGACCGCTCGTGGTGGTCCTGTGTCTGATCGTCCTGGGCGGGGTCCTGACGGGAGCGGTACTGACCGCGTCGCACGACGACGCCGCGCCGGGCACCGGGTCGCACGCCACCGAGTCGCACGCCGGTGCGGACGCGCCGGTGCGCGAGTACGCCGATCCGCGCGCCGGCGCGCCCGCACCGCCGGCGCCCGTGCCGGGGCCGGACGCCTCCACGGGGACGGTCACCCTCGACTGCGGCCGCAACGAGGAGCAGCACTACAACCAGGACAACCTCGTGGTCTCCCCCGGCCTTTCGGGCGGGGCGCACCACACCCATGCGTACGTGGGCAATCTGTCCACCGACGCCCGGTCCACCGACGAGAGCCTGGCCGCCGCCCCCACCAGCTGCCGCGGCGGGGACCGTTCCACCTACTACTGGCCGGTGCTGCGCCGTACGGACCGGCCGGCGACCCGCCCGTACGAGCAGGCGGCCGGGCACGGCAACGCGGGCGAGGTCCTCACGCCCGCGACCGTGGCACTGGAGTTCCGCGGCAGTCCGGTCGGCAAGGTGGTGCCCATGCCGCGGTTCCTGCGGGCCATCACCGGTGACGCGGTGGCGTACACGGCCCGCGACGACTCCCAGGTGCGGGCGCGGTGGGGGTGTTCGGGCAGCCCGGACCGGTCCACCACCTCCTATCCCCGGTGCCGGGAGGGTGAGCGGGTCACCCGCACGCTCGTCTTCCCGAGCTGCTGGAACGGCCTGGAGACGGCGAACCCGGACCGCACCCACCTGGTCTTCGCCACGGCCAACGGGGTGTGCCCGCGGGGCACGTTCGCGGTGCCGGAGCTGCGCCTGTCGCTGGCCTACGACGTACCGCGGGGCGTACCGCTGGCGCTGGACTCCTTCCCGGAGCAGCGGCACAGCCCGCGGACCGACCACGCCATGTTCGTGAACGTGATGACGGACCAGCAGATGTCGGCGCTGGTCGCCTGCCTCAACGAGGGCAGGCAGTGCCGTGCGGTGTGACGGGCGTCACATGAACCGCGGCCCGCGTGGCGGCGTGTACGGGGCGACGCAAGGCGCCGCGTGCGTCACGACGGACGTGAAGAGGGTGAGATGGCCGGACCACTGTGGCCCCGCGGTCGGCGGGGCTCGACCGACGAAGCACTGATCAGGTCGGTGTACGAGGAGCACGGCGCCGCCCTGCTCGGGTACGCGACCCGGCTGACCGGCGACCGGGCCGTCGCGGAGGACGTCGTGCAGGAGACGCTGATCCGCGCCTGGCGGCACTCGGAGGTCCTGGTCAACGGCAAGGGCTCGGTGCGGGGCTGGCTGCTGACCGTGGCGCGCAACATCGTCACCGACCGGTACCGGGCCAAGGCGGCCCGGCCGCAGGAGGTCTCGGGCACGCCGGTGACGGTCCCGGTGGAGGGCGACCATGCCGACTCCGTCGTCGACGCGATGACCGTGCTCGGCGCCCTGGACCGGCTCTCGCCCGAGCACCGCAGCGTGCTGACGGAGCTCTACTACCGCGAGCGCAGCGTCGCGGAGACCGCGGACAGCCTCGGGATCCCCGAGGGCACGGTGAAGTCGCGCTCGCACTACGCGTTGAAGGCGTTGCGCGAGGCGTTCAAGGAAGACGGCAACCGGCAGCGCAGGAACCAGCCCGCCGGACTCAGGGAGGTGGTGGCATGAACCGGCAGCAGCACGAGGAAGAGCTCCTGGGACCGTACGTCCTCGGCGTGCTCGACCCGGACGAGGTCCGGCGCGTGGAGGCCCATGTGGGCGAATGCGTGCACTGCCAGCGGGAGGTGGACGCGTTGCGGGAGATGGAGAACGCACTGGGCGAGGTCCCGGAAGAGGCCTTCTGGGAAGGTCCACCACCGGGCGGGGACCTGCTCCTGCAGCGCACGCTGCGCCAGGTGCGTACGGAACAGGCCACCGTGCGGCGCCGCCGCTGGGCCGTCGCCGGCCTGGCGGCGGCGGCCTCGTTGGCAGCCGTGTTCTGGGCCGGGACCCAGGCGGCCGACGGCCCGGGGCGGGCCGAGGCGCTGCCTCCCGCGCCGTCCACCGCCCCCGCCACGCCCGCGCCGTCTCCCCCGCCGCCGGGCACCCGGGTGGCCTCGGCGACCGACCAGGCGACAGGGGTCCGGATGACCGTGCAGATGACGCCCGCGACGAAGTGGGTCCGGGTGCATGCGGCGGTGACCGGGGTGCCGGCGGGCGAGCGGTGCCGGATCGTGGTGGTCGGCCGGGACGGCAGCCGGACCACGGCCGGCGGCTGGGTGGTCGGCGCCCAGGACAACGGCGAGGCGAAGGGCGCCTCGCTGGACGGGTCCGCCGCGGTGGACCCGGCGAACGTCAAGGCGATCGTGGTCGAGAACGAGGCCGGGAGGACGTTCGTCTCCGTCCCGGTGTGACCCGGACGGCCACGCACCCGGTGGACGGGTGCGTGGCCGCCACCGGCGGGCGGGTGTTCGTGGCCCACATCCCGGCCGGCCAGGATGTGGGGCCTGCGCCCATGGAGGGCTCCCCGCGGCCGACCTAGGGTTCCGTGCATGACGAACGGATCCCAGCAGGAGCCCGGCCGACCGGTCGGGACGGAGGACCGCCGGGCCGCGCCGCTGCGCGGCCGGACCGCGCTGGTCACCGGCGGGGGCAGCGGCATCGGCCGGGCCTGCGCCACCGCGCTGGCCGCGGCCGGCGCCCACGTGCACGTCGTGGACCTCGACGGCCCGGCGGCCCGGGCGGTCGCCGAAGCGGTCGGTGGCACCGCCCACGAGGCCGATCTGGCCGACCCCGCCGCCGTCGAGGCGCTGCCCGCCGAGGTGGACGTCCTCGTCAACAACGCCGGGCTCCAGCACGTCGCCCCCCTCACCGAGTTCCCGCCGGAACGGTTCGTCCGGATCCAGCAGGTCATGGTCACCGCGCCGTTCCTGCTGATACGCCGCACCCTGCCGCACATGCGGGCCCGCGGCTGGGGCCGGGTGGTCAACGTCTCCAGCGTGCACGGGCTGCGCGCCAGCGCGTACAAGTCGGCCTACGTGGCCGCGAAGCACGGGCTGGAGGGGCTGAGCAAGGTCGCCGCCCTGGAGTCCGCCCCGTACGGCGTGACCAGCAACTGCGTGAGCCCGGGCTACGTCCGCACCCCGCTGGTGGAGGGTCAGGTCCAGGCCCAGGCCGCCGCCCACGGGCTGGACCCCGACGAGGTGCTGCACCAGGTGCTGCTCGCCCGCTCCCCCCTCAAGCGCCTGATCGAGCCCGAGGAGGTGGCCGCGGCGGTGCTGTGGCTGTGCGGACCGGACTCCGGGCACGTCACCGGGGTCTCGCTGCCGCTGGACGGCGGCTGGACGGCGGGTTGACCGTCGTCCCGCCGCCGGGCCTGGTCGGCGGGGGTTTCCCGGACCGCGGCCGGACGGGCAACAGGAAACCCGTGGACCCCCGGCGCCGGCCCCGGCGACGCTGAGCCCGTCAGCACCGGGCACGACCCGCAAGGGGGAATCATGCGCAGGATCTTCCGCGGCGCCGCCGCGTTCGCCACGGCCACGGCCGCCCTGGTGGCGCTCGGCGGACCGGCCGACGCCAAGCCCGCCGACGAGTGGGCGGGATGCCCGTACGGGGCGGTCTGCATCTACCCGCAGAACGAGGACCCGGCGGTCCGGCCGAGCCACATCTTCTACAGCTACGGGGCCCACAACCTCAGCAACCAGTACGGCTGGCACTGGGTCCTGAACAACCAGTACGGCGGTGCCAGCGCGCAACTGTGCACCGGCTACAACGGGGCGGGCTGCGGCGGCAGGATCGCCGAGGGCTCCGGCGTCTACGCCGACCTGACGCCGATCAACTCCGTCAAGCTCAACCCGTAGTCCCGGTCCCCACGAGGTCCCCACGAGGTCCTCACCGGTCGACTTCCGGAGCCCGCATGGGGCGGCTCCGGAAGTTCCGGGCGGTAGCCTGGGTCCCTGCTCTTCTCGCAGCCTCGGCGCGCATTGCCATGGGGGATGCCTTGGGGGATCCGGACCGCGGACGGACGACCGACCATCAGCACACAGCATCCGGCACCGACATGCCGGTGTCCTTCCCCGCACAGCTGAGACGCCTGCGCACCGAACGCGGCCTGTCGCTCGCCGACCTGGCCCGCCGTACGCACTACAGCAAGGGCTATCTCAGCAAGATCGAGACCGGCGCCAAGCGGGTGACGATCGACGTGGCCCGCCGCTGCGACCAGGTGCTCCAGGCGGAGGGCGAACTACTGGCCCTGCTGTCGGAGGCGGCGGTGACGCGCGACCCCACGGCCGGCCCGGCCCCCGGCACCCCCGGTTCCGGCCAGTCCGCCGGTACCTGCCCCTACCGTGGGCTGCCCGCGTTCACCCCGCAGGACACGCGCTGGTTCTTCGGCCGCGAGCGGGCCACGGCCCTGCTGGTCGAGCGGGTCTTCGAGCGGATCGGGCAGGGGCCGCTGCTGCTCGTGGCGCCCTCGGGGGCGGGCAAGTCCTCGCTGCTCAACGCCGGTCTGGTGCCCGCCCTGCGGCGCCCCGGCGCATTTCCCATGCCCGGCGCCGACCGGTGGCCGGTGGTGCGGTTCACCCCGACCGCCCGGCCCCTGGAGGAGCTGCTCGACCGCACCGCGAAGGTGCTGGGCAGCGACCACGGGCTGGACCCGGGGCAGTTACGGGACCGGCCGGCCGCCCTGCTCGAAGCGGTGCACCGCCTGGCGGGGGACGCACCGGTGGCGGACGGGCCGGGCACGCAGGACGGGCCGGGAACCGCGGAGGGGCCCGGGGACGGCGGGCGGCGCCCGCCGTTGCGGCCGGTGCTCGTCGTGGACCAGTTCGAGGAACTGTTCACCCTCTGCTCCGACGAGGCCGAACGACGCGCCTTCGTCCACGTCCTGTGCGCCCTCGCCCGCCCGGGCCCCGCCACCGCGGACGGTCCCGACGCCGCCGTCGTGGTGCTCGGCGTACGGGCCGACTTCTCCGGGAGCTGTCTGGACCTGCCCGATCTGGCCGAGGTCTTCGCCGACGGGTTGTTCGTGCCGCCGCCGATGGCGGAGGAGGAACTGCGCGAGGCGATCACCCGCCCCGCCGAACTCTCCGGGCTCACCCTCGAACCCGGGCTGGTCCCCCTGCTGCTGCGCGACGCGGACTCGCCCGGCGCGCTGCCGCTGATCTCCCACGCGCTGATGGCCACCTGGCAGCAGCGCGAGGGCTCCACGCTGACCGTGGCCGGGTACGAGCGCAGCGGCGGCATCCAGGGCGCCGTCGCCCGCACCGCCGAGACCGTCTTCGCCCGGCTCTACCCGGCCGAACAGCGCACCATCCGGCGGCTGCTGGTCCGGCTGGTGCACGTCGTGGACGGGGCGGGGGCCACGCGCCGCCGTCGGGACCGGGCCGAGCTGCTGGCGCAGACCGGGGACCCCGAGCGGGCGGCGGCGGCGCTCGACACCTTCGTCCAGGCCCGGCTGATCACCCTGGACCGGGACACCGTCGCGATCACCCATGAGGCCCTGCTGCGCAGTTGGCCGCGGCTGCGCGACTGGATCCGGGCGGACCGGGCCGGACTGCTGATCCACCAGCAGCTCGCCCATGCCGCCGACGAGTGGGAGCGCGAGGGCCGGGACGCCGACGCGCTCTACCGCGGCCCCCGGCTGGAGGCCGCCCGCAGCTGGGCCGACGAGCTGGACGGCCGCGGCCGGCTCGCCCCGCGGGAGGCCGCGTTCCTGCGCGCCAGCCAGGAGGCCGAGGACGCCCGGGCCCGGCAGGAGCGGCGCCAGGTCCGGCGCCGGCAGCGGTCGGTGGCCGCGCTGGTCGTGCTCCTGGTGCTCGCGCTGGCCGCGTCCGGGGTGGCGTACCAGCAGCGGGCGGGCGCGCTGCGGCAGGAGCGCGCGGCCCGTTCCCAGGCGCTCGCGGCGCAGTCGCTGGCCCTGGCCTCCGGTCAGCCGGAGGCGTCGATGCGGCTGGCCGCGCAGGCGTACCGGACCCGGGCGACCACCGAGGCGCGCGGGGCCCTGCTGAGCACCCAGGCGCAGCCGTTCCTGGGCCGGCTCGGCGGGCACGGCGGTCCGGTCAACGCGGTGGCGTTCGCCCCGGACGGGCGGACGCTGGCCACCGGTTCCTCCGACGGCACGGTGACGCTGCGATCGGTCGCGGGCCGGCGCACGACCGCGACGTTCACCGTGCCCGGCCGGGTGCGCGCGGTCGCCTTCGGCGCGGACGGCCGCACCCTCGCCGCGACCTCCACGGACGGGCCGGTCCGGCTGTGGGACGCGGCCGGGCGCGGCGCGCCCGTCGTCCTGCCCGCGAGCACGGCCGGGGCCCGGGCGCTGGCCTTCGCCCCGGACGGGCGGACGCTCGCCACGGCGGCCGCGGACGGGACGGTCCAGCTCTGGACCGCGCCGGCGCCCTCCGCTGCGCCCCGGGCCGTGGCCACGCTGCCCGGGCACACCGGACGGGTCAACGCCCTGGCGTTCGCTCCGGACGGCCGCACCCTGGTCTCGGCGGGCGCCGACCGGACCGTACGGCTGTGGGACACCGGACGGGCGGAGGGGACCGCCGTGCTGACGGGCCACACCGACGAGGTGCTCGGCGCGGCCTTCGCCCCGGACGGCCGGACGGTGGCCACCGGCGGCGTGGACCGGACGGTGCGGCTGTGGGACGTGGCCGAGGGCCGCCCCGCCGCGACCCTGACCGGGCACAGCGACGACGTCAACGCCGTCGCGTACACCCCCGACGGCACCACCGTGGTCAGCGCCGGCGGCGACGGCACGACCCGGCTGTGGGACGTGCGCTCCGGCCGGCAGACGGCCTCGCTGGCCGGGCACACCGACTATGTGCTCGGGGTGGCCGTGGATCCGGGCGGGACGGTGCTCGCCACCGCCTCCTTCGACCGTTCGGTGGTGCTGTGGGACCTGCGCGGGCCCGTACTGACCTCGCGGCCGTTCACCGAGGTGTGGCAGGCGGCGTACGCTCCGGACGGCACGCTGCTGGCCACGGCCTGCGGCGATCACACGGTGCTGGTGTGGGACGTGGTGCGGCGGGCGGTGGTGCGGAGGCTGACGGGGCATCGGGAGGCGGTGTTCTCGGTGGCGTTCGCCCCGGACGGGCGGACGCTGGCCTCGGCCGGCTCCGACGGCACGGTACGGCTGTGGGACCTCACCGGCACCGGGGACCCCGTGGTCCTCAGCGGGCACAACGGCGCGGTGTTCTCGGTGGCGTTCGCCCCCGACGGGCGGACCCTGGCCTCCGCAGGCGCAGACGGGACGGTACGGCTGTGGGACCCGGCCGGGTCCCGGCCGTTGGCCGTGCTCACCGGGCACAGCGACTTCGCCAACGCCGTGGTGTTCAGCCGGGACGGGCGCACCCTCGCCAGCGCGGGGGACGATCTGACGGTCCGGCTGTGGGACGTGGCCGGGCGGCGCCCGACGGCCACGCTCACCGGCCATACGGGCGCGGTGCGGGGCCTGGCCTTCGCCCCGGACGGACGGACCCTGGCCAGCAGCGGCAACGACGGGACGGTCCGGCTGTGGGACGTCCCGGCGGGCCGGCCCGTGGCGGAGCTGTCCGGCCATGCGGGCTCGGCGCGCGGCATCGCCTTCTCCCCCGACGGCCGGACCCTGGCCAGCAGCGGCAACGACCGTACGGTCCGGCTGTGGGACGTGGCCGGGCGGCGGGTCCGGGCCGTGCTGGCCGGTCATACGAACGCGGTCTGGGGCATCGCGTTCGCCCCGGACGGCCGGACGGTGGCGAGCAGCAGCAACGACGGCACCGTACGGCTGTGGGACCTGGACGTCGGCGCGCGGCTGGGCCAGATCTGCCGGCTGGACCCGGCTGCCGATCCGTCATGTCCGCACGTCCTGGCCTGACCTGGGGGTTTCCCGGGGTTTCCCGTTGCCCACCGCAGTGGGGTGCCGTCCGGGCCTCGACGGGCGGGGGCGCGGCGGCCCAGGCTGCTCGGCGGGGACGTGACGCGTCCGCGCGCCGTTCCTCCCATGCATCCGAAACGGGGGTTCTCGTATGACTCTTGGCTCTTTCCGACGGGTCGGCACGGCCGTGGCCGCACTGCTGGCCCTGCTGCTGTGGACCGCGGTGTCCGCCGCGGCGGCCACGGCCGGGCGGCCGGCCGTGGCCGCCGCCGAGGGGTGTGCTCCGCTGGCCCCGGGCGCCTCCGCGGCGGCCGAGCGGGCGATCGCCGCCGCCTGTGCGCAGGTGGCGGCGGGCACCTGGTACACGTGGGGCGGCGGGCACGGGGCGGAGCCCGGCCCCACCTACGGGCAGGTGGACCCGACCGACCCGGCCAGTGAGCACGACCCCGAACGGCGCGGCTTCGACTGCTCGGGGCTGGTCCGGTACGCGTACGCGCAGGCGGCCGGCTCGGACATCCTCGACGGGGTGGCGAGCCAGCAGTACTACACCCACCGCGCCGCCGAACGGTTCAGCGCGGCGCAGGGCCTGGCCCCGCTGCTGCCCGGTGACCTGCTGGCCTGGGGCACCTCGCAGGACCTCCACCACATCGCCCTCTACCTGGGCGGCGGCAAGATGGTGGAGGCCCGGCAGTCCGGCACCAAGCTGATGGTCAGCGACGTACGGACGGCCGGCTACTTCGGCGCGGTCCGGGTGAACACCGGGCCGGTGACCGGGCACGTCTTCCAGACCTGGGGCAGCGGGGTGTGGACCAAGAAGCAGCCGGCGCTGCGGGCGGAGCGGGTGTACGCCTTCCCGGGGCCGACGACCGTCCGCGTGGCGTGCCAGAAGCACGCCGAGGAGGTCACCTCGGACGGCTACACCAACGACGCCTGGTCGTACCTGCCCGACTACCAGGCCTGGGTGACGAACATCTACATCCAGGGGCCGGCCTGGCTGGACGGCGTGGACACCTGCCGCTTCTGACCCGGCGGCCCGTTCCGGCCTGGCGGCCCCTTCCCGACCCGGCGGTCCGTCAGGGCCGCGGCGACAGCTCGGCCATGGCGCTCCAGCCGTCCTGGCCGGGCATGTCCACGTGGATGATCTCGGGGCGGGCGGCGATCGCCCCGGCCATGGTCTCCATGCCGGCCTCGAAGTGGTCGGAGGCCACGTGGGCGGCGCCCGCCTCGGCGTCGGCGAAACCTTCCAGCAGGGTGTAGCGGTGGGGGTCGTCGACGCTGCGGGACCAGTCGTAGAAGAGGTTGCCGGGCTCGGCCCGGGTGGCGCGGGTGAAGTCGTCGACGAGGGTGAGCCACTCGTCGCTGTACTCGGGACGGACGTCGAACCTGACGGCGATGAAGATCATGCGTCCCAGCATGCCGGGGCCGGGGCCCGGCGGCCCCCGGCTCCGGAGGGATTCCGGCAGGGCCGGAAAATCCGGGCTCAGCCGAGGGCGACGGCCGCCGCTGCGGCCACCGCCGTGCGGACCGCCGCGGCCCGGCGGTGGAAGTCGCGGGTCGGCAGGGACACCGACAGGGCGTGGACCACCCCGTCCTGGCGCGGCCCCGGCAGGGCGACGGCCAGGCAGGTGTACGCCGGGTCCGCCTCGCCGACCGAGACGGCGAAGCCCTGGTGGCGGATCCGGACCAGCTCGGCCTCCATCCGTTCGGCATCGGTGATGGTGGCCTCGGTGAACCGGGCCATGCCGTGGTCGGCGAGGTAGCGGCGGCGCAGCGGGCGCGGCAGCTCGGCGAGCAGCGCCTTGCCGTGCGCGGTGGCGTGGGCGCGGGTCTCGTGGCCCGGGGTGAAGGGGTGGCTGTCGTCCGTCACCGGGGCGGTCGTGTCCACCACGGTGATCAGGCCCGCCCGGTACGCCGTCCAGTACGCCTCGGCGCCGGTCTCCCGCCGCAGCCGGGGCAGCAGCTCGCCGAGGCCGGGCGCGGGGTGCAGGTGCCGCCGGAAGGCGCGGTGCAGCCCGGGGATCCGGGGGCCGGGCACATAGCCGCGCGCGGTGCGCACCACGTGGCCGCGGGCGGTGAGGGGGCCGAGGAGGTGGTAGACGGTCGACAGCGAGCACCCCAGCTGCCGGGCCAGGGCCTTGGCGGTGACCGGGCCGGACGCCTCGGCCACGGCGTCCACGATGTCCAGCGCACGGTCGACGGACTGCGGACCGGTGAGCGTCATTCGGGCTTCCCAGCGTGGATCGGCGACGAACGCCCGAGCCTACGCCACCCCGCGGGCCGGTCCGCCCCGGCCGGGCCCCCGTCCCGGCTCCGGCCGCGGGCCCCGCTGCGGGCGGGTCGTCCGGCGAGGACGCCGAGCAGGACCATGCCCAGGCCCACGAGCTGCCGGCCCGTCAGGGTGTCCCCGGCCAGCAGCACACCGAGCAGCACCCCGGTGACCGGGTTGAGCAGGCCGATCAGGCCCACGGTCGAGGCGGGCAGCCGGGCGAGGCCGGCGAACCAGGCGGTGAAGGCGAGGGCCGTGGCGACCACGGTGACGTAGCCGAAGGCGAGGGCGGAATCGGTGTCCAACCGGGGCGGCGCCCCTTCGCCGAGCACGGCCGCCGGCAGGAGCACCAGGCCCCCGGCGATGAGCTGCCAGGAGGTCGAGGCCAGGACGTCGACCTCGCCGCTCCAGCGCTTGGCCAGGACGTAGCCGACGGACGCCGACAGCAGCGCGGCGACCGAGGCGAGCACCCCGACGGGGTCCACGGCGCCGACCCCGGTGAGCAGGAGCAGCCCGACCCCGGCGATCCCGACCGCCGCCCCGGCCAGCGGACGGGCGCCGGGCCGCTCGCCGGCCAGCGCCCAGGCGAACAGCATCAGGGACAGCGGGGAGGTGGCCATGACGGACGAGGCGATGCTCGTGGGCAGGAGCTGGGCGGCGACGTAGACGAGGACGAAGAAGGCGCCCATGTTCAGCACGCCGAGGACCAGGGACTTCCACCACCAGGGCCCGTGCGGGAGGCGCCTGCGGACGGCCAGGAGCAGCAGGCCGGCGGGCAGGGCCCGCAGCACTGCGCCGTACAGCGGGGCGTCGGCCGGGAGATGGGCGTGGGTGACGTAGTAGGTGGTCCCCCACGCGATCGGCGCCACGGCCGTCAGCAGCATCCGGCGTAGAATACCTTCCATGGAAGACAATGTACCTTCCCGGGAAGGCATCGACACGCCCGGGACCCCGGCGCCCGACCATGTGGCCCGGATCCAGGCGGAATGGGCGCGCGAGCGCCCGGACCTCGACGTCTCCCCGCAGGGCGTCCTGGGCCGGCTGCACCGGCTGGCGGCGCTGCTGACCGAGGAGCTGTGCGTGGTCTACCGCCGCTACGGTCTCGGCGAGGGCGAGTTCGACGTCCTCGCCGCGCTCCGCCGGGCCGGGGCGCCCTACGAGCGGGCCCCCGGCGAGCTGGCCGCCTTCACCATGGTGACCACGGGGGCGATGACCAAGCGGGTGGACCGCCTCGAACGGGACGGCCTGGTCACCCGGCGCCGGGCGGCGGGCGACGGCCGCGGCCGGGTGGTGGCCCTGACCCCGGCCGGGCGGGAGCTGATCGACACCGCGTTCGCCGAGCACATGCGCAACGAACGCCGCCTGCTCGACGCCCTCGACCCGGCCGAGGCCGCCGCCCTCCAGGCCCTGCTCACCACGTGGCTCGCCCGCCTGGAGGCCCCCCGGGCGGCTGCGACGGCACCACGGGGGACGGGCTGACGACCGACGCGTCAGCGGGCCCCGGCGCGCAGGACGGCGACCGGCCCACGGACACGGGCCGCACCCTCGGCCGGTGCCCAGGGCGCGGTGACACGGGCCAGGGCGCCGGCCGGAGCGGGCGCGTCCGGCGCGGCCGGGCGCAGCAGGCGCGAGACACCGAGGGTCAGCGGCCCGGTGGGGGCGTCGCCCAGGACGAGCTCCGTGCCGTCCGCCCGGTCGCTCACGACGAAGTCCCCCACGGTCCCGGGGACGTCGGACGCGGCCGCGGTCGTGGCTGCGGTGGGGTCGACGGACACGTGGACGGTGGGGTCGGGGGTGTCGGACTCGCTCTGGGCCTGCGGTTCGGCGCGGCCCTGGAGCAGGGCGAGCAGCTGGGCCACCAGGACCGGGTCGTGCGTGCCGTCGTAGATCCACCGGGTGCCGAGCACACCGTGCTCGCTGGTGCCGACGAGCGCCTGCTCCGCGCCCTCCAGCGGCGCGCCCCGGTAGGTCAGGGGCACCAGGTACGCCGCGGGAGCGTCGCCGGAGGCGTCCGCGACCACCATGAACTCGATGCCCACCTCGCCCCGGGGGTCGTCGAGCCGGAACCCGCCCGCCCGGACCGGCTCCGGGGCCCGCCCCGTGGGGACGTACCAGGGCCGTGAGGGCAGCCAGCCGGCGAGGAGTTCGAGCTTGGTGGGGGACATGGTGGTGCGGTGGATGTGTGCCATGCCTGCTGAACTCGCGCCGGGCGCCCGGGGGTTCCCGGGCCGCGCCGCGGTCAGAGCATCGGGAGCTCCTCCGTGCGGGTGCCGGGGTCCGAGCCGCCGAGCAGGAAGGCGACCAGGACCCACAGGACCACGGCGACCACGAGGCTCACCAGGGCCCACAGCCGGGCCTTCGCCGCGCGGGCGGCGGCGCCCTCGGCGTCGCCCAGCTCCTGGCGCGTGCCGGCCTGGGCGGCGTACACGACGGCCGCGAGGCCGGTGGGCAGGAAGAGGAAGGAGGCGACGATCGCGGGCACCAGGTACGACCTGAAGGGCCGCGCCGGCGCCCGGTCCGTCGGCGCGGTGTCGGCGGGGGCCGGCCCGGCGGCGTCCGCGGGTGTCCAGCGGCCGGACTTCTGCCACGGAGTCGTCTCGTCGCCCCAGTCGTCCTCGTGCGTGCTCCGGGGGTCGGCCGGGTCGGTCCGCCCCAGCGGGTCCCTCGGTTCCATCGGGTCGGGCGGGTTCCCGGGCGGGGCGGGGTCGGGTCGGTCTGCCATGGGTTCGGTCGCCTTCCGTGAGCACCGGGTCAGGCGGGGGTCCACAGGGCCAGGTTCGCGTCCCAGGTCCAGCGGTCACCGCCGGCGTTGATGTCGACGACCTGCGCGTACGCCTTGTCCGGCAGGTCGCCGGTGAACTGGAACCGGGCTCCGGTGGTGCCCGCCTCGATCACCACTCCGACGGGAGCCGGCGCGTCCTTCGCCGGCCGGTCCAGGAGCCGGCGGACGAAGGCCTTCAGCCCCTCGTGCGCGTCCTCGGCCAGCCGCTCGAAGAGGGTCTTCAGGAAGGGCTCCAGCACCACGCTGGTCACCAGCACGAGGACGACGTCCTCGACTCCCCTGCGGACGGGCCGCAGCAGGCAGGTCGCCTCGAACCCCGCCCGGCGCAGCATGTCCTCGCCGTCGACGGCCGGTTCGGTGGGGAGGGTCGCGGGCCAGAAGATCTCGATCTCGGGTCTGCTCATGCCGCACCCTTCCGGGCGGCCACCCGGCCGGGCAGCGCCCACCGCTCGACGACACCGTCGTGGGTGCCGGTCACCAGCCCCCGGTCACGTCCGAGGAAGGCCACCCCGGCCGGGGACTGCCCCGCCGCCGTCGCCGGGTCGGAGAGCCGGTGGGCCTCGTGCTCCCAGAGGGTGATCACACCCTCCTCGTCCGCGACGGCGACCGTCGAGGCGTCGGCGGAGAGGGCCAGGTGGTCGGGCAACGGCCCGTACGGGGTGCGCCGCAGCATCTCCTCGTCCCACGACCACACGCGTACGCGCCCGTCCAGGCAGCCGGTGACGAGCACGTCCTGGGCGACGGCCAGGTCGGACACGGGCGCACGGTGGGGCCAGGTCCCGACGAGCCGGCCGTGCACGTCGAGCTTGCGCAGGACGCCGTCGAGGCAGGCGATCACCAGGTGCCGGTCGCCGGGGGCGAAGGCCAGCGGGCCGAGTCCGCCGGGCCCGGTGAGCGCGGCGGAGCCGCCGGAGCGTGGCGTTCCCGGCGGGGGGCACGGGGGGACGGTCAGGTCGCGCGCCAGGTGTCCGTCCGCGTCGTAGACGTGGACGTGGTCGCCGGCGGGGACGGCCAGCCAGTGTCCGTCGCTGCTGAAGGCCAGGGAGGTGCCGAGGTCGGTGCCGACGCCGATCACATGGGCGGGCACCTCGGTCCGCAGGTCCCAGACCACGACGTCCCCGCCCTCGTGGCGGCTGGCCACGTGCCGGGACCAGGGGCTCCAGGCCAGCCACACGGGCCGGTCGCCCTCGGCGAGCCGGCACCGGGCCCGCAGCCGGCCGGTGTCCGCGTCGAGCACCCGGACGGAGTCGTCCCCGCACGCCACGGCCACCAGGTCCCGGGGCCCCACCGCCAGATGCGCGCAGGCACCGACCTCGTCCAGCACCCGAACCCGCCGCAGCCCTTCCCCCGGCCCACCGGCCGACCGGCCGTCCGCGAAGCCGTCCGCCCCGGCGGGCGGGCCTCGGGCGGGGTCCGGTGGGCCGGTGGCGGCTCGTCGGAGGTGGTGGTCGTGGTGGCCGTGGTGGCCGTGGTGGCCGTGTCGCGCGGCTGGAGCCGGGCCTGGTCCCGGCGGGGACGTTCCTCCTCCTTCTCCAGACCGATCGGGGGCTCGTGGGGTTCCTGTCGGCTCTCCGGCACGGAGAAGATACGGGTCTCGTCGGAGGCCAGGAACAGCACCGGTGTCGCCCATTCCAGGCTGCCCAGGCGGATCTTCATGTCCTCGCGCGCCAGGGTGACGGCCCGGTCGACCGGGAGCCCCTCGGCGATCCGCTCGTAGAACGAGGAGGCGAAGGTGAAGGCCGCGCCGTCGGTGATCTCGTGCTGCATGGCCACCACCGCCGGCACCCCGACCCGCGCCAGGGCGGCAGCCGTACTGCTGAAGACGTCGTCGGCGCCGCAGACCGCCGAGTCGCAGGCGTTCAGGACGATCAGCCGCAGCGGCGCCCCGTCCTCCAGCACGCTCCCGATGTCCTCCGCGTAGACGGGCCGGGCCGTGCCGTCGTCCGCGGTGAGCTCGATGTACCCGGCGCCCCGTTCCGCGTCGAACCCGCCGTGGCAGACGCAGTGCAGCACGTGCCAGCTCCCGAACCGCAGTTCGTCGGCGAGGTCGTGCCAGCGGTCGCTGCGCAGCCACTGGACGTCGACGTTCTCGGAGCTCTTGGTGCGCAGGATGCCCGAGATGCTGTCGCGTTCGCGTTCCACGTCCAGCGCCGGGAGGTCGGTGGGGCGGGCGGTGATGCCGAGCACCCGCAGCGGGAGGGTCAGGCTCAGGGGCGGCGCGGGGTTCATCAGCCGCAGCCGCCGGACGATCGGCACCTTGAGCGCCAGGTAGTCCTGCCGGGACGGGTCGACGAGGTACTCCCAGGGGATGCGTTCGACGTTCGGGCCGCTGGTGCGCACCAGGACCCGTAGCGGCCGCTTCTCGCTCCTGGCCCGGCTCCTGCACCGGTCGAACTGGATGAAGATGTCCGGATTGAGGACCGCGCCGGCCAGCCGTTCGCCGAAGTCCCGTACCGGCCGCTCCGACACCGAGGCCCGCCGGGTGACGAGCGCGCTGAAGGACTTGGTGAGCGCCGTCTCGATCTGGGCGAGGGCGATGCGCAGCTCGTCCTCGGAGAAGGGGGCCGGGACGCGGGCCTCCGCCTCGCCGCACTCGGACGCACACGTGACGACCCACGTGCTCCCCGCTTCGAAGACCTCCAGCCGGAACGGCAAACCGTCCATCTCCACCTCCGGCACCTCTACAGAACAGTCCACACCCGACATTCCGTGAAGTCCACCGGACACAGCCGCGCACCCGTCGGTCACCCGCCGTGACACCCGTCCGACTTTAGGTGACTTGCGTCACCCCTTTGATCGATCAAATCATCGTGGGGTTAGCATATGAGCGCCGCCTAGCTCGAAAGATACGCCTGTGACTGTCAACGACGACTCGTTCACCAACTGGAAGAACCGCGAGGAGATCGCGGAGTCGATGATCCCGATCATCGGGAAGCTGCAGCGCGAGCGGGACGTCACCGTCCTCCTCCACAGCCGCTCCTTGGTGAACAAATCGGTGGTCAGCATCCTCAAGACGCACCGGTTCGCCCGGCAGATCGCGGGTGAGGAGCTGTCGGTCACCGACACCATGCCGTTCCTGCAGGCCCTCACCACGCTGGACCTGGGCCCCTCGCAGATCGACCTCGGCATGCTGGCCACCACCTACCAGGCCGACGACCGCGGTCTGACGGTGGAGGAGTTCACCGCCCAGGCCGTCGCCGGTGCCACCGGTGCGAACAAGATCGAGCGCTCCGCGCCGCGCGACGTCGTCCTCTACGGCTTCGGCCGCATCGGCCGCCTCGTCGCCCGCCTGCTCATCGAGAAGGCCGGGTCGGGCAACGGCCTGCGCCTGCGCGCCATCGTCGTGCGCGGCGGCGGCGACGCCGACCTCGTCAAGCGCGCCTCGCTGCTGCGCCGCGACTCGATCCACGGCCAGTTCAACGGCACGATCACGGTCGACGAGGCCAACAGCACCATCGTCGCCAACGGCAACGCGATCAAGGTGATCTACGCCGGCGACCCGTCCGAGGTCGACTACACGGCGTACGGCATCAAGGACGCCATCCTCATCGACAACACCGGCAAGTGGCGCGACCGCGAGGGCCTGTCCAAGCACCTGCGCCCCGGTATCGACAAGGTCGTCCTGACCGCCCCGGGCAAGGGCGACGTCCCGAACATCGTCCACGGCGTCAACCACGACACCATCAAGCCGGACGAGCAGATCCTGTCCTGCGCCTCCTGCACCACCAACGCGATCGTCCCGCCGCTGAAGGCCATGGACGACGAGTACGGCGTGCTGCGCGGCCACGTGGAGACCGTCCACTCGTTCACCAACGACCAGAACCTGCTGGACAACTACCACAAGGCCGACCGCCGCGGCCGTTCCGCGCCGCTGAACATGGTGATCACCGAGACCGGTGCCGCCTCGGCCGTCGCCAAGGCCCTGCCTGAGCTCAAGGCGCCGATCACCGGCAGCTCGATCCGCGTGCCCGTCCCGGACGTCTCGATCGCCATCCTGAGCCTGCGCCTGGGCCGCGAGACCACCCGCGAGGAGGTCCTCGAGTACCTCCGTGAGGTCTCGCTGAACTCCCCGCTGAAGCGCCAGATCGACTTCACCACCGCCCCCGACGCCGTCTCCATGGACTTCGTCGGCTCGCGTCACGCCTCGATCGTCGACGCCGGCGCCACGAAGGTCGACGGCGACAACGCGATCCTCTACCTCTGGTACGACAACGAGTTCGGCTACTCCTGCCAGGTCATCCGGGTCGTCCAGCACGTCTCGGGCGTCGAGTACCCGACCTACCCGGCTCCGGCGGTCTGACGGACCTCCGCGCTCCCGCCCTCGCCCCGGCGCCGGTGCGGCTTCCTTCCACGGAGCCGCACCGGCGCCGGGGCCGTTGTGGCGGCGGTCCAGGCACCGCAGAGGGCCGGGACCGCGGCGAGGACGAAGCAGACCGGCAGCGTGAGCGGGCCGACGAGCAGGCCGGTGGCCGCCGTGGCGGCCGTCGAGCCGGCGTTGTACGCGGTGTTGACCCAGGCCCCGGCCTTCGTCCGGGTGCCGGGACCGGCGCTCTCGTCGGCGAGCAGGTACGCGGTGGTGAGCGCGGGCGCGACGAACACCCCGGCGACGGCCGCCCACGCCACGAGCAGGGCCGGGTGCGGGGCGCACAGGCCCGTGGCGGCCAGGGTGAGCCCCAGGGCCGCGCCGAGCAGGGACAGCCGGGTGCGCGCCGGGGCACGCCAGGCGACGGCCCCGTAGCCGAGGCCGCCGAGCGCGCTGCCGGCGGAGACCGCGGCCAGCACCCACGGCACCACCGCGGGGGCGTTCCTGGCGTCGGCGGCGGCGAGGACGAGCAGGTCCAGGGCGCCGAGCACCACGCCCACCCCGGCCGCGGCGGCGACCGTCCGGCGGACCCCGTGCCGGTCCGGTACGTCCGCGGGCGCGAGGGTGGCCCGCGCCCCGTCCGGCCCGGCTCCGGCCGGCTCCGCCGCTGCGGGCGCGGGCGCGGACCCGGCGCGCGGGGCGTGCCAGGCACGGGCCGCCGGGGACGACACCAGGGCGAGGGTCCCGGTCAGGACCAGGACGGCGCTCACGACGAGCCCGGTCGCGGGTGCGGCGACCCCGACCAGCAGGCCCACCAGCAACGGGCCCGTCACGAACAGCAGTTCCTCGGCCACCGCGTCCAGGCGGCGCGGACGGCGCGGACTCCTACGCACGGA
Source organism: Streptomyces sp. WAC06614 (assembly GCF_003949795.1). Lineage (GTDB taxonomy): Bacteria > Actinomycetota > Actinomycetes > Streptomycetales > Streptomycetaceae > Streptomyces. The sequence continues at coordinate 36,486 of NZ_RPRY01000034.1, forward strand.
GGAGGAACATGCGGCCGAACTCAGCAGACGCGGCCGGAGCGTGCGGACGGCCGGGGCGCGGTGGGCTCAGCAGCGCGTCGACTTGCCGCTCTGCCTGGTCAGGTTGTCGTCGGACATCCAGCCGGCCGTCTTCGTGCCGGGGACGCGGACGTAACTCCACTTGTGGCCGTACGCGTTGACGACGTAGCAGTCCAGTTGGAGCTTGCTGCCGCTCTTGGCCACGGCCACGTCCGGGCAGTTCTGGTAGGGCCCGGCCACGATGTGGAAGGTGCCCGCCATGTACGCGTAGGTGCCCGCGTCGCGCTCCTTGTGGCCCCAGCCCCCGCAACCGGTCGACGTCGGGCTGGGGGTGGCCGACGGGGACCGGCCGGCGCCGGTGCTCGCGCCCGGCGTGGGCGAGGCCTTGGGCGGGCGCTTCGACGCACTTCCGGACGGCTTGCCCGGGGCGTTCGCGGCGGGGTCCTGCGGGGCCTCGGGCGGCGCCGCCTGTGCCGTGCCGCCCTTGCGGGATCCGCCGCCGTGGTCGGACGTCACGGCGTAGGCGATGCCGCCGCCGACGACGGCGACGGCGGTCGCGGCGGCGAGGACGACCCGGCCCCGGCGGTTCGGCCGGCCCCCGGCCGGCCGCGGCGGCGCCGCGGTGACCGGGCCGCCCGGGACGGGGTGGGCGGCGTACGGCGGCGGGCCGTAC
>NZ_RPRY01000342.1 GCF_003949795.1 Streptomyces sp. WAC06614
CCCGTACGCCGTCCGCCCGCCAGCAGCGCGAGACCTTCGCCCGCAAGACGTACCGCTTCTACGAGGTCGGCGCGGGTGACCTTGCCGCCCTCGTAGAAGCGGTACGTCTTGCGGGCGAAGGTCTCGCGCTGCTGGCGGGCGGACGGCGTACGGGCGGGCAGGTCGAGGACGGGGCGGCCGGCCAGCTCGTGCGGCTCGCGCAGTCCCGGGTTGGACAGCTGGGCCTTGACCTGGAGCTTGCTGGCCTTGGACCGGTGGTGGGCGCCGTGACTGCCCTGGTCCATCAGGGCGGCCTGCTTGGGGTCGAGCTCGACCAGGGCGCACAGCTGCTGGAAGCCGGTGCGGGCGTCGTCGGTGACGACGGCCGCGGCACGGCGGACCCAGGCGTGCTCCTCGATGGCGGAGGTGATCTCCTCCAGCTCGACGCGGTAGCCGCGGAGCTTGACCTGGGTGTCGACGCGGCCGCAGAAGCGGATGGTGCCGTCGGTGTTCCAGGCGGCGAGGTCGCCGGTGCGGTAGAGGCGCTCGCCGGGGAGGAAGGGGGCGGTGACGAAGCGTTCGGCGGTCTGCTCGGGCAGGTCGACGTAGCCGCGGGCGAGCTGGACGCCACCGATGTACAGCTCGCCCTTCTCGCCGACGCCGACCGGGCGGAGGTCGTCGTCGAGGACGAAGCAGCGGGTCTGGTCGACGGGGTCGCCGATGGAGACGATCGCGGAACCCTCCTCGTCGGCGAGGGAGTCCAGGTCGACGTGGTGGGCGGTGGCGTTGATGGTGCACTCGGTGGGGCCGTAGAGGTTGACCAGCGCGGCGCCGGGAAGCTGCGCGGCGAAGGCGCGGGCCAGCTTCACGGTGAGGGCCTCGCCGCCGGAGAACACCCGGGTCAGGGCGGTGCAGGAGGACAGCCGCTCGGTGTCCAGGAGGGCCTGGAGCAGGGTGGGCACGCACTGCAAGGTGGTCACCTCGTGCGCGGCCATGGTGTCGATCAGCGCCTCGGGGTCCCGGTAGCTCCCGGGCGCGGCCATCACGACCCTGCCTCCCGCGGCGGGGGCCAGCAGCTCCCACTGGGCGGCGTCGAAGCTCATGGGGGTCTTCTGCAGCACGGTGGTGGCGGGGCCCAGATGGCCGCACCGCACCAGCCAGCGCAGCTGCGCCACGATGCTGTGGTGCTCGATCATCACGCCCTTGGGGCGGCCGGTCGAGCCGGAGGTGTAGATGACGTAGGCCAGGTCCTGCGGACCGCCGGGCGGTGCCGGGGCGAGGGGTGCCGGGGTGCCGTAGGGGGCCGCGTGCGGGGCGCCGTACGGGTCCTCGTGCGGGGTGGCGTACGGGTCCTCGTGCGGGGTCTCGTCCACCACCACGACCCGGGTGTCCTCCGGCAGGAGCTCGCGGAGGCGGTCGACGAGGTGGGGCTGGGTGACGACCAGGTCCAGGGCGGCGTTCCCGGCCATGTAGCGGAGCCGGTCGGCGGGGTAGTCGGGGGACAGCGGGAGGTAGGGGGCGCCGGAGGCGAGGATGCCCCAGACGGCGGTCATCAGGTCCACGGACGGGTCGGCGTACAGGCCGACCGGGGTCCCGGGCCGGGCGCCCAGGGCGCGCAGCCGGGCGCCCAGCCGCCCGGCCCCGGCGGCCAGGCCGGCGTAGGTCAGGTGGCGGCCCGTGGTGTCCTCCACGGCCACGGCGTCCGGGCGGGCCGCGGCCTGCTCGGCCAGCAGCACCGTCAGGTGCGACGGGGCGGGGGAGGCGGCGGACGGCAGGGTGGGGGCGGCAGGTGTGTCAGTCGTCATGGCCTCGGCCAAGGGTCACGGGCCCCGACGTGGCGGCGTCCAGGGGCGCTTCGGATGTCACGGACCGGTCCCGCGCGTCGCCGGAGGGACGACGGCGCGCCGGCCGGGGCTGTGCCACGAACACCGCGCCGAGCACGGCGACGGCGCCCACGACCTGGAGCGGGCTGAGCTTCTGGTCCAGGACGAGGTAGCCGAGCGCGGTGGCCGCGAGCGGCGAGATGAACCCGAGGAAGGACACCGCGAGCGCCGGCAGCCGCTCGACCCCGCGGAACCACACGGTGTAGGCGAACAACGCCCCGACCCCGCCCAGGTACGCGAACCCGGCGAGGTTCGTCCCGGTGACCCGGTCCGGCAGGCCCTCGGCGACCAGGGTGACCGGGGTCAGCACCAGCCCGCCGACGGCCAGTTGCCAGCCGGTGAAGGTGAGCAGCCCGATGCCCTCGGGGCGGCCCCACCGCTTGGTCAGGACGATCCCGCAGGCCATGCTGGCCGCGGCGAGCAGTCCGCCGGCCACGCCCGTGGCGTTGAGGCCGGCGTTCGGCTGGAGCACCAGCAGCCCCACCCCGGTCGCGCCCAGCAGACAGGCCACCACGTGGACCGGCCTGATCCGGTCCTTGAGCAGCAGCGCCGACAGCAGCAGCACGAACATCGGCTGCACCGAGCCGACCAGGGCGGCCACGCCGCCGGGCAGGTGGTAGGCGGCGAGGAAGAGGAAGAAGAAGAAGGCGCCGATGTTCAGCACGCCCAGCACCACGGCCCGGCCCCACCACGCCCCGCGCGGCAGGGCCCGGCCCAGCGCCACGAGGATCAGCCCGGCGGGCAGCGCCCGGGCGGTGGCGGCCAGCAACGGGCGGTCGGGCGGCAGGAACTCGGTGGTGACCAGGTATGTCGAGCCCCACACGGTCGGCGCGAGCGCGGTGATCAGCGTGTCGGCCGCGAGCCGGTGCCCCCCGCTCATCGCCGGGCGGCCAGAGCAGCGTCGGTGGTGCCGAAGTAGCGGTCCCCGAAGTCGCCGATCCCGGGGATCATGAACGCCCCGGGGTTCAGCCGCTCCTCGATCGAGGAGGTGATCAGCGTGACCTCGGGGTGCGCGGCCCGCACGGCCTCGATGCCTTCGGGCGCGGACAGGAAGTTGACCAGCACGATCCGCTCCTCGCGCACCCCGGCGGCGAGCAGCACCTCGATGGCGGCCTTGGCGCTGCCGCCGGTGGCGAGCATCGGCTCCAGCAGCAGGACGTGCCGCTCGGAGATGTCCTCGGGGAGGTTCCAGTAGTGCAGGTGGGGCTGCTTGGTCGTCCTGTCGCGCTGGATCAGGATCTTGCCGACGCGGATCCCGGGGATCATCTGCCGCAGCTCGTCGACCATGGAGTCGCCGGCCCGGATCACGGGTACGGCGCACAGCTTGCCGGTGAACCTCAGCCCGGGGTAGGTCTCCCCTACCGGCGTGGTCACGTCCTGCTTGTCGAACGGCAGCAGGTCCAGGGCCGATTCCAGCAGCAGCCGGACCACGCGCCGGGCGTAGTGGACGAAGTCCGTGCGGGCGGCGTCGCGGTCGCGGACGATCGTGTGCAGCGCGCGCAACTGGTTGGTCTGCGGCAGCTCGTGGACCTTGTCGGTGGTCGGCATGACACCTGCTCTGCGATCGGATCCGGCGGGCGGACGAAAACAAAACAGATCCTCGGTTATTTGCGGCCGGGCGGGAACACCGCACCCTGTTGTCACTGCCAACTGCCGTACGGCGCGGCCCGGTTGTGGTGATCGCCCGGGAGCGGGGCGAGATGCGGACCCGGATGCGCCAGGACCTGGGCGTCGACGCCCCGGAGCCCATCGGGACCGGGAACGGGACCGGGACCGGGACCGGGACCGGGAACGGGAACGGACCCGCCGCCCCGACGTGACCGGACCGCTGTCTCCGGTCGGCCCGGCTACGGCCAGACCAGGCAGTACGGCTGGTGGCCGGCCTCGTGGAGGCGCTGGGAGAAGTCCTGCCACTCGTGCAGGAGCTGGTAGACGTTGAACGCGTCGCTCGGGCCGCCGCGGTCGGGGACCGTCGACCAGATGAAGGCCGCCGCCCCGACCGACTCCTCGCCGATCTCGCGGAGCGGGTCGACCACCGTCATGGGGAGCTTGACCACCGCGTAGTCGGGGTGGAGGACCACCAGCTCCAGCGGCGGCACCTTGTGCAGCGGTATGCCCTCGATGCCGGTCAGGACCATCGCGGCCACCGTCTCCGGCTTGATCTTGGTGAACATGCCGCCCATGCCGAGCTCGTCGCCGCCGAGCTCCTCCGGGCGCATCGAGATCGGCACCCGGGCGGCCGTGGCGCCGTCCGGGGCGCCGAAGTACTTGTACGTCACCCCCATGCCCCGGCCCCCGATCGCCGCACCCTCGCCGACCGGTCCCCCGACCGACGCACCGCCGCCGAGCGCGGAGGCGCCGCCGAGCGCGGAGGAGCCCAGCGGGGAGCCCCCCAGGGAGGACCCGCTGAGAGAGGACCCGCCGACGGAGGACCCGCCGAGGGAGGGCCCGCCCAGGGAGGACCCGCCGGGCGACGCGGCGCCGGGCGCGGCGCCGCCGGGTCCCCGCCGGTCGCGGCCGCCGCCGTCCCGGCTCGGGCCGAGGTCGGTGTCGTCGTCTCGGGGCGTGTTCCAGTCACGGGCCGCGTCCGGCTCCGGGGCCGGGCCGGCGGAGCCGGCCGGGTCCGTCGCCGCGTGCCGCCGGTGCTTGCCGCGGCGGCGGGCCTCGCGGGCCTCGCGGGCGCGCTGCGGGTCCAGGCCGTCCGTGCCCTCGCCCGGTCCACCACCGCGTTGCATATCTCCACCCGACTGGTCTTGCCTGCCCCGGCCCCGCGGCCCCCGCCACGCAGCCTGATCATCATGGCAGTGACCTCCCCCGCGGCGGCGCGGTGAAACGCCCGTCCGCAGTGAAGTCGCGGCCTGGTGAGACCATGGCTCGTGTGAGCTACCCGTACCCGTATGAAGCCCCAGTTTCGCAGACGCTCTTCGAGCGCGCGTCCCTCGTGACCCCCGGCGGCGTGAACTCTCCGGTTCGCGCCTTCCGGGCCGTGGGCGGAACGCCCCGGTTCATGGTGTCCGGTACCGGTCCGTACCTGACGGACTCCGACGGCCGCGAATACGTCGACCTCGTGTGCTCCTGGGGACCGATGATCCTCGGCCACGCGCACCCCGAGGTGATCGCCGCCGTGCAGGAGGCCGTCGCCCGCGGCACCTCCTTCGGTACGCCCGGTGAGGGCGAGGTCGCGCTCGCCGAGGAGATCGTGGCCCGCATCGAGCCCGTCGAGCAGGTGCGCCTGGTGTCCTCGGGCACCGAGGCGACCATGTCGGCGATCCGGCTGGCCCGCGGCTTCACCGGGCGCGCCAAGGTCGTGAAGTTCGCCGGGTGCTACCACGGCCACGTGGACGCGCTGCTGGCCGCCGCCGGTTCCGGCCTCGCCACCTTCGCCCTGCCCGACACCCCGGGCGTCACCGGCGCCCAGGCCGGCGACACCATCGTGCTGCCGTACAACGACCTCGACGCCGTCCGTGCCGCCTTCGCCGCGCACCCCGGCGAGATCGCCTGCGTGATCACCGAGGCCGCCCCGGGCAACATGGGCGTGGTCACCCCTGGCCCCGGCTTCAACCAGGGTCTGGCCGAAATCTGCCGGTCCGAGGGCGCCCTCTACATTTCCGACGAGGTCATGACCGGCTTCCGCACCAGCCGCGCCGGCTGGTACGGCGTGGACGGGGTCGCGCCCGACCTGATGACCTTCGGCAAGGTCATGGGCGGCGGCTTCCCGGCCGCGGCGTTCGGCGGCCGTGCCGACGTGATGGCGTACCTGGCCCCGGCCGGCCCGGTCTACCAGGCGGGCACCCTCTCCGGTAACCCGATCGCGACCGCCGCGGGCCTGGCCCAGCTGCGGCTGCTCGACGACGCCGCGTACGCGACGGTGGACGCGGTCTCCGCGCAGATCCAGCAGCTGGTCACCGACGCGCTGACCAAGGAGGGCGTGGCGCACCGGCTGCAGACCGCCTCCAACATGTTCTCGGTGTTCTTCACCCCGGACGAGGTGCGCACCTACGACGACGCCAAGCGGCAGGAGTCGTTCCGCTTCACTGCGTTCTTCCACGCGATGCTGGCGAACGGCGTGTACCTGCCGCCGTCGGCCTTCGAGTCGTGGTTCGTGTCCACCGCGCACGACGAGCGTGCGGTCGAGCGGATCGCCGCCGCGCTGCCGGCCGCCGCGCGGGCCGCCGCGGAGGCCACGGAGGCCACGGCATGAGCGGGAACGAGATCACCGTCGTCCACCTCGTCCGGCACGGTGAGGTGGAGAACCCCGACGGGGTGCTCTACGGGCGCCGGCCGGGCTACCACCTGTCCGCCCTCGGGCGGCAGATGGCGGACCGGGTCGCCGAGCACCTGGAGGGGCGCGACATCACCCACGTCGTGTCCTCCCCGCTGGAGCGGGCCCAGGAGACGGCCGCGCCGATCGCCAAGAGCCACGGGCTGGACCTGGCCACGGACCCGCGGCTGCTGGAGGCGGAGAACGTCTTCGAGGGCAAGACCTTCGGCGTCGGCGACGGCGCGCTGCGCAAGCCCTCGAACTGGAAGCACCTGACGAACCCGTTCAAGCCGTCCTGGGGCGAGCCGTACGTCGAGCAGGTCGTGCGGATGATGGGCGCTCTGGACGCGGCGAAGGACGCCGCGCGGGGGCACGAGGCGGTGTGCGTCAGCCATCAGCTGCCGATCTGGATCGTGCGCAGCTTCGTCGAGAAGCGGAGGCTGTGGCACGACCCGCGGCGGCGGCAGTGCACCTTGGCCTCGCTGACGTCGTTCACGTACCAGGGGGACAGGATCGTTTCCGTGGGCTACAGCGAGCCGGCGCGCGATCTCGTACCGGCGCACCTGCTGGCGGGCGCCAAGCCGGTGAAGGGCAAGAGCAAGGCCTTCGGAGCCTAGGCCTCCCGGCGGGGGCCCGGCCCTGCGCCCCGGTCCGGCCCGGCTTCGGTGGGCCGGGGGCTCCGCCTCTTCGTGCTGCCCCGGAACGGCCCTTGTCGTCGTTCTGGGGCGGTTCTGTGACCGGGGTGGGTCATAACCGGCCAGGCGGGTGGGAAATACCCCCATGAGCGCTGAAGTCCCGCGGTGCGGAACGGTCATGGGGGGGCGAGTCGCATGGGTGTCAGTCGTAGGCGTGCTCTCGGGGTGGCTGCCCTGGCGGCGGCCGCCGCCAGGGCAGCCACCCCGAGAGCACGCCTACGACTGACACCCATGC
>NZ_RPRY01000343.1 GCF_003949795.1 Streptomyces sp. WAC06614
GCTCTTCCCCGACCCGCCGCCCGGCACCCCCGGCCCGGCGGCCCAGCTCGCCGCCCACGCCCGCGAGCGGGGCTACTGGCGGGCCAGACTGCCGGTCCGGCACCGCGACGGCACCGTGTTCGACTGCGGCTTCCGGGTCTTCCCGGTCTCCGAGGCCGCAGGCGGCGGCACGGTCCTCGGCCTGTCCAGCCGGAGCGAGGAACTGGACCGGGTCAAGAACAACCTCGTGTTCCTCGACGCCCTGTTCAAGACCTGCCCCGCGGGCCTGGCCATGCTCGACGAGGACCTGCGCTACGTCCACGTCAACCAGGCCCTGGCCGACATGGACGGCGCCTCCGTCGAGGAGCATCTCGGCCGCGGGGTCGGTGACTTCCTGCTCACCCAGGACGGCGGCGAGTACGAGCGGATGCTGCGGGCCGTGGCCGAGGGCGGCCGCCCGGTCGTCGGCGCCCTGGTGGGCCTGCGCACCCCCGGCCGGCCCGACCGGGACCAGGTCCGCTCGGTCAGCTTCTTCCCGCTGACCGGTGCCGTCGGCACCCGGCCCGGGCTGGGCGGCGTCCTGATCGACGTCACCGACCGGGAACGGGCCCTGGTCGAGGCCAGCGCCCACCGGCAGCGGCTCGCCCTGCTGGACCGGGCCGCCGCCCGGATCGGCACCACCCTGGACGTCCGGGTCACCGCCGCCGAACTGGTCGACTCCCTGGTCCCGGACTTCTGCGACGGCGCCGTCGTGGAGACCGTGGAGTGGCTGGACGAGACCGAGGACTTCCGCCCGGACCTGCCGCTGCGCACCCACCGGATCGCCGCCGGCACCGTCCTGCCCCCGCCGGCCCCCGAACTCGTCGCCGGCCGGGAGCGGGTGACCTACCCCCCGGGCTCCACCGTCCACCAGGCCCTGGAGACCGGCCGGCCCGTCCTGTTCGACGTGGACGAGGAGTTCTTCACCCGGACCGTGCTCGACGCGGGCCGCGCCCGGATCCTCGCCGAGAGCGGGGTGGTCCGGCTGATGATCGCTCCGCTGATCGCCCGCGGCACCGTCCAGGGCATCGCCATGTTCGGCCGGTCCGCGGCCCGCCCCGCCTTCACCGAGCAGGACCTGTCCCTGGCCGGCGAGCTGACCTCCCGCGCGGCCGTCTGCCTCGACAACGCCCGGCTGTACAGCACGGTCCAGGACATCGCGCTCACCTTCCAGCGGGCCCTGCTGCCCAGCGCCGTCGCCCAGTGCCCCCATCTGGAGGTCGCCCACCGCTACTTCCCCGGCAGCCGGGTGACCGAGGTCGGCGGCGACTGGTACGACGTCATCGCCGTGCCCGGCGGACGGGTCGCGCTGGTGGTCGGCGACGTGATGGGCCACGGCGTCCCGGCCGCCGCGGCCATGGGCCGGCTGCGCATCACCACCAAGGCGCTCGCCCGGATCGGGATGGAGCCGGACCGGCTGCTCACCGAACTCGACGGCTGTGCCCGCGAGGCCGGCATCGAACTGGCCACCTGCTGCTACCTCCTCCACGACCCTGCCACCGGCCACGCCCGGATCGCCGGCGCCGGCCATCCGCCCCCGCTGGTCCGCCGGCCGGACGGCACGGTCGACAGCGTGGACGAGGTCCTCGGCGTGCCGCTCGGGGTCGGCGGGGTACCGTTCCGGACGACCGGGATCCACCTCACGGACGGCTCCGTCCTCGCCCTCTACACCGACGGTCTGGTGGAGTCCCGGGACCAGGACATCGACGCGGGCATCACCGCCCTGCGCACCGCGCTCGCCGGGGCCACGGGCGGGCTGGAGGAGATGGCCGACGCCGTCATCGGCCGGATGCTGCCCGACGCCCCCACCGACGACACCGTCCTGGTCCTGGCCCGGGTGCACTCCGTGGCAGCGCCCGGGGCGGACCCCTGGGACGTCAGCCGCCCCGCAGGGCCGTAGCCAGCTGCGCCCGGGAACGCACGTCGAGCTTCTGGTAGATCCGGGTCAGCCGGGCCTCGACCGTCTTGACGCTGACGAACAGCTTGTCCGCCGCCTCCTGGTTGCTCGCCCCCTGGCTCACCAGGACCGCGAGCCTGGCCTCCGCCTCGGTCAGCAGCCCCGTCACCCCCGTCGGCCCCGGCCGGGGCACCGCCCCGGCCGCCGGGGTCTCGCGGGCCAGCGCCGCCCACGGCGTGGCCCCCGCCCGGTCGAACACCGCGGCCGCCTCCTGCAGGGCGGCCCGGGCCGGGGCGCGGCGCCGGCGGCGCCGCTCCACCCGGGCCAGGGCCAGCAGCGTACGGGCCCGCTCCAGCGGCAGGTCCAGCGCCTCGAACCGCTCCACCGTCCGGTGCAGCAGGGCCACCCCCGCCTCGGCCTCGCCGGTCGCGGACCGCAGCAGCCCCTCGGCCCGGTCCAGCGCGGCCGTCACCGAGACGCGGCGCAGGTCCTCGGCCACCGTACGGACCGTGGCCAGCAGCGTCGCCGCCTCGCCGGGCGCGTCGGCCGCGACGAGGGCCTCGGCCAGTTCCCCGTGCCAGCGCAGCACCGACGGGTCCACCACCTGCTGCGCGGCCTCCAGTTCGGCGACCCGGCGCAGCGTCGCCACGGCCCGTACGGTCTCCCCGGTGGCCAGTTCGACCAGCCCCAGCGCGTACAGGCTGCGGGAGAGGAACACCTGGTCCTGCTCCTCCTGCGAGGCCTGCACCCCGCGCCGGGCGTACCCGGCCGCCCGGGCGAAGGAGCCGCCCATGGACTCGGCCATGGCCATCACGTACCAGGCGGGCCCGGGCGACAGACCGGCCTCGATGGTCAGGTCCAGGGCCCGCCGGGCGTGCGCGGCGCCCGCCGCGCACCGGCCGCTGCGCAGTTCCACCTCGGTGAAGCTGCGCAGCACCTCGAAGACGTCCTCGGCCGAGCCGGTGCGCTCCGCCGCCGGCAGCAGCACCAGCAGCTGGGCGCGGGCGTCGGCCAGCCGGTCGTCGAACAGGGCGTGCCGCACCGCCAGGTACTGCGGCGCGTGCCGCATCCCGAGCGGCACCTCCGGGGCGGGCAGCGCCAGGGCCTCCGCCAGGATGTCCTCGGCCTCCGGATCGCCGAGGATGCGGCCCATCCGGGCCCGGACGGTCAGGGCCATGGCCTCGGCCACCTGGTCCCCGCCGGTCGCGGCGAGCGCCCCGGCCTCGGCGGCGGCGTCCCGGGAGCGCACCGGGTCCCCGTCGCTCAGGTTGAGCTTGGTGGCGATCCGGAGCTGGACCGCGGCCTGGAGCGCGGGGTCCCCGGCGGCGTCGGACAGGGCGTGCGCAAAGGTTTCGTCGAGGTCGGCGAGGGCCTGCCCGGCGGCGTCGATGACGGCGAGCCGGGCCCGGACCCGGTCGGCGGGGGAGGCGTCGCGGGCCAGCACCGCCCGGGCCGCCCGGCGGGCCAGGTCGGCCCGTCCGGACCAGCCGGCGTCCTCGGCCGCGGCCACCAGCCGGGCCAGCGCCTCGGCCGGGCGGTCCACCGGGGTCCGGTCGGCGGCCAGCAGCCCGAGCTCGGCGGCCAGCGCCCGGTTGCCGCGCCGGCGGCAGGCGGCCGCGGCCCCGGTGACCTCGGCGGCGAGCGCCTCGTCGGGGGTGTCCACGGCCAGGGCCCGGTGTCGTACGGCCTCCACCGGGTCGTCGACGGCCCCGGCCAGGGCGGCGTGCGCGGCGGCCCGTTCGGACCAGCCGGCGTCGGCGGCCAGGGCCGCGCGCAGTGCGCCGGCGGTGAACTCCACCGCGCCGTCCTCGGCGACCGTGACCAGCGCGGCCCGCTCGGCGGCGGCCAGTTCCGCCTCGGCGTCCGGGCGTCCGGCCCGGCGCAGCAGCGCCGTGGTGGGCCGGGTGGCGAGCGCGGCCACGAGCAGGGTGCGGTGGGCGCGGGCCGGGGCCTCGCCGAGCAGTCTGCGGGCCACCTCCCGGGCCTGGCCGGAGACGGGCAGGGCGTCGGCGTGGTGCGCCCGGCCGGCCCGGGCGGCCTCGGCGAGCGAGTGGCCGAGCGCCAGCGCGAGCCGTGGGTTGCCGCCGCTGGCCTGGTGGATCCGGCCGGCCAGCCGGGCGGGCAGGCCGTGGCGGACCAGGAGCTCGGCCAGTTCGTCGGCGCCGAGCGGGGGCACCCGTACGGCCGTGGTGCCCGGGCCGCACAGGGACTCGCCGACCGGGGCGCCGCCCTGCACGCACTCGGCCACCAGCAGCCGGACCCCGGGCGGGGTCAGGCGCAGGGCGAAGCGGAGCAGGTCGGTGCTCTCGGCGTCCAGCCACTGGGCGTTGTCCAGCACGATCAGCACGGGCGCGGAGGCGGCGAGGGTGCGCAGCACCTCGGCGACGGCCAGGCGCAGGGCGACGTGGTCGCGGCCCTCGCGCGGCGCGTCGGCCTCGCGGCGCAGCACGGCGATGGCGCTGCGCTGGGGTCCGGCCAGGGCGCACAGGGCGGCGGGGGGTACGGAGCACAACAGGGCCGCGGCCGAGGCCTCGGGGATCCAGCGGTCCACGGGTTCCGGCGCGAGCCGCAGCACGGTCTCCCCGCGGGCCTCGGCGGTGGCCGCGACGGCCGCGGCCACGGCGGTCTTGCCGGCGCCGGCGGGCCCGGTGACGAGGGCCCGGCCGCGGGCGGTGAGCGCGCGGTCGACCGCCTCGACCAGTTCTCCGTGCCCGACGGTCGCGTCAGCGTTGCCCGTCGCCCCCACGCACAGCCACCCGCCTTTCCCGCGCCCTCGTCCCTGTGCCGTTCCTGTGAGCGTGAGGATACGAGGTCGGCCGCGCGGCGTACCCGGTCTGTGACGCAGAAATCAGTGCCGGCCCCGGACACACCTGTGGGCCCGCCGGTACGGATGGTACCGGCAGGCCCACAGGCGGAGTTGGTCCGGACGCCGAGACTCGATGGTCCGGACCTTTGTGGGGGGTGGCGGATCAGGGGTCGGCCCGGGGGCCGACGGCCGGGGAGCGGTCCTTAGAAGCCGAGGCTCCAGGAGTCGATGTACCCGGTGTCGGCGGCGGCGGTGTCCTGGACCCGCAGCTGCCAGGTGCCGTTCGCCGGCCAGGCGGAGGCGTCGACGGTGAAGGTGGTGATCACGTTGTCGGCGCTGTCGCTGGAGGAGTTCAGCAGGCGCTTGGTGGCACCGTTCGGGCCCACCAGGTCGATCACCAGGTCACCGCGGTAGCTGTGCTTGATGTCGACGTTGACCTTCAGGGCCGCCGGGGCGTTGCCGGTGCGGCCGGAGACGATGATCGAGGAGGACACGGCGCCGCCGTTGTCCGGGATCGCCACGTCGTTGGTGTTCTCGTACGCGGTGACCGGGCCGGAGACCACGGCCGCGACGGTCTTGGCCGCGTCGGCCAGGCCCGCGCCGCAGCCGCCGGTGCAGGTGCCGGCCAGCGGACGCGCGTTGGTCTTGATCGCGGACTCGATCTGGGCCGGGGTCAGCGAGGAGTTCGCCGACTTCAGCAGCGCGGCGAGACCCGCGATGTGCGGGGCGGCCATGCTGGTGCCCTGGTAGGGCTTGTACGTCTCGGAACCGGGGGTGGTGGTGCCGGTGTTCAGCGTCGAGAGGATGGCGTTCTCGGGGGTGGTGACGGTGCCGGGCGTGTCGGTGGCACGGCGGGTCTCACCGCCCGGCGCCGCGATGTCGACGGTCGCGCCGTAGTTGGAGTAGTACGACCGGTCGCCGGTGCGGTTGGTGGCCGCCACGGTGATGACGTTGTTGCAGCTCGCCGGCGAGAAGTTGGCGGCGTCCGCGTTGCTGTTGCCGGCCGCGACCACGACGGTGGTGCCGCGGGAGACGGCCGCGTTGATGGCGTTCTGGTAGCTGGTGCCGCAGGTGCCCGAGCCGCCGAGGCTCATGTTGATGACCTTGGCCGGGGTGGGGTTGGCCGGGATGCCCGCGACGGAGCCGCCCGAGGCCCAGGTGATGGCGTCCACGATGTCCGAGGTGGAGCCACCGCACTTGCCGAGCACGCGCACCGGCTGGATCTTGGCGCCGTACGCGATGCCGGCGACGCCCTTGCCGTTGTTGGTGGCGGCGGCGATGGTGCCGGCCACGTGGGTGCCGTGCCAGGAGGAGTCGCTGGCCTTGGAGCCGACGCCGCACTCGCCGGCCGCGGACCAGTCGCCCTGGTCGGCCGGGTTGTTGTCGCGGCCGTTGCCGTCCCGGGCGTAGGTGCTGTCGGAGATGAAGTCGTAGCCCGGCACGATGTTCGCGGCGAGGTCCGAGTGGGCGACGTAGCCGGTGTCGATGACCGCGACGGTGACGCCGTTGCCGGTGGTGGTGTCCCAGGCGGCCGGGACGTTCATGCCGGCGGTGGCCTCGAAGAGGTCCCACTGCTTGGCGTACTCGGTGTCGTTCGGGGTGGCCATCGCGTACGCGCGGGTGTCCGGCTCGACGTAGGCGACGTCCGGGTCGGCCTTGAACTGGGCCATGACCTTGGCGGCGTCGGCCGGGGCGGTGGTGCCGCCGAGGCCCACGAGGGCCGCGCCGGTGCCGAGGCGGCGCTCGAAGGAGACACCCTTGCCGGCCTTCTTGCCCTTCGCCTGGGCGTCGGTGGCCGCGGCGGAGTTGGACGTGGCCTCGGAGGCGGACGCCTTGTAACCGACGATCAGGTTCTGGACCGGTGCGGCCGGCTGCTGCACGTTCGCGGCCGGCGCGGGCTCCACGACCGGCTGGACCACGGCCGCGGCGCTGGTGGCCATGCCGCCGAGCAGGGCGGCGGAGATGGCCACCACGGATATGAGCCTTCGTCTGGGTGCGTGCACGTTTGTTCCCTTTCGCGGCGTTCCGGGCAGGCCGGAACGGCCGGTTGGTGCGCTGTGGGAGGTGGCGCCGCCACGGGCGGCGGCGGGACCGGGGACGGGCTCCGGTCGCCGCCGCTCGCCACGTCGCCCCGTGCCGCGGCGGCGGCTCGGGGCAACAGCGGTTCCGGGATCCCTCCCGGGCCGTCGCACGTTCCCGCCGTGTGGGGGTGGCGGATGAACGGTCACGGCCGGAAGTGATCGCCGGTGGGCAGACAGTAGGCAAAGCCGGGATGAACTCGATACGGGGAAAACCCTTGTCCCCGCCCTCGGGC
>NZ_RPRY01000344.1 GCF_003949795.1 Streptomyces sp. WAC06614
CCCCTGCGCCACCACACCGCCGCCCCCTCGCCCCGCTGACATGACCGGACCCGGCGCTCCGGCCAGGCTCAGTCGTCCCGCCCGGGTCGGACCAGGCCGGTCTCGTAGGCGTAGACGACGGCTTGCGTACGGTCACGCAGGCCGAGCTTGGCGAGGATGCGGCTGACGTAGGTCTTCACCGTCTGCTCGGCGATGACGAGCCGGGCGGCGATCTCGCCGTTGGCCAGGCCCTGGGCGATCAGCAGGAGGACCTCCGTCTCGCGTTCGGTCAGCGGGCTGCCCGGGTCCGCCAGGGCCAGCTGCGGGCCCTCCATCCGTGCGAAGCGGGTGAGGAGCCGTTTGGTGACACTGGGCGCCAGGAGCGCCTCTCCCGCGGCGACGACGCGTACGGCCTCGGCGAGGTGCTCGGCCGAGGCGCTCTTGAGGAGGAAGCCCGAAGCTCCCGCGCGCAGGGCCTCGTAGACGTATTCGTCGAGGTCGAAGGTGGTCAGGACCAGGATCTTCGCGGTCGACTCGCCGTTCCGCGTGATCTGACGGGTGGCTTCGATCCCGTCCATGCCCGGCATGCGGATGTCCATGAGGATCACGTCGGGGCGGAGTTCCTCGGCCAGCGCGACGGCCTCGACACCGTCCGCGGCCTGTCCCACGACCTGGATGTCGGGCTCCGAGCCGAGGAGAGCGGAGAACCCCTGGCGGATCATGATCTGGTCGTCGGCGATCAGCGCCCGGATCGTCATCGGCGGTGCTCATTTCTGGTGCGGGTGCGGGTGCGGGTGCGGGTGCGGGTACGGGTCCGGTGGCGCGGTGGCGGTGGCAGTGGGGGCAGCGGCCGCCTCGGCGGGGAGGGTGGCGGTCACGGCGTAGCCGCCGTCCTCGGTGGGGTGCGCGGCGAGCCGGCCTCCCAGCATCGTGGTCCGCTCGCGCATGCCGAGCAGACCGTGTCCGGCACCGGGAACCGGCCGAGTGGCCCGGCCGGGCGCCGTATTGGTCACCTCGACGGTCAGCCGATCGCTCGCGTACGCCAGGTGCACGTGGACGGCGGCGCCGGGGGAGTGGCGCAGGGCGTTGCTGAGAGCTTCCTGGACGATGCGGTAGGCGGACAGCTCCACACCGGACGTCAGCGGCCGGGGTGTTCCGGTCGTCTCGGTCGTGACCGTGGTCCCGGTCGCGCGAACGGTGTCGGTCAACTGCCCGAGTTGGGCCAGGGTCGGCTGGGGCGTGTACGGGGTGTCGTCGTCGGAGTCCTCGGCGCGCAGCAGGGCCAGGACGTGGCGGAGTTCGCCGAGGGCCTCGACCGTGCCGGCCCGGATCGC
The DNA here is from genome assembly GCF_003949795.1 of Streptomyces sp. WAC06614. Taxonomy (GTDB): domain Bacteria; phylum Actinomycetota; class Actinomycetes; order Streptomycetales; family Streptomycetaceae; genus Streptomyces. The sequence continues at coordinate 1,314 of NZ_RPRY01000344.1, forward strand.
CGAGAGGCTGTCCAACAGTGCCGGCGGTGGATCCTCCAGCACGCGTGAGGCGACCTGGGCCTGGATGGAGACGACGGACATGTGATGGGCCACCACGTCGTGCAGCTCCCGGGCGATCCGGCCGCGTTCCTCCAGAACGGTGCGCCGGGCCCGTTCCTCGGCCGTGGCCGCGGCTTGCCGCAGGGCCTCGGAGTGCGCTTCGCGCCGGCTGCGGAGCAGGACGCCGGTGACGACGACGACCACGAAGAGGCCTGCCGAGCTGTAGCCGTAACTGAAGTCGGAGACCGCCGGCACTCCGGGCCCGGCGAGCGGCAGAGCGAGCGTCAGGGCCACGCTCAGGGCCAGCGCGACCGAAGCGGTGCGCGCCCGCACGCGCAAGGAGAGCAGGAACAGCACCCCGGCGTGCGCGTAGAGCGCCGGCCAGGGCCACTGGGTGAGGTGCAGCAGGAAGGACGTGACGGCGCAGACCGTGAGGGAGAACAGCCAAGCCGGCCCGGGTACGTAGAGAGCGAGGGCCAGGGCCGCGGCGTAGGCAGCGGCGATGGGCGCGGCGGCGTCGACGCGGTAGTAGATCGCCAGCTCCTTTCCCCCGGTCAGCAACACCAAGGCTGCCGCGGCCAGGACCAGCGCGTGCGGCAGGTAGCGCACGGCCCGTGGCCACCATTGAGGGGCGGGCAGAGGCGCGACCGCGGAACCCATGATGCGCGCCGCCCGCGCACGCCGGGTCCGCTTCGGGGGAAGGCCACCGCCTCCGCTGCCGTCAGCCTGCGCCATGAGAGTGTCCCTGTTCGTGCTCGGCTCTTCGAGGAACCGACGGGGTACGGGGCCGGAGCCTCCTGGGACCAGTGTGCCGCCGCCCGTGGCCCGCGGCGTGGTGCGCCCCGCCCGCGCTCGGACGTGCGGAGCATGGCTCGCAGGAGGCGGCCAGGTCAGACATGGACGGCCTCCGGCCGGCGGTCGAGGACGATGCGGGCGAGGTTCTGCAGGGAAAGGGAACCGGGCGCGAAGTAGTCGCTGTGGCCGCCGTCCCCGGCAGGGAAGCGGTGAGCGCCGAAGCGGGTGGCGAGGGGGTCCTGGCCGAAGCCGAGGCTGCTGCCGCCGGGGAGGCCGATGCTTATGTGCGGGACGTCGGCGATCCAGTCGCTCCCACCGCGGCCCGCCCACACCGTCGCGGGAGTGCGGAGCGCCGCTACGTCGGGCGCTGCGACACCCGGGCTGCCGAACAGCGCGATGTCGGCGACGTCCAGTCCGGGGGCCGCCTGGCCGCAGACCACCGACCCGTAGGAATGGCACAGCAGCGACATCTCGGCCCGGGGGTCGATCCGCCGCAAGGTCCCGAGGAACTCCCGGAGAGCGGATGCAGCAGTACGGGCGCGGCCGTCGGTCAGCACCGCCGGCCCGGTGACACTCGGGGTGTCGTAACCGATCCAGGTCACCACGGCGACGCGGGCGGCGGGGTCCTGTCGGCACAGTTCCCGGCGCAGGTCCAGGGCGGCGCCGCCGAGCGAGCGGTGATCGGCCCGGGCCGCGTTCGCGGCGGACACCGCGCACGAGGAGGCGGCGCCGTCCCGCCAGGAGAGGCCGGCGGGTGGACGGCCGTCCAGCTCGTCGTAGGTGTCCAGGTCGGTGTCGGCGCCGGGCACCAGGACGGCTATCCGGTCCGCGCGGGCCAGGTCCCCGAGCACCTCCGCCGTCCGGCCGCTGCCGCGGCCGTCGAAGGTGAGGAACTGTCTGCCGTCCTCCGCCAGCACCCGCAGCCGGGCCGCGCGGCCGGCGGCGCCGGAGGCGGCGGCCTCGCCCGCTGCCCGGAGGATGTCCGCACGGTTCGCGGCATAGGCCCGTGGCAGCGTGGCCGCGGTCAGCGGGGCGAGCCGGGCCGGGGCGGGCGCCGGTACCCGGGGCCGACTCGCGGCCGTCACGGGGACCACGAGGGCCGAGAGGATCAACAGGGCCAGTAGGCCGCGGCGCAGACGGGCGATCGGGAACATCACGGCGGTCCTTCCACTCGGGGCACGAAGCCACGAGCGGCTTCCGGGAACGACGCTACGAACCCGCCCCCGTAATCCGCGTCCCGCCAGGGAGCGCACCTTTGCGGTAGCTCCCAGGTATCACCCGGGGCAGGCAGCGTCCGGGAAGCGGCCGCTGTCGCCGGCACATGCCGACTGCCCTTCGTCGGCCCGTCGACCGGTACTACCTGAGAACCACCGCGCAGGTTCCCTCGCGGGCGGGATTCGGACTACAGGGCAGCCTTCATAGCCTTTTCGACGAACGGCCGGACCGGCAGAAAAGCACCCCTGAAAGGAGAAGCCCATGCGACAGCGGAAGACCCGCCTGTCCATCTCGACCGCGCTGGTGGCCAGCACGGCGATCATCGCGGGGCTCCTCGCGGCTTCCTCCGCCTCCGCGACCGACCGCCCGGAGGGCGCGCTCCGGCAGGCGGCCGACAGCATTCACGATGCCGGGGCGGTCGGAGTCGTCCTCGGCCTCCACGACGTCCGCGGCAGCCAGGAAGCCACCAGCGGCGTCAGCAACCTCACGACCGAGGCTCCCGTGCAGCCGGATTCTCGGTTCCGGGCGGGGAGCCTCACCAAGACGTTCATCGCTACCGTGATCCTGCAGCTGACGGAAGAGACCGATGCGCAGGGCAGGCCGCTCCTCGGCCTGGACGAGCCGGTCGTCTCGGTACTGCCGCACCTCTTCCCCAAGGACAGCGTCCAGCTCGCTGCGAAGAAGACCATCACCGTCCGCCAGCTCCTCCAGCACACCAGCGGCCTCGACGATGCCGAGGGAGCCACCCAGGGGCTCGTTCCTCCCCCGGGATCGAGTCCGAGCCAGATCAAGAAGTTCCTCGCCACACCCCCCGACACCGATCGGCTGATCGCCGGGCCGCTGAAGGGCAAGCTGGCCTTCCTCCCGGGAAGCAAGGACTCCCGAGGCCGCCCGAACATGCTCTACTCCAACACCGGCTACGACATCGCAGGCAAGCTCATCGAAGCCGTGACCGGACATTCCTGGAGCCATGAGGTGAGCACCCGGATCATCGACAAGCTCGGGCTCCACGACACGTCGATCCCCGACCCGGGGGCGCGGAGGACCCTCCCCGGCCCCCACGCCCAGGGGTACGAAGTGATCCCCGGCATGGACCGTCCTCTGGACGTCACCGACCTGGACCGCCGTACCTGGGTCGGCGCCGGTGGGCAGATCGCCAGCACCACCGCCGACATCGACGCCTTCTACGCCGCGCTCCTCACCCCCGGACGGCTCCTCGGCGCGCAGCAGATCGAGGAAATGCAGAGCACCGTTCCCGAGACCGCTGGTGAGCCCGGTGCCGGATACGGGCTGGGCCTGGAGCACGTCCCCCTCACCTGCGACGCCGGCAAGCCGGCGAACGCGAGGGGGTATTGGGGTCACACCGGCCGGGTCCTGGGGTACCAGACGCTGACCGGAACCACTCCGGACGGTAGGTCGGTCACCCTCTCCATCAACGGTGTCCGTCCCGTCCGCAACGCCGACGGGACCATCGATCAGGACAAGAGCCGGCAGCGGTTCCAGAACACGGTGAACGCCGCGACCAAGGCCATCGACCAGACGCTCTGTGGAGAGCAGTAGGGATGCGGAGGGGGACGTGAGAGAGGAGAACGAGAAATGAGCGAGGGGCGTTCCGTACTCCTCCAGCGACGCCGTCTGACACGCGAGGCCAGACCCATGTATTCCGAATCCGTCCGCTCGGGCAGGCTTCCTGCCGCCGCGCCCGCACGACGACCACGATTCATGGACGCCGTTGCCGGCGAATGGATAAAACTGCGCAGCCACCGCGGAGCCCTGGTCGCGCTGGTGATGGGTGTGGCCCTCACCATCGGCCTGGGTGCGCGGAGTTCGTTCCAGAATGCCGGGAGCGTGCGCCACGGGTACCGCATCGTGGAGGACCCCACGATGATCACCCAGTTCGGCATCAAGTTCGGCCTTCTCGCCTTCACCGTCGCGGGCGTACTCGTTTCCACTGTCGAATACACCAGTGGCACCATCCGGCCGTCACTGATGGCCGTGCCCTCCCGGAACCGGCTGTTCGCGAGCAAGGCCGTCGCGTTCGCAGCCGTGGCGCTGGTGGCCGGCACCCTCGCGTCGGTGACCGCCTTCTTCATCGGCGCCGGCTTCCTCGACGGCGCCGGGCTGAGCGTGTCCTGGCAGGAGCCCGGCATGGCGCGTGCGGCGCTCGCCGGGGGTCCCTACCTCGCGCTCTGCGGATTGCTCGGTATGGGGCTGGGCGTCTTCCTGCGCAGTCCGGTCGCGGCACTGGGGGTCGCGTTCGCCTTGTTCGTCGCCTCCATAGCCCTCGGCAGTGTGGGGAGTACGGTGATGCCGTTCGACGCCGGACTGGCGATGACGCACGCGCACAGCGCCACCGCCCTGAGCGGCGGGGCGACGCTGGGGGCGTGGACGGCCGGGGCTCTCGCCCTGGGTTGGGTGTTCCTGCGCCGACGGGATGTCTGAGCCTGGTTGACGGGAACTTTATGCCGGTATGCCGCTAACTTGTGATCATGCTGAGCGGGCGGTCGCGAGAGGAGCGGGCCCGGGTGTGCCTGCCCCGGTTCGGGCTCGTGCTGCTCGTGCTGCTCGTGCTCGTCCACCTGGCCGGGTGCGTGCACGGGCCGTTGGCCGTCGGGGTCGGGCGGGTCGACAGCGTGACCGTTGCCGCCGAGCCCGTGGCCGGGCCGGGGAGTGCGGTGACGGCGGTGGCGTTCGGGCAGCGCCAGGAGCGTCCCGGCGCACCGGGCACGTGCACGGACGTCGACGGTCCGGCCGTCGACCGGGCCGACCCGGCGGAGCCGAAGCCCGACCAGCAGCCGCAGCCGCAGGCGTGGTCGCCGTCGCAGGTGCAGGCCCAGGCCGTGCCGGGCGTGATGGCCGGGCGGGGGCCGCCCGGCGCGGCGCCTTCGGACCGGGCGGGGTGCGCGGACGGTGGTCGGCTCAGGGCCGAGTTGCAGGTGTGGCGGAGCTGACGGGGACGCCCCGCCCGCACAGCGGAAGCCGGCACGGTCCGGCACCGGTCGAGCGGGTGGTGACCGCGTCCACCGTTCACCCCATCCGTGTCACCGCCGCCCGGGACTGTCGCCCACGGGAGGCGGTGGGAGAGCTGTCCGACCATGATGAACCACGTACCCCCTGTCCTCGACACGCCCGACAGCCCCGCTTCGTTGCTGTCCGCCCCGGTGCGGTTCGGCTCCACCCCGGCCGCCCTGGTCGGCGACACCCCCGTCCTGTGGGTGGGTCAGCCCTTCACCCCCGCCGGGAGCGGGTTCTGGGCCAAGCTCGAAGGCTGCAACCCCGGCGGGATCAAGGACCGCACCGCCCTGTACATGGTGGCCGCCGCCCGGGCGCGCGGGGCGCTGCTGCCCGGCGCCCGGATCGTGGAATCCACCTCCGGAACCCTCGGTCTCGGCCTGGCCCTGGCCGGCATCACCTACGGCCACCCCGTCTCGGTCGTTACCGACCCCGGCATGGAACCCCAGGTCGCCGGACTGCTACGGGCCTACGGCGCCGAGGTCCACACCGTGACCGCCCCGCACCCGGAAGGGGGCTGGCAGCAGGCGCGCCGCCAGAAGGTGGCCGAGCTGCTCGACGCCGAACCGGACGCATGGTGCCCGAACCAGTACGACAACCCTGACAACGTGGCCGC
>NZ_RPRY01000345.1 GCF_003949795.1 Streptomyces sp. WAC06614
GGGGAACCGGGCCGCCACCGTACTGGGACATGAACTGCTCCTGTTCTGCCGGGAGGCGTGGGCGGGGCGTGCCGTACGTCCGAAGGACGCGTCATGAACACCTCATGGTTTCACGGGCCGCTGACACCGAAGCGCTTGCGGACCGGTTCCATGCCGTCCCGGCGGACCCCGGCCCCCACCCAGCTGAGGCTCGCCTCGCAGGGCTCCCCGTCGGCCCGGCGCAGGGTGATCGTGACGGGCTCGTCGGCCAGGGGGAGCGGCTTGGGCAACGGGGCCTTCGCGTCCATCGGTTCCAGGCCGTCGGGTCGCTGGACGAAGGAGACCGGGGGGTGCTCGCCCAGTTGCAGCGTCACCTCGATCCGGGACCCGGGGCAGCCGTGGGAGCTGACGCCGCCGTTCCACTGCGCGACGGCGGCGCCGTCGGTCTCGTCCAGCTCCGTCACCGTCCGGCGGGACCCGCCCGGCGGCAGGTGCCAGGTCCAGGTCGTGGCGTTGGTCGCGCAGGCGCTCTCGCAGAAGTCGACGTTCACCTGCGGCCGGTCCCCGGAGCGGTACCGCAGGTCCTCGCCGATCCCGTTGCCGAGGCTGATGGCGCCCGTGAGGACGAGCCAGACCAGCGCCACCAGGGTCTGGGCGGCCGTGGGCAGGGCCGGCAGCAGCAGCTTCCAGCCCGCGGCGGTGCGCCGGCCGCTGTACACCGACCGGCTGGACGGCCTGGTGGACCCGCTGAGCTGCTCCTGGACCCGTAGGTGGCGGAACTGGTGGGCCGCTCCGGTCTGCCGCAGCACGCCCAGGCCGTGTGCCGTGTCGACGAACGTCCAGAACCGCCAGGGCAGCCGCCGGGTGAGGCTGAGCCAGCCCCGCGACACATGGTACGAGCCCCAGGCCGAGCTGACGAGCGTGGCGAACGCGGCGGCCGCGCCGACGAACAGGCTGAAGCCGAGGACCGGTCGGCGCGGTGCCTCGTCCAGCACCGTGCTGAGCCAGCCGCCGACGGCGGCCCCCGTCAGCGCCCCCACCAGCAGGGCCGACAGCCAGGCGAGCGCGGCGTACTGGCGCAGCACGCCGCGCGGTCCGCGCACGACGTCCTCCGTGACGTGCACGTGCTGCTGCCGCTCGCGGACCCACAGGTGGACGAAGAAGCCCGTGGTCCCGGTCAGGAGTCCGGCGAACACCCCCTTCCAGGCGCCGAACAGCAGGGTGAGGAACCAGCCGTACGAGCAGCCGAACGCGAGGGCCACGACCACCGCGGTGACCGGGGAGTCGATCTGCCACCAGGCGAACTCATGGGTGCCGTCCCGCCCCATCTGCCGGGCGAGGGTGGTCAGGTAGCGCCGGGCCCGGTCCGCGCGGAAGCGCCGGGCGGCGGGCGGGGCGAAGGTCGCGGGGAGGTACTGCGCCAGCAGGTGGGACTCGATCTTCGCCCGGTCCCCGGCCAGGTCCTCGGTCAGGAGCTCGGCGGGGTCGGTCGCCGGCGACCGGTACGCGGTGCGGGCCAGGTGCAGCATCAGCGGGGAGGACAAGGTGGCGGCCAGGGCCGTGCCGGGCCGCTCGCGCAGCTCGGCGTAGAGGGGGTCCCAGCGGGTCTCGCCGGCCACCGCCGACCGGCGCAGGTACGCGATCGCCTCGTCCGGGGTGAGGGAGTCCAGCTCCACGCACGCGGCCTTGGTGAGGTGCCGGCCCTGCTCCCTGACGGCCGTCCGGTACTCCTGGACCCGGCAGGTGACCAGCAGCGGCCGGCCGTCGGCGACCGCCGCGTCGATCTCCGCGACGGCGCGGGCGTGGAGGTCCGGCGGCAGTTCGTCCAGGCCGTCGAGGACGGGCATCACCTGGTTCTCGTCGAACAGGGCGCGGGCCCGGTCGGGTCCGAGGCCCAGCTCGCGCACGTACCGGACCATCCACGCGCGCAGGGGGACCGTGGGCCGCCAGGAGGACAGCGGCATCAGCACCGGGACCTCGTCGCCCGGCCGCCAGCGCTTGAGCAGGTTCCAGGCCAGCAACAGGGCGAGGACGCTCTTGCCGGAGCCGGGCTCGCCCAGCACCACGAGCTGGTGCCGGGGCAGCTTGCGCAGGAACTCCGGCACCTGGGTCACGTCGCCGTGCAGGACGGACCAGTCCTCGATGCCGAGCGCCTCCAGCGAGGGCTGCACGGGCTGTCCGGACGGTGACCAGCGCACCGGGATGGGGTCGGGGTGCTCCAGCTGCAGGCGCGCGATCTCGTCCTGGAGCCGGGTCCGTACGGTGGTGCGCAGCTCGCGTGCGGCGCGGTCGGTGTCGACGGGCTCCTCGCCGCCCGGGAAGAAATACTGTTTCTGGATCACCTTCCTCGCCCGGACGTCCCTGATCTCCTGGTGTCCGTAGCTGCCGTCCATGCGCCGTCCCCCGGTGGCGGTCGTGGCCGCGGCGGTCGCACCGGTGCGGCCGGGGCCGCCATGCTACGGAGGACGGGGCGGGTCGGTCAGAGGATTGCGACAGGAGCCACCGGGGTGCCGGTGCCGCCGACGAACGGTTCCGGCATGGCCGACAGCAGGAAGCTGTACCGCCGGGCTTCTCCACAGGCTGTGGACAAAGTTTCGAGGTTCCAGTTCTGGCCCTGGTGCATGCCCATCTCGACCAGGTCCAGTGCGTGCACGGGCAGCCACAGGTTCTCGATCTCGGGCGGGAAGATCTCGAAGGTGAGCGTGTCGTTGGCGACCGCCGCCACGTCGCGGGCGTGGAACCACTCCGGCGTGCGGACGGACAGGCCGGGCGAGGGGAACCCGTAGCCGTGCTTGTCGCCGGCCAGGTAGACCTGGACCTGTCCGGTGCGCACCAGGACGATGTCGCCGGCCCGGACGGTGACCCGGCCGAACTCCTCGGCCTGCGCGAGGTCCTCCGGGGTGACCGCGTGCCCGCCCGGCAGCCGGTCCAGGCCCTTGGCCGCCGCCACGTCCAGCAGCACCCCGCGGGAGACGATCGGGCCGGCCTTGTCGATGCCGCTGTACTGCGCCCGGGTGTGCGGCGTGATGGTCGAGGCGGGGCGGCCGTTGTAGATCCTGCCGGAGTGGGAGACGTGGGTGAGGGCGTCCCAGTGGGTGGCCGCCTGCAGGCCCATGGTCACCGCGTCGTCGCTGCACGCCACCGTGCCCGGGCCGAAGATCTCCTGGTTGACCTGCACCATCGTGTGCAGCGGGTTGATCCGGCCCGGGATCATCCCGGCCTGCACCCCGTCCTCCTTCAGCGGCAGCGCCAGCGGGACCCGGCGGCCGGTGCGGATCTCGGCCGCGGCGGCCCGGACCACCTCGTCCGTGACCAGGTTCAGCGTGCCGATCTCGTCGTCGGCGCCCCAGCGGCCCCAGTTGTTGACGCGCTTGGCGATGTCGTGGAACTCGGGGGGCAGCGACATGGGTCTCATCAGCTCCTTGCGGTTCGGGGGCTTGTGCACGGCCGTCGCACTGCCCATAAAATCTAACGGTCCGTCAGAAAACCCGGGAAGGGGCGGGACGTGGGGAACTTCTTGGCAGGCAAGGTCGTCGCGGTCACCGGCGCCGGCCGCGGCATCGGCCGGGCCGTCGCGCTGGGCGCCGCGGCCGAGGGCGCCAAGGTCGTCGTCAACGACTACGGCGTCTCGATCGAGGGCGGCGAGCCCACCAGCGAGATCGCCGAGGGCGTGGTCAAGGAGATCGTGGCGGCCGGCGGCGAGGCCGTCGCGGTGGCCGACGACATCTCCACCATGGCCGGCGGCGAGCGCGTGGTCACCACCGCCGTGGACCGCTACGGGCGGCTCGACGGCGTCGTCTGCGTGGCCGGCATCCTGCGCGAGCGGATGCTCTTCAACATGACCGAGGAGGAGTGGGACCCGGTCGTCGCCACCCACCTCAAGGGCACCTTCACCGTCTTCCGGGCCGCCGCCGCCGTCATGCGCAAGCAGGGATCCGGCACCCTGATCGGCTTCACCAGCGGCAACCATCAGGGCTCGGTCGCCCAGGCCAACTACTCCGCGGCCAAGGGCGGCATCATCTCCCTGGTCCGCTCCGCCGCCCTCGGCCTGCACAAGTACGGGGTCACGGCCAATGCCGTCGCCCCGGTCGCCCGTACCCGGATGTCCGCCAACGTGCCCATGGAGCTCAAGGAGATCGGCGAGCCCGAGGACGTGGCCGCGCTGGTCACCTACCTGCTCAGCGACCGCGCCCGCAACGAGGCCGTCACCGGGCAGGTCTACACCATCGCCGGCCCCAAGATCGCCGTCTGGGCCCAGCCGCGCGAGCTGCGCGCCGGGTACGCCGACGGCTCCTGGACCCCGGAGAAGATCGCCGACTTCCTGCCCGGGACCGTGGGCACCGACCCGATGCCCATGCTGGCCCAGCTGGAGGCCATGGCGAAGGCGGCGGCCGCCAAGGACCGCCCCAACGCGTAGGGGGCCCGGTGGACTTCGGGTTCGGCGCACAGGACGAGGAGTTCCGGCAGCAGGCCCGCGCCTGGCTGGCCGAGCGGCTGACCGGCGCAGGCCCGTACGCCGGCGCCGTAGGACTCGGCGGGCCCGGCAGCGAGCACGAGGGCGAGGCCGCACGCCGGGAGTGGGAACGCGAACTGGGCCGGGCCGGGTGGATCGGACTGGGCTGGCAGGCGCCCGGGGGCGCGTACGGGCAGCGGCGCGTGAGCCCGGTCCAGCAGGTGGTGTGGGCCGAGGAGTACGCCCGCCTGCGCGCCCCCGCCCGGGTCGGCCACATCGGCGAGAACCTCCTGGCCCCCACCCTCCTCGCGTACGGCACCCAGGAGCAGCGCGACCGCTTCCTGCCGGCGGTCGCCCGCGGCGAGGAGCTGTGGTGCCAGGGCTACAGCGAGCCGGGCGCCGGTTCGGACCTGGCCGGGGTGCGGACCACGGCCCGGCGCACGGTGTCCGGCACCTACCGGGTGACCGGCCAGAAGATCTGGACCTCCCTGGCCCGGGAGGCCGACTGGTGCTTCGTCCTGGCCCGCACCGAGCCGGGGTCGACCCGGCACCGCGGGCTGTCCTTCCTGCTCGTCCCCATGGCCCAGCCGGGCCGGATCGAGGTCCGGCCGATCCGGCAGCTTTCGGGGACCAGCGAGTTCAACGAGGTGTTCCTCGACGGGGCCGTGGCCGAGGAGGTCGTCGGCGGCGAGGGCAACGGCTGGACCGTCGCCATGGGGCTGCTCGCCCTGGAACGAGGGGTGTCCACCCTGGTCCAGCAGATCGGCTTCGCGGCCGAACTGGAACGGGTGGTCGCCGACCACGCGGCCCGCTGCGGCCCCGCCCCCGACCCGGTGCTGCGCGACCGCCTCGTGCGCCAGTGGGCCGAGTTGCGCACCATGCGGTGGAACGCCCTGCGCACCCTCGGCGGCGGCCCCGACGACCCGGGCGCGCCCAGCGTGGCCAAGCTGCTGTGGGGCGGCTGGCACCGGCGCCTCGGTGAACTCGCCGTGGCCGTCCGCGGCGCGGCGGCGACCGTGGGCCCGGACGACTGGACGGCCGACGACCCGTACGCGCTGGACGAGACCCAGCGGCTGTTCCTCTTCACCCGCGCCGACACGATCTACGGCGGCTCGGACGAGATCCAGCGCAACATCATCGCCGAGCGGGTGCTCGGCCTGCCGAAGGAGCCCAGGTGAGAGGCGTCGTGTTCGACGGCAAGCAGGCCCAGGTGGTCGACGATCTGGAGATCCGCGACCCCGGTCCCGGGGAGGTGCTGGTCGCGATCGCGGCGGCCGGGCTGTGTCACAGCGACCTGTCGGTGATCGACGGGACCATCCCGTTCCCGCCGCCGGTGGTGCTGGGCCACGAGGGGGCGGGCGTGGTGGAGGCGGTGGGCACGGGCGTGACCCACGTGGTGCCGGGCGACCACGTGTCCCTGTCCACCCTGGCCAACTGCGGCGCCTGCGCCGACTGCGACCGGGGCCGGCCGACGATGTGCCGCAAGGCCATCGGCATGCCCGCCCAGCCGTTCTCCCGCGCGGGCACGCCGCTGTACCAGTTCGCGTCGAACTCGGCCTTCGCGGAACGAACGATCGTGAAGGCCGTCCAGGCGGTGAAGATCCCCTCCGACATCCCCTTCACCTCCGCGGCCCTGATCGGCTGCGGCGTCCTGACCGGTGTGGGCGCGGTGCTCAACCGGGCCCGGGTGGACCACGGCGAGACGGTCGTGGTCATCGGCACCGGCGGCATCGGCCTCAACGTCCTCCAGGGCGCCCGCCTGGCCGGCGCCTCGGTGATCGTGGCGGTGGACGCCAACCCGGCGAAGGAGGCGGTGGCCCGCCGTTTCGGCGCCACGCACTTCGTGAACGCCGCGGCCACGCCGGACACCGTCGCCGCGGTGAAGAAGATCCTCCCCACCGGGGCGGACCACGCCTTCGAATGCGTGGGCAACGTCCGTCTGATCCGCCAAGCCGTGGACCTGCTGGACCGCCACGGCCAGGCGATCCTCCTGGGCGTCCCCGGCTTCACGGAGGAAGCGGCCTTCCAGGTCTCCTCGATGTACCTGGACAAATCCATCCTGGGCTGCCGCTACGGCTCCTCCCGCCCCCAACGCGACATAGCCCTCTACGCCCAGCTCTACCGCGAGAGCCGCCTCCTCCTGGACGAACTGGTCACACAGACCTACCCGGTGGAGTCCTTCCCGGAGGCACTCGAAGCCGCCGAACAGGGCCGCGTGGCCCGAGCAGTCCTGACCTTCTGACGGGCCGGCCCCTTCGCCCGACCGGCCCGCGGCACGACCCCTCGTGCCCGGGTCGGCATTCGGTCGATCGTCGACCGGTCGTGATCGGCCCCCGGCGTGGCCGGGGAGGGGGTCAGTCGGCGAGGCGGGTGAAGTGGCCCTTGTGGAAGAGGAGGGGGGTGCCTTCGTCGGTGGCGCCCAGGGCTTCCACTCGGCCCACCACGATCAGGTGGTCGCCCCCCGTGTGGACGGCGTGGATGCGGCAGTCGATCCAGGCCGGTACGTCGGCCAGGCGGGGGGAGCCCGTCGCGGGGGACGGGGTGTGGG
>NZ_RPRY01000346.1 GCF_003949795.1 Streptomyces sp. WAC06614
GGCCCGGGGTGGGGGGTCGGGTCGCGGGCAGGGTGTCCAAGGCGTCGGCCAGGCGGTCCAGGACGGCGGTGGCTTGTTCGTCGGTGAGGGTCAGGGGCGGCAGCAGGCGCACCACGCTCTGGTGGCGTCCGCCGAGTTCCACGATCAGGCCCCGGTCCAGGCAGGCCCGGCGCACTGCGGCGGCGAGGTGCGGGGCCGCCGGTGCCGGGCCGGAGTCGTTCTCGGGGGCGTCGGGGTCGACGAGTTCGAGGCCGATCATCAGGCCCCGGCCGCGTACGTCGCCGACGTACGGGTGGGAGGCGGTCAGCCCGTGCAGGGCGGCGAGCATCCGCGCGCCGAGCGCGGCGGCGCGCTCGGCGAGCCGGTTCTCGCGGACGTAGGCGAGGGTGGCGGTGCCGGCGGCCATGGCGAGCTGGTTCCCGCGGAACGTTCCGGCATGCGCGCCGGGCTGCCAGACGTCCAGCTCGGCCCGGTAGACCACGGCGGCGAGCGGGAGGCTGCCGCCGATGGCCTTGGACAGCACCATCACGTCGGGGACCACCCCGGCGTGGTCGACGCCCCAGAAGGCCCCGGTGCGTCCGACGCCGGTCTGCACCTCGTCGGCGATCAGCGGGATGCCGCGGGCCTCGGTGATCTCCCGCATCCGGCGCAGCCAGTCGTCGGGGGCGGGCACCACGCCGCCCTCGCCCTGGACGGGTTCGAGGATCATCCCGGCGGGTGCGGGCACCCCGCCCTTGGGGTCGTCGAGGAGGTGCTCGGTCCAGCGGGCGCACAGCGCCGCCCCTTCGGCGCCGCCGACGCCGAAGGGGCAGCGGTGGTCGCTGGGGTAGGGCAGCCGGGTCACGCGGACGCCCTCGGCCCCGCCGGAGGCGTCCAGGGACCCGGTGGTCATGCCGTGGTAGGCGCCGGTGAAGGCCAGCAGTCCGGTGCGGCCGGTGGCGGTGCGGACCAGGCGCAGGGCGGCTTCGACGGCGTCGGTGCCGGCCGGTCCGCAGAACTGGATGCGGGCGTTCTCGGCGAGCCCGGGCGGCAGGTTCGTGAACAGCTCGGTGACGAAGGCGTCCTTGAGGGGCGTGGCGAGGTCGAGGACCTGCAGGGGCGCGCCCGAGTCGATGACCCGGCGGACGGCTTCGAGGACCACGGGATGGTTGTGGCCGAGGGCGAGGGCGCCCGCGCCGGAGAGGCAGTCGAGGTAGCGGCGCCCGTCGGCGCCCTCGATGGTGAGCCCGCGGGCCCGCACCGGCACGATCGGCAGCGAGCGGGCGTACGTCCGCGCGGCGGACTCGCGCTGCGACTGCCGGCGCAGGATCGCGTCCCGCTCCGCGCCGCCCTGGGCGGGTGGTGCGGGCGAGGGGGTCAAGGCGGCCGCGGCTGCGGCCTGTCCGGTCGTCACGGCCACGACTGTCGGTCCTCCCGCGTGAGTTGCCGGGCGCCGCGAGGCGCCCGCGCGCCCGGCCGGCGCACATCCCCCGTACGTACCAACGACGGTGGGCCCGGCCGATCACGGGTCGGTCGAAGATCCTTGCAACCGCGGACCCGGGCTCCGGCGTCCTGGGCGGCGACGGCATAGTGGGGTGCTCAACTTCGCGCATCGACCCACCAGGGGGATTGACGACATGCGACCGAACCGACCGGTCACCGCAGTACTGTGCGCGGCCGCGCTCGCGCTGACCGCAGCGGCCTGTGGGCCCGGCGGCGGGGAGGGCGGCGGCGACGCCAAGCCGACGGACGTGGCGGCGAGCACGCCGACCGACGGGATCAAGATCCCGGACCAGCTCAAGGACAAGCTCAAGCAGCACGGCGTCGACCTGGACAAGTGGAAGGGCGGTGCCTGGAAGAACTGGAAGAAGGACGACTGGCTCCGCGAGGCCAACGACTTCATCAACCCGATCATCGAGGACCTGTGGGACCCGGACCGGATGCGTGACGCCCAGCGTCCCGACAAGCCGGTGACCGACCCCGACCTGGGCAAGGACCAGGGCGTCACCGACCCGACGCCGGCGCCGGTCAACGCCAAGGCGCTGGGGACGCCGTACCACCAGAGCGTCCCCGAGGCGGGCAAGGTGTTCTTCGACGGCCCCGAGGGCTCGATGGTCTGCTCGGCGACGGTCGTGAAGGACCCGGCGCACCCGGGCAGGTCCAACATGGTCTGGACGGCCGGACACTGCGTGCACGCGGGCAAGGCGGGCGGCTGGTACCGCAACATCGCCTTCGTGCCGTCGTACAACAACGCGGGCAGGACGCAGGCGCAGCTCAAGGGTGCCAAGCGGGACGAGGTGGCCCCGTACGGCGTGTGGTGGAGCGACTGGGCGCAGACGTCGGACCAGTGGATCGCCCAGGGCGGCCCGACCGGTGGCCAGGGTGCCCCGTACGACTTCGCGGTGCTGCACGTGACGCCGGAGAAGGGCAGCTCCAAGTCGCTGGAGGAGACGGTCGGTTCGGCGCTGCCGGTGGAGTTCAACGCCCCGGCCGTGCAGAAGGTCGCGAGCATCACGGCCACCGGCTACCCGGCGGCGGCGCCGTTCGACGGGCAGCGGGCCTTCCAGTGCGCCGACAAGCCGGGCCGGCTGTCGCTGAACGGGAACGACCCGGTGATGTACCGCATCGGTTGCACGATGACCGGTGGCTCCTCGGGCGGCGGCTGGGTCGCGGCGGGTGCCGACGGCAAGCCGGCGCTGGTGTCGAACACCTCCATCGGCCCGGCCAAGGCGGGCTGGCTGGCGGGTCCGCGGCTGGGTCCGGAGGCCAAGGCGGTCTTCGAGGCGGTCAGCCGCAAGTTCAAGTAGGACCGGGGCAGGACGACACCCGGGCAGGACGAACGCCGGAGGGCCCCCGCACCAGGTGCGGGGGCCCTCCGGCTTTTTGTCGTCAGTGCCGGGCCGGCACGTACGGAGCGAGGTCGGCCGCCAGCTCCTGGTGGACCCGGGCCTTGAGCAGGGTGCCCTCCGGGGTGTGCTCCTCGGAGATCACCTCGCCCTCGGCGTGGGCGCGGGCGACCAGGGCGCCGCGGGTGTACGGCACCAGGGCCTCCACCTCGACCTCGGGTCGCGGCAGCTCGGCGTCGATGAGTTCGAGCAGCTCCTCCATGCCGAGGCCGGTGCGGGCCGAGACGGCGATGGAGTGCTTCTCGATCCGCAGCAGCCGCTGGAGCACCAGCGGGTCGGCCGCGTCCGCCTTGTTGATCACCACGATCTCGGGGACGTCGACCGCCCCGACCTCGCGGATGACCTCGCGGACGGCCGCCAGCTGCTCCTCCGGCGCCGGGTGCGCGCCGTCCACCACGTGCAGGATGAGATCGGAGTCGCCGACCTCCTCCATGGTGGAGCGGAACGCCTCGACCAGGTGGTGGGGCAGGTGCCGGACGAATCCGACGGTGTCGGCCAGCGTGTAGACGCGGCCGCTGGGCGTCTCGGCCCGGCGCACGGTCGGGTCGAGGGTGGCGAACAGGGCGTTCTCCACCAGCACGCCCGCGCCGGTGAGCCGGTTGAGCAGGGAGGACTTGCCGGCGTTGGTGTAGCCGGCGATGGCGACCGAGGGCACCTTGTTGCGGCGGCGTTCCTGCCGCTTGAGGTCGCGGCCGGTCTTCATCTCCGCGATCTCCCGGCGCATCTTCGCCATCTTCTCGCGGATCCGTCGCCGGTCGGTCTCGATCTTGGTCTCACCGGGACCGCGGGTGGCGAGGCCGCCGCCCTTGCCGCCGCCCATCTGACGGGACAGCGACTGACCCCAGCCGCGCAGGCGCGGCAGCATGTACTGCATCTGCGCGAGCGAGACCTGTGCCTTGCCCTCGCGGGACTTGGCGTGCTGGGCGAAGATGTCGAGGATCAAGGCGGTCCGGTCGATCACCTTGACCTTGACGACGTCTTCGAGCGCGATCAGCTGGCCGGGGCTGAGCTCGCCGTCGCAGACGACGGTGTCGGCTCCGGTCTCGACGACGATGTCGGCGAGCTCGCGGGCCTTGCCGGAACCGATGAAGGTGGCCGGGTCGGGCTTGTCGCGGCGCTGGACGACACCGTCGAGGACGAGGGCGCCGGCCGTCTCGGCGAGGGCGGCGAGCTCCGCGAGGGAGTTCTCCGCATCCTGCACCGTGCCGGAGGTCCAGACGCCGACGAGCACCACGCGCTCCAGGCGGAGCTGTCGGTACTCGACCTCGGTGACGTCCTCGAGCTCGGTGGACAGGCCCGCGACCCTGCGGAGGGCGGCGCGCTCGGAGCGGTCGAACTGGTCGCCGTCCCGCTCCCCGTCGATCCCCTGGCTCCAGGCGACGTCCTCTTCCATCAGGGCATCGGCCCGAAGGCTTCCGGTCAAGCTCTGCGCGTCCTGTGAGGAGGAAGAAGAAGAGGAGGTCATTGGATCCTTACGTCGGTATACGAGTGGTGTACGGGTACAACGTGTCACACCGGCCGGGGATTCCCGCGGGTGGCCCGTCGACCCCTCGATGGTGACATGCCCGTTCCTGCGGGGTCACACGCTTTTCGGGGTGCTCCACTCCGGGTGGCCCGGCATCGGCGGGGTGGTTCTGCCGTACAGCCAGGGCTGGAGGAAGGACGAGAGGTCGGTCCCGGCCTCCTGGGAGGCCATGCGGACGAAGTCGGCGGTGCCGGCGACGGAGTCGGCGTGCTCGGCGACCCAGCGGCGCTCCAGCCGGTCGAAGGCGGCGGTGCCGATCTTCTGCCGCAGGGCGTACAGGACCAGGGCGGCGCCGTCGTAGACCACCGGCCGGAACAGCCCGATCTTCTCCCCCGGCGCGGCCGCCTTGGGCGCGGCGGGCGGGCCGCCGGCGGCCCGCCACTGGTCGGAGCGCTGGTACGCCTCGCGCATGCGCCGCTCCAGGGAGTACTTGCCGAGGCCGTCGGCGTAGAGGGCCTCGTACCAGGTGGCGTGGCCCTCGTTGAGCCACAGGTCGGACCAGGTGCGCGGGGTGACGCTGTCGCCGAACCACTGGTGGGCGAGCTCGTGGACCATGATCGACTCGACGTACCACTCGGGGTAGCCGGTGTCGGTGAAGACGTTCCGTTCGAACAGCGACAGGGTCTGGGTCTCCAGCTCGAAGCCGGTGGAGGCGCGCGCGATCAGGACCCCGTACGTCTCGAAGGGGTAGCGGCCGACCCGCTGCTCCATCCAGGAGAGCTGGTCGGGGGTCTTGGCCAGCCACTTCTCCAGCCGCTCGCGGTCGGCGGCCGGGACCACGTCGCGCACCGGCAGGCCGTGCGGTCCGGTGCGCCGGACGACGGCGGAGTCGCCGATGGAGACCTGGGCGAGTTCGGTGGCCATGGGGTGGTGGGTGCGGTAGGTCCAGGTGGTCCCGGCGGCGGCGCCGGGGCGGGCCCCGACGGCCCGGTGGGCGGGCAGGTCGGGCAGCCCGTTGGCGACGGCGGTCAGGCCCTCGGGGACGGTGATCCGGAAGGTGTAGTACGCCTTGTCCGCGGGGTGGTCGTTGCACGGGAAGACCCGGTGCGCGGCGTCCGCCTGGTTGGCCATGGCCAGCCCGTCGCCGGTGGTCACCCAGCCGCCGTCGGCCCGGCCGCGGGGGTCGCTGGTGTGCCGGACGGTGATGTGCAGCGGGACGCCCTCGGGCAGCGGGGTGCGGGGGGTGAGGACCAGGTCCTCGCCCGCGCTCTGGAACGTCGCGGGCTCGCCGTTGACCTCGGCGGCGGCGACCGTGCCGTGGGTGAAGTCCAGGTTGATCCGCTCCAGCGGCTCCAGGGTCCTGGCACTGATCACGGTGACGGCGTCGAGCGGTTCCTTGTTGCTGCGGTAGGTGAAGGACAGGTCGTACGCGAGGACGTCGTACCCGGGGTTCCCGAGCTCGGGGAAGAGCCGGTCACCGATGCCCAGGGCCTGCGGGGGCGGCGGCAGCACGGCGGCGACGAGGGTCAGGGAGGCGGCGGCGAGCAGCCCGGCGCGCAGTCGGGCGGAGGTGAGGCGCATCCCCCACCGCATACCAGGGGCCCCGCCACGCCCGGGCACGACGCGCGGCGGGACCACCCGAAGGAGACCCCCGGCGGGAGCCGGAGGAGTACGGTCCGGCGACGGGACGGGACGGTCGGGGCGAGGCGGGACCGTGGCTAGGCGCGGCTGACGTCGTAGACGCCGGGGACGTCGCGCATGGCGCGCATCAGGGCGGGCAGGGTGGTCGCGTCGCGCAGGTGCAGGGTGTACGAGTGCCGGACCCGGCCTTCGACGGGCGGTTCGACGGTGGCGGAGATGACCTCGACGTGCAGCCGGGCGATGGCCTCGGTGAGGTCGGCCAGCAGATGGGGGCGGCCGAACGATTCGGCGACCAGGGTGACCCGGCAGTCGGCGGTGGCCCGCCAGTGCACGGCGACCGGGGTGCGCCCGCGGGCGCGCATCTCGCACGCCACGGCGCACTCCGTGCGGTGCACGGTGACGGCGCCGCCGCGGACGACGAAGCCGGCGACCGCGTCGGGGGGCACCGGGGTGCAGCAGCCGGCCAGCCGGACATGGGCGTCGGGCAGGTCGGCGACGGCGTTGCCGCTGCCGGGCCGCAGGTTGACGACGGTCAGCGGGGCCCGCGGGGCGGCCTGGGCCGGTCGGGTGCTGCCGGGGTGGGCCCGTAGCCAGCCGCCGATGGCGATCCGGGCGGCGGGGGTACGGGCGTGCTCCAGCCAGTCGGCGGCGGGTCCGGCGGCGGGGTCGCTGCCGAGCAGGAGCTGCACGGTGTCGCCGTCGGCCAGGGCGCTGGCCAGGGAGGTGAGCCGGCCGTTGACGCGGGCCCCGATACAGCCGTGGGCGGCCTCGCCGTGCTGGGCGTAGGCCGCGTCGATACAGGTGGCGCCCGCCGGCAGGCTGATGGTGGTGCCGGGGCCGTCGCCGCCGGTCAGGAAGACGGTGATCTCGCGGTCCTGCGCGAGGTCCTCGCGCAGCGAGCTCCAGAAGGTGTCGGGGTCGGGCGCGGACTGCTGCCATTCCAGCAGCCGGCGCAGCCAGCCCGGCCGGGTGGGGT
>NZ_RPRY01000347.1 GCF_003949795.1 Streptomyces sp. WAC06614
GGCCAAGTCCGCTCCCCCGCCCCCACGTTCACTCCTCCGCGAGGCCGCCTTCCTGCGCCTGTGGGCAGGTACCACCGCCTCCGGCCTCGCCACCTGGGCCCTGCCCTTCGTGCTCGGACTCGCCGTCCTGCACCGTGACCTCACCGCCGCCGGCCTCGGCATGGTCCTCGCCGCCCGTACGGCCGGCTTCCTGCTCGCCGTCGCCGTCGGAGGCGTCCTGGCCGACCGGCACTCCCGCCGGGCCGTGGTCCTGTGGTCCGCCCTCGCCGCGGCCGTCTCCGCGCCGCTCCTCGCGCTCGGGCTCGGCCGCTCGCTGCTGCTGATGACGGCCGCCGCGGCGCTGGCAGGCGCCGGACAGGGCGCGTGCCGGCCGGCGTTCCAAGCGCTCACCGCCGAGACCGTCGACCCCGGCCGGCGCCGCCGGGCCAACGCCGCCATGACCGTGGCGGTCCGCTCCGCCACCCTCGCCGGCCCCGCCCTGACCGCACTGCTCGCCGCGTTCGTCGACGTACGGGCGCTGCTGCTCGGCATCGGCCTGCTCTGGCTGGTCGCCGCCCTGGTCCCGGCGCCGGGGACCGGTGGGGCCGCGACGACGGCTCCGTCGGAGACTGCGTCGCAGACCCCCTCGCCGGAGCCGGCGCGGTCATCGATTCCGTCACGGGCCGGCTTCCGGGCCGAGTTCGTGGAGGGCGTCCGTGAGGCGCGGCGCCATCCCTGGTTCCTCGCCGGGCTCGGCGCCCTCGTCGCGGTCGTCGCGCTCGGCTACTCCGCCACCGGCGTCGCGCTGCCGCTGATCAGCCGCGACCGGTACGGCTCCGAGTGGGTGCTGGCCGCGGCGGCCACCGCGTACACGCTGGGCGCGCTCGGCGGGGCGCTGCTGGTCGCCCGCGTGCGACCGCGGTCCCAGGGCTGGGCGGCCTTCGCCGGGCTCGCCGCGTACGGGTTCGCGCCGCTGAGCCTGATGCTGCCGGTGCCCGCGGTCGCCGTCGTCGCGGCGTACGCGGTCGCCGGGATCGGGATCGAGCTGTTCAACGTGCCGTGGTTCACGGCCACCCAGCGCGAGGTCGCGCCCGACAAGCTGGCCCGGGTCTCCTCGCTGGACTTCCTGGTGTCCTACGGGCTGGCGCCGCTCGGGCTCGCCCTGATCGCCCCGGCCATCGACCGGTTCGGGGTCACGCCGGTCCTCGGCGCCTGCACCGCCGCCTGCTTCCTGGTGCCCGCCGCGGCGGCCCTGGTGCCCACCGCCCGCCACTTCGGGCGGACGCCGCCGGGCAGCCCGGCCCGGGCGGGCTGAGGGCGGGCCGACCGGGGCGGGGGCGGGCGTGCCCTCGTGGAGGCGGGGTGACCATCGATGTCCGCCCCCGCCCCGGTCCCGCCCCGGTCCCGGCGGCCCGGCGCGGACCGTGATGCGGCACGCCCTCAGGCGAGGGCGGTGAGCCGGCGCGCGAGCAGGGCGGGGAGTTCGCGCATGTCGTGGAAGACGGTGGTGCCGGGGCCCTGGAGGCGTTCGGCGGGGGTGAGCCCGCCGGCGTAGCCGAACGCGTGCATGCCCGCGGCGCGCGCGGCCTCGACGCCGGGGCGGCTGTCCTCGACGACCACGCAGGCGGCAGGGTCCGCGCCGAGCTGCCGGGCGGCGTGCAGGAACAGGTCCGGGGCGGGCTTGCCCCGGGCGACCTCGGTGGCGCTGAAGATGCGGCCCTCGAAGCGGCCGTAGAGGCCGGTGCGGCCGAGGGTGTGGCGCATCTTCTCGTGGGACCCGCTGGAGGCCACGCACGTCGGGAGCCCGAGGGCGTCCAGCGCCTCGGGCAGGCCGTCCACGGGGTCCAGTCCGGCGTCGACGGCCTCCCGGTGCAGCACCTCGAACCGGTCCGACCAGACGGTGGCCGTCTCCTCGCCGAGCCGGGCGGCGATCTGCTCCCGGACGGCGGCGTGCGAACGTCCGACGAACCGGTCGACCACCTCGTCCGCGGTCAGCGCCCAGCCGTGCTCGGCGCCCAGGGCGACCTGGACGCGCACGGCGATGCGTTCGGTGTCGACGAGGACCCCGTCGCAGTCGAATATCACGAGTTCAATCGGCTTGATCACCCGTGCAGCATAGGCGGCCCCGCGGGCGGCCGGGCGGAGCGCCTGCCCCGACCGCCGCGCGGCGCGACAGTTGGCCCGATCTGCGGGTTCGGGCAGCGGATCGCTGGTCGTCGAAGTCCGGCCGCTGATCGACGGGGTCGACGTGATCGCGGCGGCCTTCGAGGACGCCGACCACGGGGTGCGCTGCGGGGACCCCCGGGGCTGGCTCGTCCCCGACGGCCCGCTGACGGTCGGGGACCGGCCGCACCGGGTGGACGTGGCCGAGCGGTGGTGCGGCTGCCATCCTGCGCTGTCCCTGCTGCTGCGGCGCGAGGGCGACACGGTCGTATGGACCTGGGAGCCGGAGGGCGAGGCGGGCATCACGCTGCCCGAGTACCGCTTCGACGCCACCTCCTACGACGCCGAACTGGCCCGAGCCGCCCAGGACCCCCGCTGGGAGTGGCCGGCCCGGACGACGGCCCGGCTGCTCCGGGACGCACTGCGGTCCGAGCCCGCCCGGCTGGCACGCTGGTCGTGCGAGCTCGGCCACGTGTGGACGGATCCACGCTTCCCCGACCACGTCCTCGTGTACTTCCTGCGCGACGAACGCTCCACGGACGGCGCGTGGCACCGCGTCGAGGAGTTCGGCGGCACGTTCCCCGTCGACGCCCGGGAACCGGCCCGGGCCGCCACGGAATTGGCCCGGTCCTTCCTCTCCGGTGACGACCCGAGGGCCGTGGCCGGCGTACGGTTCTTCCCCGCAGGAGTGGGCCTGCCCGCCTGGCTCGGCGGCCACGGCCACTACCACGACGAGGGCCCGACGCCTTGGAAGACGTACCACTAGGCGGACCTACGACCGACGCCCTGGCCGTACCGCTGCTCCGCGCACGGGACCGACCGCACCGCCCGCGCCTGCACGACCGGGGCAGCTACGCCCCGTGGGCGGGCCGGCCCGTCGGTGCTGCGGCACGGCCGGCCCCGGTGGCGTAGTGGACGTGCTCCTGCTGGAGCCGGAATCCGGCGTACCAGGCCAGCAGCCGGCTGGGGCGGTGGTCGCGCGAGCAGGTCCAGCTGGGGGTGCGGCCGCGCTGCTCGATGTCCGAGCAGAGGGCGTTGACGCAGGCCAGCGCCAGGTGACGGCGCCGGTGCGCGGGGTCGCAGGCCACGGCCACGTCCTCGTACCGGCTCCCCCGGACGTACGTGCACGCCACCGTGAGCAGTCGGCCGCGGCGGAACGCGCCCCAGGCGCAACCGGAGCCGGCCAGTCCGTGCGGGCCGCCCCAGGTGCCGTGGATCCACTGCGCCTGCGGTCCCAGGTCCGCCAGCCGTTCCGCGTCGGTGCCGGTCAGCCGGCGCAGGGCGACGCCGCGCGGTGGACGGGCCTCCACCGGGGCCGCGTGGCGTACGTAGACCATCCGCTCCCACGGGTCCAACCGGGTGAACGCGGCGCGCAGCACCGGCACGAAGTGCTCGGGCGCCTCGACGTAGGCGGCGGCCAGCGGGTGGAGGTCCTGCGGCCGTAGCACACCGGCGCGGCCGCGCAGCAGCACATGGTCCCCGCAGGACACGGCCAGCACCCGCGGCTCGACGGGCCGGTCGGCCCACCAGCGCCCGCGGCCGGTGCCCAGCGCGTGCTCGGCGAGCGCGGGCAGGCCGGGGACCCCGGACGGGAAGCAACGCATCAACTCGGTCGCGCGGGCCGGCGCAGAAAGCTCGATCACGGCAGGTCACACCTCGCAGCGGGCGGAAGGGGAGCCGGGGCGGCCCGGAAGAGGCCCCCCGGCATGGGAACCGGCGCCGGGCAGCCGAGGTCACGCCGGAAGGCGGTACGGCCTTGGCCGGCGCGGCGCTGCACGGCGCGGCGCTGCACGGTGCGGCGCGGGTCGGCGCGGTCGGCCGGGCTTCGGCCTTGCGGGGCCGCGGGGCCGCGACCTCGGGGGCATTCGGCAGGACGCCTCAGCCGTCGTCATGCACGTGACCGGAACCTCCGGCGACGGGCACGACCAGGAACGTACCGGACCTCCGTCCGGCCGCACCGGTCCGCGCGACGGAATTGCCGCCGCCTTGACGCGGGTGTACGCAACGCCGTCAGTGGCGCGTCAGGACCCCGTCAGGGACGGGCCGGCGGGGGCCCGTAGGCGGCGGGGAGGAGGCCGTACGCATACCGTCGAGACGTAGGGCCCGGTTCGGGAGCGACCCCTGGTCGGCCGGGCGCCCCGGTCGACCGGTCCCCGTCCGGAAGGTGAGCACCATGACGCTTTCCCGCTCCCGCCTGCGCACCTACGGCGTCCTCGCCGCGGCCCTGGTGGTGCCGTTCCTGGTGGCGCTGGCGCTGGTGCCCTTCCGTACCCGGCTCACCGGTACGAACGCCGCCCTGGTGCTGGTCGTGGCCGTGGTGGCGGTGGCCGCCCGGGGCAGCCGGCTGACGGGGGCGGTCGCGGCGCTGTCGGCCGCGGCGTGGTTCGACTTCCTCCTCGTCCCGCCGTACCTGAGCTTCGGCATCGCCGGCCACGACGACGTCGTGACGGCGGTGCTGCTGCTGGTGACGGGCCTGCTGGTGGGCCAGCTCGCGGTCCGTACGCAACGGATGCAGTCCGCGGTGGCCGTGGACGAGGCGGACCTGGAACGGCTACGGGCCACGGCCCGGCTCACGGAGGAGGGCACCCCACCGGAGGCCGTGGTCGAGTACGTACGGGGGGAACTGGTCGCCCTGCTGAACCTGCGCGGCTGCCGCTACGAGCCCGGAACCCCGGCCGGCATGCTGCCCCGGCTGGAGCACGACGGCAGCGTATGGCGCGGCCTGGAGGCGGGCGGCGGCGAGGCGGAGCTGTGGCCGGACGAATGGCCGGAGGGCCCGGTCGAACTACGCGTGACCGGCGGCGGCCACCCCTACGGCCGCTTCCTCCTGGACCCCCGCCCGGGCGCCTTGCCCTCCCACCAGGCCCGACTGGTCGCCGGCGTCCTCGCAGCCCAGGCAGGCACCGCCCTCGACATGGCCCAGCCGAAACGGGAACGCTGAGCAGCCGCCACCAGCCCGCTGACCATCGGGGGGCCGGCGGGACCTCCTCACCGAGACCCCGCGGGACCTCCGGACCCCACCCTGGCGCCCCGGAGGGGTCCGGGTCCGGCCCTCAGCCCCTCGCTCGGCGGGCCGCGGTGCGGGCCTCGTGGTGGAGGGCCCAGGCGTCGGCCACCGGGCCCAGGTGGGACAGTTTGGTCGGGTTGGAGACCACGCGGATCGCCTGGATCCGGCCGTCGAGGACGTCGAGGGACAGGGTCTGGAGGACCTTGCCGGCGCGGTCGTGGAAGAGCGCGCCCGGCCGGCCGTTGACCTGCCGCGGCTCGACCGTGACGCCGACCCGGTCCAGCATGGCGACGACCACCGCCAGCAGCTTGGCCACCTTGCCGGCGCCGAGGACCGCCCGGGCCAGCTGCGGGGTCCTGCCGCCGCCGTCGCCGACCAGCGACACATCGGCGGCCAGGAGTTCCTGCAGGCCCGCGACGTCACCCCCGCGGAACGCGGCGAAGAACCGCGAGGCGAGCTCCTCCTGCTCCTTGCGCTCCGCCTCGAAGCGCGGCCGCCCCGCCTCCATGTGCTTGCGGGCCCGCACCACAAGCTGCCGGCACGCCGCCTCCGACCGGCCGACGGCCGTGGCGACCTCGTCGTAGCCGAAGCCGAACACCTCCCGCAGCACGAACACCGCCCGCTCCAGCGGGCTGAGCCGCTCCAGGAGCAGCAGCGCCGCCATGGACACCGAGTCGGCCAGTTCCGCCGACCGGGCCGGGTCCTCGTACGGGTCGGTGAGCAGCGGCTCGGGGAGCCAGGGTCCCACGTACTCCTCGCGCCGCACCCGGGCCGAGCGCAGCACGTCGATCGCGATCCGGGTGACCGTGGCCGACAGGTAGGCCTTGGTCGACGTGGGCAGGGTCGACGAGCCGTCGAACCGCAGCCATGTCTCCTGCACCGCGTCCTCGGCCTCGCTCACGCTGCCGAGGAGCCGGTAGGCGATCGAGAACAGCAGGGGCCGCAGTTCCTCGAACTCCTCGACCTTGCTCACGTCATGTCCTTTCCTCGTTCTTCCTGCGTGCGGCTCAGTGGAACTGGCCCGGCTCGTAACTGCCCGCCGGCTGCTGGGCGATGATGTTGAGCCGGTTCACCATGTTCATGAACGAGACCATCATCGCCAGGGTGGTCAACTGCTCCTCGTCGTAGTGCTGGGCGGCCCGCGCCCACACCGCGTCGCTCACCCCGCCGGCCGCGTCCGCGACCCGGGTGCCCTCCTCCGCCAGTTCGAGCGCGGCGCGCTCGGCCTCCGTGAAGACCGTGGCCTCCCGCCAGGCGGCCACCAGGTGCAGCCGTACCGCGCTCTCGCCGCTCGCGGCGGCGTCCTTGGTGTGCATGTCGATGCACACCGCGCATCCGTTGATCTGGCTCACGCGCAGCGCCACCAGTTCCAGCGTCGCGGCCGGCAGGGGGCCGTCCTTGAGCGTCCTGCCCGCGGCCATGACGTGCTTGAGCGCCTTGCCCGTGGTCTCACCGGCGAAGTAGTTCAGGCGCGCGTCCATGGTGGTACCTCTTCTCTCTGGTTCTGGTTCTGGTTCTGGGTCTGTGGCTTTGTCTGGGTCTCTGTCCTTGTTGGTTCATCCCTGGGACGAGATGGGCCGCCGCCCTGTGACACGCTCCGATGTGACCTGTGTCTCGTTCCGCGGCGAACCCCGGCGCAGGTGCGGGCCGTTCCCCCGGGGTGAGGGGTCGGCGGCCGGCGTCGCCGCTCCGTGAGACGTGCTGGGATACGAGGAGGACGCGCCGATGGCCTGGTTCCAGGGACCGTGCCGGATCACCGTGGTCGGGGTGGACGCGGGCTGCCCGCAGCGGGCGGTGGTGACCCCGCGGGGC
>NZ_RPRY01000348.1 GCF_003949795.1 Streptomyces sp. WAC06614
TCGTCTTTGTCGACGACGCAGAGGGCGAAGGTCCCGGTCCTGTCCGTGGTCAGCAGCGTCAGATGTGTATTGGAGACGGGTGCGGGGGTGTGGGTGGGAACACGGATCCGCGTTCCCTGCACCGATGTTTCCGGTCGGCCGCCGCCCGGGGCATCGGAGCATCCGCTACGGCCACCCCGACGAAAGGAGGGGGCGCCCTCATCCCCGGGGCGGGGCGGTCGACGCGGGCCGGTCCGTACGCTGGGGGCATGAGCGACCAGGACCGAGCGGGACGACCGGAACCGCAGCCTCGGGGGGCCGTCGTCGTCGAGACGCTGCTGACGGTGGTGGTCCTCGGCGCGATCGTCCACCGGGCCGTCGCCGTCATCACCGGTCACAATGGGCCGGGCATCCCCGGATGGGACCGGACACCGCTGGATCTCCTCGTGCTCGCTGCCGCCGCCGTCCTCACCGTGACCCGCCGTCGGCACCCCGTGGGGCTGGTGGCGGTCGGCGTCGCGTGCTGGCTGCTGGTGGCCGACCCCACGGCGAGCGCGCTCGCGTTCTACAACCTCGGACTGCGCCCCCTGCCCCCA
This sequence comes from Streptomyces sp. WAC06614, assembly GCF_003949795.1. GTDB lineage: Bacteria > Actinomycetota > Actinomycetes > Streptomycetales > Streptomycetaceae > Streptomyces. The sequence goes on from NZ_RPRY01000348.1 coordinate 576, forward strand.
CGGCGCACCGCCGCCCTCGCCGCCGCCGGGCTGACGGCGTTGACCTTCCGGGCCGTGATACCGGCGACTCTGCCGGCCCTCGACGCCGTGATCTCGGGTCTGCCGACCTTGAACACGGCGTTCTACGTGGTCGTCGCCGGAGCCCTGCCGTTGGCGGTCGGCCTGTGGCAGTCGGCCCGCCGCGCCCTGCTCGCCCAGCTGCGCCGGCAGCTCGCCCAGGCCGAGGCCGCCCGGGAGCGGGAGGTCGCCGCGGCCCGGACCGCCGAACGCTCCCGTATCGCCGGGGAGATGCACGACGTCGTCGCCCACAAGGTCAGCCTCATGGTCGTGCACGCCGGAGCCCTGGAGGTCTCCACCACCGACCCCGCCGTCACCGCGTCGGCCGGCCTCATCCGCGAGAGCGGCCGGGAAGCCCTCCAGGAACTGCGCTCGGTCCTGGGACTCCTCCACGCCCGGGAGGACGCCGCCCTGGCCCCCCAGCCCACCCTGGCGCAGATCGACGACCTCGTCCGTGCCTCCCGGCAGGCCGGCGTCCGCATCCGCGTCGTCACCGAGGGCGCCCTCGGCGAGGTGCCCGATGCCACCGGACGCGCCGCCTACCGGATCGTGCAGGAAGCGCTGACCAACATCCACAAACACGCCGCAGGGGCCCGCACCACCGTCCACCTCAGCCGGCGCGCCGACGCGCTCGGCATCCGTGTCCGCAACGCCCGCCCGGTGCGGCCTCCCGACGGCGACTTCCCCCGCGGCGGCCACGGGCTCGTCGGCCTGGGCGAACGCGTCGAGCTCCTCGGTGGTACGTTCTCCGCGCAGGAGCAGGCCGACGGCGGCTTCCTCGTCACCGCCACCCTGCCCACGACCGTCCGCCCCGCCCCGCACGAGCACCGGACCGCAGCATGATCAAAGTCCTGATCGCCGACGACGAAGCCCTGGTCCGCACGGGGCTGCGCATGATCCTCCAGGCCGACCCCGACATCGAGGTGGTCGCCGAGGCCTGCGACGGCGACGAGGCCCTCGACCGGATCCGGGCGCACCGCCCGGACGTGGTCCTGATGGACATCCGCATGCCCCACCTGGACGGGCTCGCCGCCACCCGGCAGCTGAGCACCTGGCCCGACGCCCCCCGCGTCCTGGTCCTGACCACCTTCGACCGCGACGAATACGTCCACACGGCGCTCCAGAGCGGCGCCGCCGGGTTCCTCTTCAAGGACACCCCGCCCCGGGAGCTCACCGCCGCCGTCCGCACCGTCGCCGAGGGCAGCGCCATCCTCGCCCCCCGCGTCACCAAGCACCTCATCGACCACTTCACCCGCGGCAGCGCCGTCCGCACCGAGGCCCGGCGCCGACTGGCCGCCCTCACCCCCCGGGAGCTCGACGTCCTCGCCGCCGTCGCCGAGGGAAGGTCCAACGCCGAGGCCGCCCGCGCGCTCCACCTCAGCGAAGCCACCGTGAAGTCCCACGTCAGCCAGATCATGGCGAAGCTCGGCGCCACCAACCGGGTCCAGATCGCCGTGCTCGCCCACCAGGCGGACGCGGCGTGAGCGGGCTCGTTCGAAGCCGTCGGATCACTGCTCCGGTACGACCCGGCCGCGCAGCGGGAGGTGGACCTCCACGACCGTGCCGGTGGGGCTGTGCGGGCGGACCGTCAGGGTGCCGCCGACGGCCTGGAGGCGCAGCTGCTGCGAGGCGATGCCGATGTGCCCCTGGGTCACCCGTTCCTCCAGGACGCTCGGCGGCAGCCCGATGCCGTCGTCGGTGACCGACAGCGTCGCCCCGTCCTGGTCCGCCTCGAAGCGGAGCACCACGTGCCGGGCCTGGGCGTGCTTGACGACGTTGGTCATGAACTCGCGGGCACAGCTGTAGAGCAGCTGGTCCGTCTCCGAGCCGACGGAGGTGGCGTTGCAGACCACCTGGACGGTGAACTTGCCCCGTTCGCTCGCCCGCCGGGCCAGGCCGTCGAGGGCCTGCTTGAGCCCTGCCCGGTCCAGCACGGAGGGGTGCAGGGCGGTGACGGAGGAGCGCAGCTGCCGGGCGGTGTCCTGCAGGGCCTCGTCCGCCCGGGTCAGGGCCTCGTGCGGGGCCGCCTCGGCGGCCTCGTCCACGTCGAGCCGGGCCGCCAGCACGCTCTGCAACGGTCCGTCGTGCAGGGCCTCGGCCAGGTCGCGGCGGTCCCGTTCCACGATCGACAGGGTGGTGGCGAGCATGGAGGTGCGCGCGTGGGCGAGGGCGGCGATGTCGCGCACCCGTCCCTGCTGGATCCGTGACAGCAGCACCGCGCCGACACCGATCAGGGAGAGCGTGAGCGTGTGCCCGACGGTGTAGTGGAGGCTGACGGTGTCGCCCAGGAGCGCCAGGGTGGTGTCGATGCCGTAGAAAGCGGTGGCGAGCGCCCCGGTGACGGCGGTCACCACGGGCCGCAGCTGGAAGGCGGACAGGACCACGATCATGAGCAGCCAGTCCGAGATGAACGGGTTGTTCCAGTCCGGGATGGCGTACTCGCTGGTCAGCATGAAGAACAGGGCGACGGTCGGCAGGTCCATCAGCGGCACGGCCCAGGCCACGTGCCGGGGCGGCTCCCCGCGCCAGGCGAGGGTGAGCATCGCGACGGCGTAGACGGCGTAGACCACCAGGATGAGCTGGGCCGCCCCCAGGTTGTACGGGCGGATCAGGATGGATTCCGCGACCGCGGCGAGCAGCAGACCGATGCGCAGCAGCGCCTGACGCTGCAGGGCCCGCTGCTGGAAGTCGGCGAGCACGGTGCTGATCGCGTCGTGCCCGTCGGCCAGCGACAGCACGTCCGGCCGGCCCGGCCGAGCGGATGAGGGGAACCAGGCCCGGAAGTGTCCGCGGGCCCCTTCGCCACGGGGGGAGTCGGGGCTGGAGGGAATAGCGAGATCATCCCTTTTCAGATTGTTTGTCCGCTCGTTCACGCGCTCCAGTATGCCCGTTCGGCCCAGCCCCCGGTGGTGGCGCGTAGGAGAGCGGCTCCGCCTCCCCCACCATCAAGATCAGTGCCGTCGACGGCACGGACGGATCCCTGGATCGGAGCGAAGGCCGTATGAGGACAGCGATGAGGAAGCCCACGAGGAACACCCCCCTGGCCGCGCGCGCCGTGGCCGTGACCGTGTCGGCGGCGGCGCTGCTGACCACCGCCCTGACCGGTGTCGCGGCGGCCGGGGCGGACCCGGACCACGGGCACGGACGCGGAGAGCGCGTGCTGGAGCTGGAGACGCACCCCACCAGTCACTTCCAGACCCCTCCCGGGACGTCGAGGGCGGGCACCCTGATCGGGGGAGTGGGCGGCCTGACCAGGTTCGTCGACGGCGGTGAGGAGGACTACGGCTTCGACCGGTGGCAGTGCCTCTACCTGGAGGTGACCGCGGACAACGCACGGCGCGTGATGCAGTGCGACGCGACCCTCGACACCCCTGACGGCGAGATCACCCTCCAGGGCGCGTGGACCGAGCTCGGGGGCCCGCCGCCGGAGTCCCGGGACGCCGTCACCGGGGGGACCGGCGCGTACGAGGGCGCCACCGGGTACGCGGTGTACACCCTGCTCAACCCGGAGGACCCGGCGAACGCGCGCTACCACATCAGCGTCCACCTCGACGCGGCGCGGAAGCCCTGACCGCAGGGGCGACCCGCCCTGGTTTCCTCCCCCCGTGTCGTCCGGTCGTGCGACGCGGGCGGCCGGGCCGCACGGCTTGACTGGTCGGGTCGGTGCTGGTGGAAACCACCCCGCTCCTCCGGGACCCGCCGAACTCGGCACGGCACCGACGGGTCCCGGACCTCTTGGAGGACCAGTCATGCGTACCCCCCGTGCATTCTCGACCGCCGCCCTGACCGCCGTCGGCGCCCTCGCCCTGGCGGGCGTCGCCCCTGCCGCACAGGCAGCGCAGCACTCCGGCCCCGCCGCCGCTGCGCCCGCCTCCGCCCCGGCGAAGCCGGAGACCCACCGCACGACGCCGGCCGACGGCCTGAACGAGAAGCTGGTCGGCGGGCCGAAGGCCGCCTTCGTACCGCAGACGCCGGTGAAGAGGGTCGGGTACGACGACCCGTCCGCGACGAAGAGGAGGGTGGGGTACGACGACCCGTCCGCGACGAAGAAGCGGGTCGCCGCCCCGACGGACGGGAGGTTCGGGAAGACGGACACCACCACGGGCGGTGCCCCCGCCGGCTTCTCTGCTTGAGGCAGGCTCCCCCACGTAACGCCGCGAGCGGAACGGCCGTAGAGGCCGTTCCGCTCGCAGTCGTCCCCACGGGACCGGTCGAGGAGGTGGCAGGCTCCCGCTGCCGGCATGACACGGGAGGCCCACCGATGTCCGGTTCGGGGGGACCGGTCGGGGCCCGGCCGTTCGTCGGGTCCCGAAGGAGGCTCACGTACGTCGGGGCGGGTCACACGCCCCGATGGTGGTCGGCCGAGTACCGCGGGGAGCGCGTACGGCCGGCCACCGGGGTCACCACTTCAGGCCGAACAGGTTCGCGAAGAACTTGCCGACGGCTTCCCAGAAATCACGCCACGTCATGTGAATTGCACCCTGTCTCTCAGTTCCCTGCCTCCCTCGGTCGAAGCGGAGGAGCTGCTTCCTTGCAGCCGATCGCCAGCATGCGGGCGTCCGAAATGCGCCACATCCACCGTCCGGCCCGTTCCTTAGGCGAAGCCGACATCACGGTGCGGACGCGGAGAGCGGGCCGCCGCGCCGGTTTCACGCCACACCGGCCGGGCCGCTCCGCCGGATGCCGCGGGCCCGGCCCCGCGCCGGCCGTCCCAAAGGGCACCCGGGCGTGCACGGCGAAAATCCGGCGGAACGGCTCGGCACTTGCGGCCCGGCCCCGCCCCACCGACCGTCGCCTACCGGCCAGAACCGCGTGACCCGGCCGCCGGAGGTGCTAGTCCCCGCACCCCCGGTCGGCTCCCTCGATCGGCTTCCCGTCCCCATGGGAGGGACTACGCCTCCCGGCTCCACCGGCCCGACGGCGGGCGACCCCGTCTTCCGTCCGGTCCGTCCGGTCCGCCTGGCCCGCCCGGTCTTCTCGGTCCTCCCGCCGTGTCGTCCCTCCGTTCGTCCGTCGGGACGACAGTCCCGTCGAAGCCGCGGTGCTGAACTGGACATCGCGTCACAGACCGTCCGTGAAGCGGAGGAAAGGTAAGGACGGCCCGAAATGGCCGTTGCACAGGAACTCGCCCTGGCCCTCGCCGCCGAGCACGGCGCCGGCCACGCCAGGACCCTCGCCGAGTAGCCGCGGCACCCGCGGGCCCCCCGGCTTCGGCCCGGCCGGCACCGGGAGCCCACCCCGACCCGCACCGCATCCGCACCCGTACCCCTACCGAACCGAAGGACTCCCACCCCATGACCTGCACCAGCACCCGTCCGGTGAAGGCAACCGCACTGAGCGTCGAACGCCTCGGCACCCACCGGGCCGCCGCGGCGGAGGAGACCTGGCGCCGCCTGGAGCCGCTGTTCCCGGCGGCCGGGATCACCCGGGTCGCCGACGTCACCAAGCTCGACGACATAGGCATCCCGGTCTGGCAGGCCGTACGGCCGAACTCCACCAACCTGTCCCTCGCCCAGGGCAAGGGCCTCAGCCACCGGCTCGCCCGGGTCTCGGCCGCCATGGAGGCCTACGAGTCCTGGGCCGCCGAGCAGCCGCGGCCCGACACGGTCACGGCGAGCATCGCCGAGCTGGCCGACGTCCTCACCTACGACCCGCTCCTGCTCGCCCCGTCCCCCGACCGCGTCCCGCAGGCCGCCACCCCGCTGGCGTGGTGCCCGGCCGAGGACCTGACGGACGCCCGTACGACCTGGCTCCCGGTGGACGCGGTGACCGTGGACCTCCGGATCCGGCCGCACTGGGCCCCGGACACCTTCGCCGCCGTCACCAGCAACGGCCTGGCCGGCGGCAACACCCCCACCGAGGCCACCCTGCACGCCCTCCTGGAGATCGTCGAGCGCCACGACATGGCACGCGCCGCCGCCGACGGCGGCACCTGGGCGGGCGCCGTCCCCGTCCGCCCCGGACGGTTCGGCGCCGCCGCAGCCGTGCTGCGTCATTGCGCCGCCGCGGGAGCGGTCGTCCAGGTGGCCGACTGCACCGGCCCCTGGGGCGTGCCGACCTTCGCGGCCCGGCTGTGGTCGCCCAGCGTGCCCTCGTGGTTCTCCGGGTCCGGCACCCACCACGACGCCGACGTCGCCCTGTCACGGGCGGTCACCGAGGCCGTGCAGTCCCGGCTCACCGCCGTCGCCGGGGCCCGCGACGACCTGCCGTTCATCACCTACGCCCCCGAAGGCGCCGAGCCGCCCACCCCCGCGGCCCCGGCGACGGCGGTGAGCCGGGAC
>NZ_RPRY01000349.1 GCF_003949795.1 Streptomyces sp. WAC06614
GGTACGAGGTGCCGCCCTGCCCGGCCCCCGACAGCGCCCGCACCAGCGCCCCGCCGCCCGGCCGTACGGCGATCAGGTCGGCCTCGGCGCAGCTGCGGGTCACCCCCGGCTGGAGCACCGGCGGCCGTCCGTCCACCGCCGCGGCCGGCAGCACCAGCACGGAGGTCACCGGCCCGTCCGGCCGCGGCCGCAGCCCCGCGCACACCGCCTGGTCCGGGTCGACGGGCGCCAGCCGGGGCGGCTCGGCCGGCAGCCCCTGCGCCAGCGCCCGGGCGGCGCCCGCCGGGGCCCGGTGCGCGGCCAGGTCCGCCGGCTCCAGCCGGGCCGGCTGCACCGCGCCGCCCCCGTAGGCCTCGCGCTGGGTGGCCGGATCGGCGAGCAGCAGCCGGTACCCGGTCTCCGTCAGCGGCACCAGGCCCTCGCGGGTCAGGACGTACCGCTCGCCGGTCGGCCCGCCGTACATCCGGCCGATCCGGCTCCCGGACCCCGCCAGCGCCGGGCCCGGCTCGCCCCGCCCCGGTGGTGCGGGCGCCGCCAGGGCGGGGCCGGCCCGGAGGGTGTCGAGGAACGCGGCGGTCACCGGCACCGGCACGGCCGCGTCGTAGCCCAGCGCCGCCGTCGCCCCGGCGGCCGGGTCCAGAGCCAGCCGCATCCCCTGCCACAGCAGGTGCGGCCGGCCGTCGGGGCCCGCGATCAGCACGCCCTCCTGCCCGGCCAGCGCCCGCCCGCCGGCCGGCAGGCCGATCGCCAGGGTGAGGCGGGCCCCGCTCTCCCCGGTCCCGGTGGTCCGCCGGGTCGCACACGCCGTCCACGCGCCGCTGGTCAGGTCCTCGGCGCGGGGCGGGGCGTCCGGCGCGCCCACGATGCCCAGGACGTCACCGCGCGGGGTGTCGCCGAGCGAGCGGACGTCCACCTGCTCGAACCGCAGCCGGTCCCCGGCCAGCAGCCGTGCGCTGGTCTCGTTCAGGACGGGGTGCAGGCGGCCCTCGACGTAGAGGAACCGGGCCCCCGAGCCCTTGACCGTGACCAGCGTGCCGGACTGCCGCCAGCCCGTCGCCCCGCCGGGCCGCACCACCCCGTACACCGTGACCACCAGGGCGACGAGGAGCGCCACCAGCAGCCCGTACCAGACGCCTTTGGTGGTGCGGGCGCCGATCGGATCGGGCTCGTCGGGCTCCCCGCGCAGCATGCCGGTGGTCAGCCGGCCCATCACGAACAGATGGGCCTGGACCTGGTCGCGTCGTGACTGCACCGCCGCCGCCCCTCAGCCCTTGACGGCGCGCAGCGCCGCGAAGACCCCGAGCACCTGCAGCGCCAGCGGCACCAGGGCGAGGGCGGCGGTGGTGTGCAGCAGGTCGGCGGCCCGCCCCCAGTACGGCAGCAGCCGCCGGCCCGGCAGCGTCCACGCGGCCAGCGCCAGGACGGTGCCCAGCGCCGACAGCGCCGAGAGCAGCAGCAGCCGGCCCGCCCCGTCCGTGCCGAGCGCCAGGTGCGCGGTGAGCAGCAGCAGCCCGAACGCGGCCGGCAGGACCACGGCCAGCCGTTGCGGGACGCTGCCCACGGCCCGCGCGTGCAGGGCCAGCAGCAGGCACAGCACGCCCGTGAGGGCGGCCGGCGCCCAGCCCCCGGCCGTGGCCAGCAGGGCGGTACCGGCCGTGCAGATCGCCCCGGCGGTGAGCTGGAACGCCGTCAGGTAGCCGTCGGCGACCGCGCTGCGGGCCAGGACGTCCGCGCTGGGCACCGGCTCGATGCCCTCGCGCAGCTCCTCGGCGTTGCGCGGCAGCGGCGGCAGCCGCAGCCCGGCGAGCCGGAACGACAGCCCCGGCGCGAAGCCGCCCAGCAGCACGGCCGCGACCACCGCCGCGGCCGCGCCCTGCTGGGGCGGTATCCCGTACAGCGCCAGCGCCCCCACCCCCGCGGTCACGGCGGCGGCCACCGCCACCCCCAGGAACAGCGGCGCGCAGCCGGCGACCACGGTCAGTCCGAGGACCGCGCCGCCCGCCGCCGCGGATCCGCCGGACAGCAGCCGGGCGCCCAGCAGGGGCGTGCCCGGGTCGGCCGTGGGCAGCAGCGCCCCGGCGACCGCCAGGCACAGGGCGGCCAGGACCCCCAGCGCCCCGCCGGCCGTACGGTCGGCCAGCGTCCGCCCGGCCCCGTACGCGCCCATCAGCAGCAGGACCGCGGTCGCGGCGGCGGCGCCCAGCCGGGGCGCCGCCGGCCCGGGCAGCAGCAACAGGGCGATCCCGGCCGTCAGGGCCGTCACCGCCAGGCCCAGGGCCAGCCGGCGGGTGTGTCCCGGCCCCCAGGAGTCGGGGCGGCCGCGGACCCCGTCCGTGACCCCGTCCACCATGTCGTCGAAGTGCACGGGCGGCAGGGCCGCGCGGCGCGGCCGCAGGTACAGGTCCTCGCCGTCGCGCAGCCCCAGCGCCGCCGGGGTCAGCTCCTCGTCGAGGGCCTCGCCCCCGAGCCGCTGCACCACCCACCCGGCGTGCTCGATCCCGCCCTCGTCCAGGTCGCCGCCGCCCTGCTGGGACGCGTGGGCCAGCACGGCCGGCAACAGGTCGAGCAACGGGACGTCGGCGGGCACGGCCAGTTCGAAGCGGGCGTCCGGGGCGTGGAACCGCACCCGGCACAGCCCTGTCACGGTACTGCTGGTCACCGCTGGTCTTCCTCCCGCTCGCGGCATCGCGGCCCGCTGGCCGCACCCTGCACCGCCTTCTACGCGGGCCGGCCCGCCGCGCGTTCGGCCCGCGAACCGGGCGCGGGTGACGGTGCGTAGCGCTGGAGGGAGGACGGCGGCCGGCCCGCGGCGGCCGCCGAGGAGGGAGACCCACCATGGGTGTGATCCAGCTGGCCCGCCAGCCGCGCCGCCCGGGCCCGGAGATGCCGGACGGTGAACTGCAGCTCCAGGACCCGCCGGACCTGCCGGAACCGCAGAGCGCGCTCTCCGGCGTGATCACCTACGCGCCCATGGCCCTCAGCTCGCTGTCCATGGTCTTCCTCTTCCTCCAGCCGTCCGGGGGCCGCAACCCCGCCCTGATGTACGTGGCCATCGGCATGATGGTCCTGTCGGCGATCGGCATGCTCGTCGTCCAGGTCATCCGGGTGGCCGGCGACCGCAAGCGCCAGGTCCGCTCCGAGCGCCGCGACTACCTGCGCTACCTCGCCCAGATGCGCAAGAAGGTCCGGACGATGATCGTCCAGCAGCAGCAGGCGCTCGCCTGGCGCAACCCCGGGCCCACCGAGCTGTGGACCCTGGTGCGCACCTTTCGGCTCTGGGAACGCCGCCCCGCGCACCCGGACTTCGGCGACGTCCGCATCGGCCTCGGTGCCCAGCGGCTCGCCGTCGAACTGGCCCCGCTGTCCACCAAGCCCGTCGAGGACCTCGAACCGCTGTGCGCGCACGCCCTGCGCCGCTTCCTCCACGCCTACGCCACCCTCGACGACCAGCCCCTCGCCGTGCACCTGCCCGGCTACGCGCAGGTACTGCTGCACGGGCCCGAGGAGGCCGTACGGTCCCTGACCCGTGCCATGCTCGGCCAGCTCGCCGTCCTGCACGCCCCCGGGGACCTGCGGATCGTCGTGGTCACCCCGCTGCGCGGCCGGCCGCACTGGGAATGGCTCAAGTGGCTCCCGCACGCCCTGCACCCGCTGGAGACCGACGGGGCGGGACCGCTGCGCCTGGTGGCCGGCTCCCTGCCGGAGGCCGAGGAACTGCTCGGCGAGGAGTTCGCCGGCCGGCCGCCCTACGATCCCGAGGCCCGGGCCGGGCGGGACGAGCCGTACACCGTGCTCGTCCTGGACGGCGTCGCCGCACCGGCGGGCCACCGCGCGGCCACCGCCGGCTACCGCAACGCCGTCGTCCTGGGCCTGAACGACACCCTGGACCGGCAGGCGGCCGCCCGCGGCTCGCTGCGCCTGCGCATCACCGACGGCGGCGAGCTGGAGATGGTCGAGGCCGACCGCAACCGCAAGGACACCGTCACCCCGCTCGGCCGCCCCGACGCCCTCTCGGTGCACCGGGCCCGGCACCTGGCCGCGCTGATGTCCCCGTACCGGCTGGGCGACAGTCCCGACGCCACCGAACCCCTGGCCACGGACTTCGAACTGACCTCCCTGCTGGGCATCCGCGACCTCCACCACCACGACCTGGCGGCCGCACGGGCCGGCCGCCCCGCCGGGCAACGGCTGCGCGTCCCGCTGGGCATCGCCGCGGACGGGCAGCCGGTGGAGCTCGACCTCAAGGAGTCCGCGCAGGGCGGCATGGGCCCGCACGGCATGCTGATCGGCGCCACCGGCTCCGGCAAGTCCGAGCTGCTGCGGACCCTGGTCCTGGCCCTGGCCCTCACCCACTCCTCGGAGATCCTCAACTTCGTCCTCGTCGACTTCAAGGGCGGCGCCACCTTCCTCGGCCTGGACCGGCTGCCCCACACGTCCGCCGTCATCACCAACCTCGCCGACGAGGCGGACCTGGTGGACCGGATGCGGGACGCCCTCCACGGCGAGATGATCCGCCGCCAGGAACTGCTGCGCTCGGCGGGCAACTACGCCTCGCTGCTGGAGTACGAGACGGCGCGGGCGGCCGGCGCCCCCCTGGACCCGCTGCCGACGCTCTTCGTGGTGGTGGACGAGTTCTCCGAACTCCTCGCCGTCCACCGCGACTTCATGGACCTGTTCGTGATGATCGGCCGCCTCGGCCGCTCGCTCGGCGTCCACCTGCTGCTGGCGTCCCAGCGGCTGGACGAGGGCCGTATGCACGCCCTGGAGTCCCACCTCTCCTACCGCATCGGCCTGCGCACCTTCTCCGCGATGGAGTCCCGCGGCGTCCTCGGCGTACCCGACGCCTACCAGCTGCCCTCCCAGCCGGGCAACGGCTTCCTGCGCTCCGACATCGCCACCCTCACCCGCTTCAAGGCGGCCTACGTCTCCGGCGCCTACCGGACCAAGCGCCGCCCGGTCGCCCCGGCCGTGGTCGAGGGCCAGGTCGTGGCGTACGGGACGACGTACGTCACCCCACGGCACCTGCCGCCCGTCCCGGAGCCGGCGGAGGCCACCGGCCCGGACGCTGAGGGCGACGGCCGGAGCCTGCTGGAGGTGGCCGCCGCGCGGCTGCGCGACTCCGGCCCGCCGGCCCACCAGGTGTGGCTGCCGCCGCTGGACGTCCCGCCCACCCTCGACGAGCTGCTGCCCCCGCTCGCCCCCGACCCCGAGCGCGGCCTGACCACCGAGGACGGCGCCGGCCACGGGCAGTTGTCGGTCCCGGTCGGGCTGATCGACCTGCCGTTCCAGCAGCGCCGCGACCTGCTGACCGCCGACCTGGCCGGCGCGGGCGGCCACGTCGGCGTCGCCGGGGCCCCGCAGAGCGGCAAGTCCACCCTGCTCCGCACCCTGATCACCGCTCTCGCCCTCACCCACACCCCCCGCGAAGTCCAGTTCTACTGCCTCGACTTCGGCGGAAGCACCCTGTCCTCCCTGCGCGACCTGCCCCACATGGGCGGCATCGCCGGCCGGCACGACCCGGAGCGGATCACCCGCGTCCTGGCCGAGATCAACGCGATCATGAGCCGGCGCGAACTCCTCTTCGCCGCCGAGAACATCGACTCCATGGCCTCCTACCGGCAGCGCAAGGCCGCCGGCGCGTTCGCCGACGACCCGCACGGCGACGTGTTCCTCGTCATCGACGGCTGGAACACCCTGCGCCAGGAGTTCATGGACCACGTCCAGACCCTCACCCTGCTCGCCGGCCGCGGGCTCAACTACGGCATCCACCTGGTGATCGCCGCCACCCGCTGGGGCGAGATCGGCGCCGGGCTGCGCGACCAGCTCCAGACCCGGTTCGAACTGCGCCTCGGCGACGCCGTCGACTCCCTGGTCGACATGCGGGCCGCCGCCACCGTCCCCAGGACCGCCGGCCGGGGCATGACCACCGAACGCACCCACTTCCTCACCGCCCTGCCCCGCATCGACGGCCGCGGCGGCGCCGACGACCTCGGCGAGGGCATCGCCCATCTCACCGCCGCCGTCGCCGACTTCTGGCACGGCCCCCGCGCCCCCGAGGTCCGCATGTTGCCCCTGACCGTGGACGCCGCCCGGCTGCCCGCCCCCGAGGGTCGCATGCGCTGCGCGATCGGCCTGGAGGACACCCGGGTCGAGCCGCTGTGGCACGACTTCGAGGAGAACCCGCACCTGGTCGTCGTCGGCGACAGCGAATCGGGCAAGACCAACCTGCTGCGCCTGGTCGTCGACGCCGTCCGGCGCCGGTACGCCCCGGACCGCGCCAAGGTGATGCTGGTCGACTTCCGCCGCGAACTGCACGACGCCGTACCGGACGACCAGCGGGTCGGCTACGCGGTGACCGCCGACGCCGTCCGCTCCCTGATGGCCGGGGTGGCCCGCGCCATGGAGTCCCGGACCCCGCCGGAGGACCTCAGCCCGGACCGGCTCAAGCTGCGCGACTGGTACACCGGACCCGAGCTGTTCGTCGTCGTGGACGACTACGACCTCGTCTCCGGAGCGGCCCAGAACCCGTTCGCCGCCCTCTTCGAACACCTCGCCCAGGGCACGGAACTGGGCCTGCACCTCGTGGTGGCGCGCAGCGCCAACGGCGCGGGCCGGGCCATGAGCGATCCGCTCCTGCGACGGCTGGCGGAGGTCAACACGCCCGCGGTCCTGCTGTCCTGCCCACCCGGCGAGGGCTACCTGTTCGGCAACACCCGCCCGAAGGAGTTCCCCCCGGGCCGCGGCCTCCACATCACCCGCCGCCGCACGGTCCAGGTCCAGACGGCCCTGGTGTCCCCGGAGGAGGCCCCGACCCGGACGTGACGCGGCGGGGCGGGGCCTCCTCCGGGGACACCAGGGCCGTCTGGACCTGGACCGTGCGGCGGCGGGTGATGTGG
>NZ_RPRY01000350.1 GCF_003949795.1 Streptomyces sp. WAC06614
ACCCGAGCCCCGAGCCCCCCGCCACCGGCCGGTCGCCGCGGCGGGGGCGCTCGCCCTTCCTCCAGGCCGCGCTACCGGCGCCAGCGTTCCCGCCCCGGCCCCTTGCAGGTGTAGACGGCGCCCGACGGGCCGACGCCGGTCGAGCCGGGCGTGGAGCAGTACGCGCCGGGCGTGATGGTGTCCGCTCCGCCACCACCACTGCTCGAACCCCCGGACGCGCCGGACGAGCCACCGCCGCCGGACGAGGACCCACCGGAGCCGGAGCCGGAGCCGGAGCCGGAGCCGGAGCCGGCCGGGTCGTCGTCGTGCGGGGGGCTGGGCTCCGGCGAGGGCCTGAGCGTGGTGGTGGTCGACGCCGGGCACTTCGTGCCGGGCGCGACCAGGTGGACGTTGGCGGCGGCGTACTTCGGGACGAGCGTGGCGCCGGGCAGGGGGCCCTGGAAGCACACGATCCAATCGGCGTGGCCGGCGGGAAGTTCGACGTCGAGATAGGCGCTGTACGCGGTCAGTTCGCCGTCGATCAGGTCCTCCACCGCCTTCTCGGCCTCGCCGAAGGTCCGGCCCACCGCTGTGGGCATGACCGGCTCGGCGCTGGGCGTCGGGGTCGGCGTGGGGGAGGCGGACGCGGTGCCGGCCGGGCTCGGCGAAGCGGTCCCGGCGGCGGGCGTCGCGTTCTTGCCTTCTTCGACCCCCTTGTTCCCGCTGTCCGTCAGGAGCGGTACGAAGAACCAGACGGCCGCCAGCACGGTGGCGACGACCTTCTTCGGCTTCGCCCACCGGCTCGTCCAGGCCAAGGCGATGCCGACAGGCGGCAGCAGCACCAGCGCGGCGACCACCAGGCCGGGTTGCTGCCACCAGCGCCGAACGGGCCGCGGTGGGTAGGGGTAGGTCTGCGGGGGCGGGTACACGGGCGTCCTCGGCGAAGTAGGTGAGCGACGCTCGGCTTCGACAACCTGTCACTGTGTGCCGCGCGTGCATGGCGAGCTGTGACGGAAGTCTGATGGACGGTCCGGTCGGCAGGGGGTGGAATGCCCGAAAAACCGAGGCCCCGTCACCCTTCCAGGAAGGGCTCGGGGGCCTCGGTCGAACACCCAGGGGACCGACGGGCCGTCAGTCACGCGTGTCGGCGGCCTGGGCCGTTTCCTTCGGATCACCTCGCTGAACAGATGAAGAGGGCGGCGAGGTGGAGTCCTGCGAGGGAGATGGTGGCGGTCTTGTCGTAGCGGGTGGCCAGGCCGCGCCACTGGTCGAGCTCGGTGATGCAGCGTTCGACGGTGTTCCGCTGCTTGTAGGTCTCGCGGTCGAAGACCGGTGGGCGGCCGCCGCGACGGCCCAGCCGCTTGCGGTCGACTGCCTGGTCGGCCGGTTGCGGGATCACAGCCCGGACCCCACGCTGCCGCAGGTGGCGGCGGATCGCGCGGGACGAGTACGTCTTGTCAGCCAGGACCACGTCCGGAGTGATCCGGGGACGGCCGATCCGCCGGGGTACTCGTGAGCGGGCCATGACCTGGGGGGAACGCCGGTGCGTCACCGGCCTGGCCGGGCGGGATTCGACATCGCCGACCGCATCGGCCTTCGCCTGGGCGGCCCGGAGCATCCGGTCGAACGTCCCCTCCATCGCCCACCTGCGGAAGCGGGTATGCGTGGCGGTGCACCGTACCACCGTGATCCAGCAGGAAAGATGGTTCGAAGGGCGTCGCCTAGAAGGGAGGTTCCGCGGAGTACCCGTCCTCCCGTAGAGGGACGGATGCGGTCTTCGCCTTTGCGGCACGCTGCTCGATGACGGCGGGGTGGGCGGAGACCGCCTCGGCCGCTCGTCCTTGCTTGACGAGGACCTCGAACAGATCCTCGCGTGCTGTGACGGTACCCAGTTCCCGCAGTTCCGCCTCGGCTTGCGCGAGGTGGCCGGCGGTACTGAGCAGTTGGGCTCTGACGAGGCGAGGGTCTGGGTTCGGCCACGGCGATCGCGTCGTCCAACCGGCCGTCGTGCAACAGGGTCACGGAGAGCCAGGCCCGGTACCCGACCCAGTCGTCGGCGGCGATGGCCTCCCGCATCACCGTCTCGGCCTCGTCGGCCCGGCCGCAGTCGCGGAGGGCGCCGGCGAAGATGTCCAGGACGGTGTGGGCGTGCTCGCCGGTGGCCAGCTCGCGCAGAACGTCCAGCCGGCCGTGGCGTGACAGCAGTTCGGCGTAAGCGGTCAGGGTGTTCTGGGTGCCGTACCGTGTCGCGGCAATGTCCGTGCCGAGGACGCGGATTGCCTCGTCGGCGCGGTGCATACGTTCCAGCAACCGAGCCTGAAGTACCAGGACTCCCTCGCCGTTGGAAGCCCGACGGCTCTTCTCAAGGGCCTGCCGCGCGGTCTCGGCGTGTGGGGCGATCAATTCCAGCACCCGCTCGTCGCGGCCCTGGCCCTCGGTGATCTCCACCAACACCGACCGGATCCACCCACCCCCGAGATGCGGCACGAGCAGATCGATGGCCTCGTCGACATGCCCTGCCCTGACGAGCAGCTCGGCAAAGTCCCGGCACACGTATTCCGAGGTACGCCCCTCCTCGTCAGGACGGACCAGATCCAGGGCCTCACCCGTCCGGCCCGCCCGCAACAAAACGTTCGCCTTCGCCCAGAGGGCCGGCCGCCACCCGAGAGCCGCAAACGGCTCGACCACCTCGATGGCTCGACCGAACGCGCCCCTCAGGCACAGCTCCTGAGCCGCGCGCTCCGCGCAGAACCACTCAGCGCGCTCCTCCGCTGCCTGAATCACCAGGTCCAGGTGACCGCGCTCCAGCAGGAGATCCACTTTTCGGGGAGGCAGGCCACCGTAGTTGCCGACCTGCCATGAAAGATCATCTACGTTCACGGCTGGAAGCGTAGAAGGAGTTACTGACAGTTGGCCGGTCGCCTGCATGGGCTGCCGGCGAGGTAGCGGCCTTCGTGTCCCGCTCTTGGGCTGATGCATGGCTTTTGACGACAGAACCTGCTGCCGTGACCACATGGGTTCGCCGGGTTGGCGCCCGTCCCGCGGCCGTCCCGCGAGGCCATTGCCAAGGCTGAGGTCGGCCATTTTTGGGCATGGTCGACGGGCTCGCCGGCCGGGGCCCCTTTTGACGGGCCCCGGCGGCCGCCCCGTTTCGGAGCCCGGTCCGGCAGCAGCGGGTCGATGCGGGCCCCCTGGGCATCGGTCAACGACACACGTCAACCAACGATCCGATGATCGGAAGGAAACGCCCTAGATGTCGCGGAAGATCTCGATCTGGGCGCCCACCGAGTTGAGGCGCTCGGCCAGTTCCTCGTAGCCGCGGTTGATCACGTAGACGTTGCGCAGGACCGAGGTGCCCTCGGCGGCCATCATGGCCAGGAGGACGACCACCGCCGGGCGGAGGGCCGGGGGGCACATCATTTCGGCGGCGCGCCAGCGGGTGGGGCCCTCGACCAGGACGCGGTGGGGGTCCAGGAGCTGGAGGCGGCCGCCGAGGCGGTTCAGGTCGGTGAGGTAGATGGCGCGGTTGTCGTAGACCCAGTCGTGGATCAGGGTCTTGCCCTGGGCCACGGCGGCGATGGCCGCGAAGAACGGGACGTTGTCGATGTTCAGGCCCGGGAAGGGCATCGGGTGGATCTTGTCGATCGGCGCTTCGAGCTTCGACGGACGGACCGTCAGGTCGACCAGGCGGGTACGGCCGTTGTCGGCCGTGTACTCCGCCGAACGGTCGTGGTCCAGGCCCATCTCCTCCAGGACCGCGAGCTCGATCTCCATGAACTCGATCGGCACCCGGCGGATCGTCAGCTCCGACTCCGTGACCACCGCGGCGGCCAGCAGGCTCATTGCCTCGACCGGGTCCTCGGAGGGGGAGTAGTCGACGTCCATGTCGATGTTCGGCACGCCGTGGACGGTCAGCGTGGTGGTGCCGATGCCCTCGACCTTGACGCCCAGCGCCTCCAGGAAGAAGCACAGGTCCTGGACCATGTAGTTGGAGGAGGCGTTGCGGATGACCGTGACGCCGTCGTGGCGGGCCGCGGCGAGCAGCGCGTTCTCGGTGACGGTGTCCCCGCGCTCGGTCAGCACGATCGGCCGGTCCGGGCTCACGCCGGGGGCGACCTGGGCGTGGTAGATGCCCTCGGTGGCGGTGATGTCCAGGCCGAACCGGCGCAGCGCGATCATGTGCGGCTCGATGGTCCGGGTGCCGAGGTCGCAGCCACCGGCGTAGGGCAGGCGGAAGCTGTCCATCCGGTGCAGCAGCGGGCCCAGGAACATGATGATGCTGCGGGTGCGGACGGCCGCCTCCGCGTCGATGGCGTCCATGTCGAGGACGGCCGGGGGGACCAGCTCCAGGTCCACGCCGCCGTTGATCCAGCGGGTGCGGACGCCGATGGAGTTCAGGACCTCCAGGAGACGGTAGACCTCCTCGATCCGGGCGACCCGGCGCAGGACCGTACGGCCCTTGTTGAGCAGCGAGGCACACAGCAGGGCGACGCACGCGTTCTTGCTGGTCTTGACGTCGATCGCACCGGACAGGCGACGACCGCCGACCACGCGCAGGTGCATCGGGCCGGCGTAGCCCAGAGAGACGATCTCGCTGTCGAGGGCCTCACCGATTCGGGCGATCATCTCAAGGCTGATGTTCTGGTTTCCGCGTTCGATGCGGTTGACGGCGCTCTGGCTGGTGCCGAGCGCATCGGCGAGCTGACTCTGCGTCCAGCCCCGGTGTTGCCGGGCGTCACGGATGAGCTTGCCGATGCGTACGAGGTAGTCGTCTGCCATGGGTGCACCGTATCTCAGATATGAGATGAGGTGCTCATCGGGTGTGGCAGACGGGTGTTACCGACCGTCAGATCCCGATGGACCCGACAAAACTGCCTCTTGGACTTTTTCGGGCATTCCGGTGTCCCGCGCAGTCGTCCCGGCCGGGCCCGCGCAGCCGTCCCGGCCGGCCTGCACAGCCGTCCCGGCCGGGTCCGCGGCGCCCGGCCGGGACGGCTGCGGCCCCGCTCAGTGGCCCGCGCCGCCGCCGCATCCGCAGGCCCGGTGCCGGCCGCCGTGGACCGCCGCGTACGACGCCGGCCGGGGCGCCGCCGTCGCGCGGGCCGTGCGGGCCGTCGCCGCCCGGCCGGTGGCCGAGTCGGCGTCGTGCACCACGCGCCCGTCCACCAGGGTGAGCCGCACCTGCGTCGAGCTGATGTCGGCCACCGGGCACCGCGTCACATCCCGGTCCAGCAGCACCAGGTCCGCCGCCTTGCCCGGCTCCACCGTGCCGGTCAGGCCGTCCTGGCGCAGTTGCCAGGCCGTGCCGAGGGTGTGCATGCGCAGTGCCGAGGTACGGCTCAAGCCCTCCTGCTCGACGTGGAGCGGGCCCGTGCCGTGCGCGCCCTGCCGGTCGATCGCGGTGCGGAGCTGGTTCCACACCTGGAGCGCGTCCACCGGCCAGTCCGAGCCTCCGGTCAGCCGGGCCCCCGCCCGCTCCAGGCTCCGCGCCGGATACATCCAGCGGTGCCGGGCGGGGCCGATGTACGGCAGCAGGGCCTCCATCGTCCAGGTGTCCTCGGCCGCCCACTGCAACTGCATGCACGCGGCCACACCCAACGGGGCGAACCGCCGCAGATCGGACGGATCCACGAGCTGGAGGTGGGCCACCGTGTTGCGCAGGTCCCGCCGGCCCGTGGCCCGCAGGGCGTAGGCGTAGCCGTCCAGGGCGGTCCGCACCGCCCGGTCGCCCAGGCCGTGGGCGTGCATCTGCCAGCCGATCCGGTTGAACGCGGCGGTCAGCTTCCCGTAGGCGTCGGCCGCGACGTACAGCTCGCCGCGGTTCGTGGTCGGCCGCCCGTTGCCGTCGAGGTACGGCTCCAGCAGCGCCGCCGTCTGCGCCGGGTACTCGATGACCCCGTCCAGGAACACCTTCACCGTCCCGAACCGCAGCCCCGGCACCCCGCCGAACTCCCGCTCCAGCCCGCGCGCGTACGCCACCGCCGCGGCCGGGTCGGTGGACTGTACGGCGTCCAGCCGGACCGCGGGCACGATCCGCTGCGGCAGCCGGCCGTCCGCCGAGAGCGCCTGGTAGAGCTCCAGTTCGTGCCGTCCGACCAGGGCGTCCATCATCGTGGTGATGCCGGACGCGGCCGCCTGCTCCAGCACGGCGGCGCAGGCCGCCACCAGCTCGGCCCGGGTCGGGGTCGGAACGTGCCGCTTGACCAGCTCCTGGGCGTCGTCCTTGAGCACGCCCGTCGGCCGCCCGTCGGGGCCCTTGACCACCTTGCCGCCGACCGGGTCCGGGGTGGCCGCGGTGATGCCCGCGATGTCCAGGGCCCGCTGGTTGGCCCACAGGTTGTGCCCGTCACCGCCGACCAGCGCGATCGGCCGGCGGGTCGGCAGGGCGTCGAGGATCGCGTGGTGGGCCTCGGTGCCGGCCGGCAGCAGGCCGACCGGGTTCCAGTCCTCCACCACCAGCCAGCCGTCGGGCTCCGCGCCCGCGCCGCCGGTCGCGGCGAGGAACCCGGCGAGCAGCTCCGTCAGCTCCGCGACCGTGGTCTCGGCGCCTTCCAGCGAGGGCCGCAGCGAGCGGTCGCCCGCGCCGAGCGGGTGCACGTGCCCGTCGTGGATCCCGCTCATCAGCGTGTTGCCGCGGGCGTCGACCACCTCGGTGTCCCGCCCGAGCAGCCGGCGCAGCTCGGCGTCCCCGCCCACGGCGAGGATCCGCCCGTCCCGCCCGACCGCCACGGCCGAGGCGGGCCGCCCGTCGCCCGTGCCCGTGAACACCCGCGCGTTGCGCACGACCATCGCGGCCGAGCCCCGGCCGGCCGCCGACGCCGTACCCGCGCCGACGCCGACCAGGCCCACGGCCCCGGCGGCGCCGGCCGCGGCCAGCAGCCCCCGCCGCGAGACGGCCCGTCCGCCGG
>NZ_RPRY01000351.1 GCF_003949795.1 Streptomyces sp. WAC06614
CCCGTGGGAGGGCACTGACGCCGGGATCCTGTCCCCGGTCACGGCGGGGACCCCCGCCGACGCCGCCGCCCCTGCCCACGATGCCGCCCCTGCCGACGCCGCCGACCTCGTTAACGCCGCTGACGGCGCCGACCCCGCCCGCCCCGGTCGGGGCGGCGGGACCACGGGCGGTGGGGAGGTTGGGTACTTCCTCAATACGTTCAGTCTCGGGGCCTACCCCGAGCTGTTGCGGCATCGGCTGGCGTGGGCGCCTCGGGTGGGGAGCGGCGTGGCTGCCGTGGTGGCTGCGGTGCGGGTGTTGCGGGCCGAGCGGCCCGTGGTGGTGCGGGTGGCCGGGCGGCGGCGGCCCGTGTGGCTGCTCTTCGCGGGAAACGGGGTCTACCTCAATCGCGGCGGGGCGCCGGGTCGCCGGGTCGCGCCGGGGGCCGGGCTGCTCGACGTACGGCTGGTGCACGGCGGCGGCCGGCCCGGGCCGCGGCTGCTCGCCGCCGCGCTCGCCGGGCCGCTGTCCCGGTCGCCCGTGCACACCGCCACCCGGCTGCGCACCCTGCGGATCTCCGAGATCCCGCCGGGGACGCCGTACGCCTACGACGGCGAGTACGCGCCGGCCCCCGCCTCGCTGGTCGTCGAGGCGCTGCCCGAGGCGCTCACCGTCTACCGGGCCGCCCCCGACGCAGAATGATCAATTCCGGATGAACCGGCTGGTAGCGGCGTCGGCGCGCCGCCTAGAGTGACCCCGGTCCTTTGATCATCACGACACGAGCGAACAGAGTGGGTGCTCTCTTGAAGTTGTCCCGGATCGCCGCGGCGGTCACCGCCGCCGCCCTTGCTCCGGCCGTTCTTCTCTCCTCCCCGGCCTTCGCCGACGGGAACCCGGCCACCCCGGCCGGCCCGCCGTCCCAGGGCGTCCCGGACCAGCCGCCGGCGGCCGACCCCGCCGCTCCCGCCACCGGGACGCCCGCTGCGGGCAAGCAGGCCGACAAGCCGGCGGACAAGCCCGCCGACAAGCAGGCCGAGGACGACCGGCTCGCGATCCTGGCGATCATCGCGGATCCCACCGCCTCCGAGTTCCTGCGCAACGCCTGCCGGGAGGCCCTCAAGGGCACCCCGGCCCAGATGCGCGCGTTCCTGGAGAACGAGGTCCCTGCGATCCGCCTCGACGACGCGCGCATCGCCATCGCGCGCCTGGATCACGAGGCCGGCCCGATCCTGCGCAAGGGGATCAACGACTTCTTCCACACGAAGCACACCCTCGCCGACGCGCTCCAGTTCCTCGCCGTCACCCAGCACGAGCTGCGCGACCAGGACAACCGCGTGCTGATCACCCAGATCATCAGCACCGGCGGTCCCGAGGTGAAGGAGAAGGGGCGTGCGGCGATGAACGGCAGCCCCAAGGACCGCGCGGAGTTCCTCAAGACGGGCCAGCACACCGCCCGTGACCAGGACAACCGCGTGCTGATCGCCCAGATCGTCAGCCTCGGCGGCCCCGAGGTGAAGGAGAAGGGCCGCGCCGCCCTGAACGGCACCCCCGAGGACCGCGTCAAGTTCCTGGAGACCGGCCAGCACGAGGCCCGCGCCAAGGACAAGAAGGCCGAGGAGGAGGCCGCCAAGAACGGCAAGGGCGGCAGCGGAAGCGGCAACGGCAACGGCAACGGCACCGGAAACGGAAACGGCGCCGGCGGCTCCGGCTCGACCGCCACCCAGACCGTCGCCACCGGCAACAGCAACGTCTCCGCCAACGGCGGCGGCCGCACCCTGGCCGCCACCGGCGCCGGTGAGGGCACCACCTGGGCCGCCGGCGCCGCCGGCACCGCCCTCGTCGCGGGCACCGGCCTGGTCCTGGCGGCCCGCCGCCGGCGCCCCGGCTCCGCGGCCTGACCTGCACCGACAGCACGTACGAAGGGGGTGCCGCCACCGGCGGCGCCCCCTTCGCGCACCCCGGGCTCCCGGGAACGGGTTTCCGCCGGAGGGTGGACGGCTGGCAAGATGGGGTGTATCTGCCCACCCCACGATCTGCCGGACGGTTTCTCTTGGCTGAGTTCATCTACACCATGCGCAAGGCGCGCAAGGCGCACGGCGACAAGGTGATCCTCGACGACGTCTTCCTGAACTTCCTGCCGGGGGCGAAGATCGGCGTGGTCGGCCCGAACGGCGCCGGTAAGTCCACCGTCCTGAAGATCATGGCGGGCATCGAGCAGCCGTCCAACGGTGACGCCTTCCTGACGCCCGGCTACTCCGTCGGCATCCTCATGCAGGAGCCCAAGCTCGACGAGTCCAAGACCGTCCTGGAGAACGTCCAGAACGGCGTCGCCGAGATCAAGGGCAAGCTCGACCGGTTCAACGCGATCGCCGAGGAAATGGCGACGAACTACACCGACGAGCTGATGGAGGAGATGGGCAAGCTCCAGGAGGACCTCGACCACGCCAACGCGTGGGACCTCGACGCCCAGCTGGAGCAGGCCATGGACGCGCTGGGCTGCCCGCCCGCCGACTGGCCGGTCACCACCCTCTCCGGTGGTGAGAAGCGCCGCGTCGCCCTCTGCAAGCTGCTGCTGGAGGCCCCCGACCTGCTGCTCCTCGACGAGCCCACCAACCACCTCGACGCCGAGTCGGTGAACTGGCTGGAGCAGCACCTGGCCCAGTACAAGGGCTGTGTCGTGGCCGTCACCCACGACCGGTACTTCCTCGACAACGTCGCCGAGTGGATCCTCGAGCTCGACCGCGGCCGTGCCCACCCGTACGAGGGCAACTACTCCACCTACCTGGAGAAGAAGGCCGAGCGCCTCAAGGTCGAGGGCAAGAAGGACGAGAAGCGCCAGAAGCGCCTCAAGGAAGAGCTGGAGTGGGTCCGCTCCAACGCCAAGGGCCGCCAGGCCAAGTCCAAGGCCCGCCTCGCCCGCTACGAGGAGATGGCCGCCGAGGCCGAGAAGATGCGGAAGCTGGACTTCGAGGAGATCCAGATCCCGCCGGGCCCGCGCCTGGGCTCCATCGTGGTCGAGGTCAACAACCTCTCCAAGGCCTTCGGTGACAAGGTCCTCATCGACGACCTGTCCTTCACCCTGCCGCGCAACGGCATCGTCGGCATCATCGGCCCGAACGGCGCCGGCAAGACGACGCTGTTCAAGATGATCCAGGGCCTGGAGGCCCCGGACGCGGGTGACATCAAGGTCGGCGAGACCGTCAAGATCTCCTACGTCGACCAGGGCCGCGCCAACATCGACCCGAAGAAGACCCTCTGGGCGGTCGTCTCGGACGAGCTGGACTACATCAACGTCGGCCAGGTCGAGATGCCGTCCCGCGCCTACGTCTCCGCGTTCGGCTTCAAGGGCCCGGACCAGCAGAAGCCGGCCGGCGTGCTCTCCGGCGGTGAGCGCAACCGCCTGAACCTGGCGCTCACCCTCAAGCAGGGCGGCAACCTGCTGCTCCTCGACGAGCCCACCAACGACCTCGACGTCGAGACCCTGTCCTCCCTGGAGAACGCGCTGCTGGACTTCCCCGGCTGCGCCGTGGTCGTCTCCCACGACCGCTGGTTCCTGGACCGGGTGGCCACGCACATCCTGGCGTACGAGGGCGACTCGAAGTGGTTCTGGTTCGAGGGCAACTTCGAGTCCTACGAGAAGAACAAGGTCGAGCGGCTCGGCCCGGACGCGACGCGTCCGCACCGCGCCACCTACAAGAAGCTCACCCGAGGCTGAGGCTGGCGAAGACCGTGGCACGACACATCTACCGGTGCCCCTTGCGCTGGTCGGACATGGACGCCTTCGGGCACGTCAACAACGTCGTCTTCCTCCGGTACCTGGAGGAGGCGCGGATCGACTTCATGTTCCGACTGGCGCCGGGGAACGGCTCGACGTCGTTCCAGGGCGGGTCCGTCGTGGCCCGCCACGAGATCGACTACAAGCGGCCGCTGGTGCACCGGCACGAGCCGGTCGTCATCGAGTCGTGGGTGACGAAGATAGGCGCGGCGTCCCTGACCATCTCCTACGAGATCAAGGACGCCGAAGGCCCCGGCACGGTGTACGTCCAGGCGTCCACCGTCGTCGTGCCCTTCGACCTGGAGACCCAGCGTCCGCGCCGGATCACCGAGGAGGAGCGCACGTTCCTCCAGGAGTACGTCGACGACTCGGCCTCCTCGACGGGTTCGGCCCGGGCCGCATGACCGGGCAGCTGCGCTTCGCCGATTCCGGGGAGGCGGCGGACCTCGCCGCCTTCCTGGGCCGGCTCGTGCACTACGACCGCGCCGCCGCGGTACGGCTCCAGGCCGGCGGCGGCGCGCTCGCCGTCTTCGGCCGGCCGCCGTCCTTCGAGGTGCTGGCCGTCCGCACGGCCCGGCTCGACGGCCCGGCCGGGCTGGACGTGACCGTCTCCGCGGGCGAGCTGCTGGAGGCGGTCGACGAGCAGGCCGGCACGGTCGCCGTGCCCGCCGCCGTCACCGGACCGCCCTGGACCGGGGTGCTGCCGCCACGCGGCGGCTGGACCGAGGTGCCGGGTCTGCCCGGCGTCGAGGCGATGCGGGCGGCGGTCGCCGCGGCCGTCCAAGAGTTCCGGGCCCGGGACGAGGCCCTGCCCCCGGAGCGGCGCACCCGCGCCGAGCGCGACCGGATCGGCCGCGAGATCTGGTCCCGCACGCTCGGTGACACCGAGCTCCCGCTGCGCGCCGTGCACGCCGCGCAGTCCCTGGGCTTCCTGCGGCCGGTCCGGGCCACCGTGCCCGCCCCGGCCTCCGCCCCGGCCCCCGCCGCGGCCGGTACGGCCGGTGCGCCCGGCCTGCCCGCCGCCGTGGCGCTGTTCAGCGCCGGCAGCTGGCTGCGCCTGCGCACCCCGTTCGGCTCCGTGGCCCTGCGCCGGCCCGGCGGCGGCCTGGGCGCCCTCCAGGTGCGCCCGGTCTGAACCTCAGCCCGCCGTGTTGATCATCGACGCGGCGGCGTACGTCAGATAGCGCCACAGCTGGGCCTCGTGCTCGGGCGACAGCCCCAGCTCGTCCACGGCCTCCCGCATGTGGCGCAGCCATGCGTCGTGCGCGGCCTTGTCCACCTGGAACGGGGCGTGCCGCATCCGCAGCCGGGGGTGGCCGCGGTTCTCGCTGTAGGTGGTCGGACCGCCCCAGTACTGCATCAGGAACAGCGCGAACCGCTCCTCGGCGGGGCCGAGGTCCTCCTCGGGGTACATCGGACGCAGCAGCGGGTCCTCGGCGACCCCTTGGTAGAAGCGCCGGACCAGGCGCCGGAAGGTCTCCTCGCCGCCCACCTGCTCGTAGAACGTCTGCTCCTGAAGCGTGTCCTGCGGAATCTCATTCACCCGACCATCGTCTCAGACGCCCGGACGGAGGACCCCGGTCCTAGGACCACTCGCCTCCCGGCGGCCGGCGCAGCACAGTGGACCCATGGGCGCACACGAGGCGCGGACGCACCTGGTGGACCCGGAGGTCGCGCACGCCGCGCAGGTGCGCGAGCTGGTGGCCGCCGGGGTGCTGCACGACCCGGCCTGGCGGGCGGCCTTCGCCGCCGTCCCCCGGCACGTGTTCGTGCCGTTCTTCTGGACCGGCCGGGGCGGCGGCCACGAACGGCTGTGGGGCGAGGACCCCGACCCCGCCCGCCGGGCCCGCTGGCTGCGCGGGGTGTACACGGACCAGCCGCTGGCCACGCGGGTGCGGGACGGCGAACTGCTCTCCTCCAGCAGCCAGCCCTCGCTCATGGCGAAGATGCTCCAGGCGCTCGACGTCCGCGACGGGGACGACGTGCTGGAGATCGGGGCGGGCACCGGCTACAACGCGGCCCTGCTGTGCCACCGCCTCGGCGACGAGCACGTCACCACCGTGGACCTCGACGAGGAGATCACCGAGTCCGCCCGGACCCACCTGGCCGCCCTCGGCCTCCACCCCGCCGTGGTCACCGGGGACGGTGCCCGCGGCTGCCCGGCCCGGGCCCCGTACGACCGGATCCTCGCCACCTGCACCCTGCCGAGGATCCCGCCGGCCTGGCTCGCCCAGTGCCGGCCGGGCGGCCGGATCCTGGCGCCGCTGTCCACCGGGCTGATCGCGCTGGAGGTACGGGACGCCGAGCTGGCCGAGGGCCGGTTCCTGCACACGCCGGCGTACTTCGTGCCGCTGCGCGGGGCGGCCGCGGTGCCGTCCGGGCCGGCCGGCGGGGTGCCGTACGAGCTGCTGGAGAACGACCGCTTCCAGTTCATGCTGCTGCTGACCACGGGCGCGCTGCACCCGCGCGAGGCCCTGGACCTGTGGCGCCGGGAGGACCGGCCCGGGCGCGAGCGCTTCGGGGTGACGGTCACTCCCGGCGGCCAGTGGTCCTGGCTCGACGACCCCCAGGGGCCCTACGTGTGGCCCCTGGGGGAGGAGGAAGGCTGAGGGGCGCGTTCAGCCCTGGCCGCGGCGGACCGTGATGGTGGTCCAGGCACCCACGTGGACCCGGTCCCCGTCGGACAGCGGGACCGGGACGTAGGGCTGGATCGGGTCCTCGGCGCCGTTGATCGTGGTGCCGTTGGTGGAGTTCTGGTCCACCACGGCCCAGCTCCCGTCCGGCTGCTGCACCAGCACCGCGTGCCGGTGCGAGACGCCAGGGTCCTCGGGCGGCACCGACAGGTCGATGTCCGGGCTCTCCGGGGACGAGGCCCGGCGGCGGCCGATGGTGATCTGCCCGCCGGACAGCGTGAGGTGCTGCTCGGGCACGTACGCGGGCAGGTCCAGCCCGGCGGCCTCGGGGCCGCTGCGCTGCATCATCGCCGTGAAGTAGGCCCGGTCCGGGCCGATGGTCGCCGTCCACGGCCCGAACGCCCGCGGCACCGGCACGGGGGCCGGGGCGGGAGCGGAGGTCTCGTACGGCGCCGGGGCCGGGGGCTCGTACGGCGCCGGCGGCTCGTACGCGGC
>NZ_RPRY01000035.1 GCF_003949795.1 Streptomyces sp. WAC06614
GAGCACGGCCGGGGCCGCGGCGGCCATGGCGTCGATCTTCGGCAATCCGCTGGTCGCGGCCGTGATGCTGATGGAGATCGTGGGCGTCGGCGGGCCCCAGCTGTTCGCGGTGATGCTGCCGGCGCTGCTGTCGAGCGGGATCGGTTCGCTGGTGTTCACCGGGTTCGGCCGCTGGACGGGGCTGGAGGCCGGCGGCCTGCGGGTGAAGCCGGGCGTCGCCTTCGGGCGGCTCGACACCGGGGACGTGGTCTGGGGGATCCTCCTGGCCGTGCTCGTCGGGCTGGGGGTCTACGCGATCCAGTACGGCGGCCGGCTGACCGCGCTGCGGGTCGCGGAGCGGACCGTGCCGCGCACGGCCGTGTTCGGGCTGCTGGCCGGCGGCTGCGCCGCGGTGTACGCCGTGACCACCGGGCGGCCGCCGGCCGACGTGGCCTCCTCGGGCCAGGCCACCCTGGCCGAGCTGACCGCGAGCCCGCAGGCCTGGGGCGTGGGGGCGCTCGTCGCGGTCCTGCTGTGCAAGGGCGTGGGCTACGGCGTGTGCCTGGGCAGTCTGCGCGGCGGCCCGATCTTCCCGGCCCTGTTCCTCGGCGCCGCGGCCGGTGTGCTGCTGGCCCCGCTGCCGGGCCTCGGCGTCGGCGCGGGGCTCGCGGCCGGCATGTCCGCCGCGTCGACCGCCGCCCTGCGGCTGCCGGTGAGCAGCGTGCTGCTGGTGGTCCTGGTCCTCGGCAGCACGGCGATGATCCCGGTGGCGATCCTGGCCTCGGTGGTGGCCTTCGTGACGGTCGAACTCCTGCCGAAGGGACCGGCCGTCCCGCTGCAGCAGCGGGCCTAGGGGGAGCTCGTCGGGTTCAGCCAGGCACCGATGCCCGGGAGTGCCTCGGGGCCGTTGTCCCGTTCCACCGAGGCGACCAGGTCGGCGATGGTGACCCCGCGCAGCGACGCCCGCCAGGCAGCCTCCGCGGCGCCCATCACACGGGCGATGCCGCACGGCGCGGTGCACTCCTCGGGCGGGGTGCCCAGGGGGCCGCGCCGGCGGATCTCGGTGCACACGAAGGCCGGGCCCGCCCCGTCGACGGCCTGCACCACGTCCAGCACGGTGATCTCGGAGGCCGCCCTGGTCAGGGCGTACCCGCCCGTCTTGCCCTGGACGGAGGTGACCAGGCCCGCGCGGGACAGGGACTGCATCTGCTTGGCGAGGTAGCTGGGCGAGACGTCGTGGAGCAGCGCCAGGCGGGCGGCCGGGACGGGCTCGGTCGCCGCGGTCAGCACCACACAGCAGTGCAGCGCCCATTCCACGCCACCGGACAGCTTCATACGCCCTCCCCTCCCCGCGCTCTGGTACTCGGACCCAGAATATCCGAGTATCATCTCGGACAAGAGTTGTCCGAGTTTGACTGCGCGGAAGGACAAGGCCATGAAGATCACGGTCATCGGCGGTACCGGACTGATCGGCTCCCAGCTCGTCTCCCGGCTGCGCGACGCCGGACACGAGGTGGTCGCCGCGTCCCTGTCGAGCGGGGTCGACCTGCTCACCGGCACGGGACTGGACGAGGCGCTCGCGGGCGCGGAGACGGTCGTCAACGTCACGAACTCCCCCACCTTCGACGAGGCCTCCCCGGAGTTCTTCCACACCACCATGGGGAACCTCCTCGCCGCCGGCGAACGCGCGGGCGTCCGCCACCAGGTCGTGCTGTCCATCGTCGGGGTCGACCAGGTGCCGCAGCTGGACTACTACCGTGCGAAGACGCTCCAGGAGGAGCTCCTGCGCGGCGGGCCCACCCCGTACTCGATCGTGCGCGCCACCCAGTTCTTCGAGTTCATGGACGCGGTCATGTCCTGGACCGCGGACGACAGCACCGTCCGGCTGCCCGCCACCCCGGTCCGGCCGGTCGCGACGGCCGACGTGGTCGCGGCCCTGGCCGACGTCGCCACCGGCGAGCCGCTCGACGGCACGGCCGAGGTCGCCGGCCCCGAGGTCTTCACCCTGGACGAGCTGGGCCGGCTCACCCTCTCCCTCCGCCAGGACCCCCGGACGGTCGTCACCGACGACCGGGCCGGCATGTTCGCGGCGGTCCCCGGCGACGTCCTCACGCCGGGCCCCGGCGCCCGCCTGGCCCCGACCCGCTACGCGGACTGGCTGGCCGGCGCCCGCTAGAGCACCGGCGAGGCCGCGTGCGGTCCCGGCCCGCTCGGTAGCGTGTCCCCGTACCGAACGGAACGTCGCCAGGGGTGAGGCTGCCATGAGTGAACCGACGAAGCCGCGGGTCGACGTCCCGGAGGGGGACGCTCCGACCGAGTTGACCGTCCGGGACCTGGTCGTCGGGGACGGGCCCGAGGTGAAGCCGGGGATGGTGGTGCGGGTCCACTACGTCGGGGTGACCTTCGCGTCCGGGAAGGAGTTCGACGCCTCCTGGGACCGGGGCGAGCCGTTCAAGTTCGCCCTGGGCAGCGGCCGGGTCATCAAGGGCTGGGACCGCGGGGTGCGGGGGATGCGGGTCGGTGGCCGGCGCGAGTTGATCATTCCGCCGCGCCTCGGCTACGGCAACCGGTCCCCGTCATCGCTGATCCCGCCGGGCTCGACCCTCGTCTTCGTGGTGGACCTGCTCGACGCCTACTCCGGCACGACGGGGTGGAGCAAGGGCTGACGGCACGGCGAGGGACGGCACATCAAGGGGCGCCGCCGGGGAACACGCACGACGACGACCCCGCCCAGGGAGGTCCTCCGTGCCCGACGCCCTCGACCCCGAAGCCGTCGACCCCGTCATCGTCGACGTCGACGTCCACCGCCGGATCCGGCAGGCCGTCGCGGTCCGCGCCGACCGACTGTGGGACATCGCCTCGGCCCTCCACCGCGACCCCGAGCCCGCCTACGAGGAGCACCGGGCCGCCGCGCTGCTCACGTCGGAGCTGGCACGGGAGGGCTTCCGGGTCGAGCACGCGACGGCCGGACTGGCCACCGCGTTCACCGCGTCGGCCGGCAGCGGCGAGGGGCCGAGGGTGGCGCTGCTCCTGGAGTACGACGCGCTGCCGGGGCTCGGCCACGCGTGCGGGCACAACCTGATCGCCGCGGCCGGCCTGGGCGCGGCCCTCGCCGTGCGGGCCGCCCTCGGCGACCCGCCGGGCTGTCTGCTGGCCGTGGGCACGCCCGCGGAGGAGCGGGGCGGGGGCAAGGTGGCGCTGGTGGACGCCGGGGTGTTCGACGGGGTGGACGCGGCGTTGATGGTGCATCCCGGCGTCCACAGCTGGTCGTGGGCGCCACTGACCGCCAGCGCCCAGGTCCGGATCGCCTTCCACGGCCGCGCCGCCCATCCCACCGGCAACCCGACCGAGGGCGTCGACGCGCTGGGCGCCCTGATCCAGCTGTTCAACACCCTGGGGGTGCTGCACCGCCGGCTCCCGCCGGGGTCGCACGTCCAGGGCATCGTCACCGACGGCGGACGCGCCACCAACGTCGTGCCCGCTTACGCCGAAGGGCTGTTCGGGCTCCGCGGCGCGACCACCGCCGCACTGGAGGCGCTCGCGGGCGAGCTGCAGCGGTGCGCCGAGGGGACGGCCGCGGCCACCGGGACCACGGTCACCGTGGCACAAGTGGGCGCACGCTACGAGCACTTCCAGGACAACCCGGTGCTCTCCGCGCGGTTCGCCGGGCACCTGGACCGCGCCGGGATCCGGCTGACGGATCCTCAGCCCGGCGTGTACCTGGGGTCGTCCGACATCGGCAACGTCAGCAGCCGCCTGCCCGCCATCCACCCCTTCCTCGCCGTCATGGATCCGGCCGACGGCAGCGACCACACAGCCGCGTTCGCGGCCGCGGCCGCATCACCGCGCGGTCGCCGCGTCCTGCTCGCCGCGGCGCAGGCCCTCGCCTGCACGGCGGCGGACGTCCTGCTGTGCCCCGAGCTCAGCACCCGGGCCTGGGCGGCGCACTGACCGCGGCCGGCCGTCGGACGGTTGCCCCGGCCGGTTCGATCACGTAACGTCCCCCTCGTGAACACCGGACCGGCACGACGCCACGCACGGATCGGCCATCCGGTGGAGGGCTGATCGCACGGTGGGTGCAGATCACGCACCCCCGCAGTTCGGCACGCGGACCTCCCGGTACTCGCCGCATCGCGAGTCCCTTTCCGTGTCGAACCCTTGTGAGGTCATCCGTATGTCAGCCACGTTCAACCACACCATCATCGCCTCCACCGACCGCAACGAGTCGGCCCGGCTCTTCCGCGAGCTGCTGGAGCTCGAAGAGGCGCCGTCCTGGGGCCCGTTCACCAACATCCGGTTCGCCGACGGCGTGCTGCTGCAGTTCGCCGAGCCCCCGGTGGAGATCCAGATGCAGCACTACGCGTTCCTGCTCGACGACCCGCTGTTCGATCGCGCGTACCAGCGGCTGCGCGACCGCGGCATCGTGCACTGGGCCGACCCGCAGATGCGCCGCGCCGGTGAGATCAACGACGAACACGGCGGTCGGGGCGTGTACTTCAAGGACCCCTCCGGCCACCTGATCGAGCTGATCACCCGCCCCTACCTGTAGCAGAACGCGACCGGTGCGGCCCGGGCCGCACCGGTCGCGCCCCGAACGTCAGCTCAACTTGGCCCAGTTCTGCGTGGGCGCATTCCCGGCCGCGGTCACGGTGACGGCGGAGCCGGCGGTGAGGCCGGTGCTGTCGAGGACGTATCCGGTCGTCGGGTTGGTGAGGGTCAGGGTTCCGCTGGTGTTCTGGGTGACCCGCCACTTCTGGTACGGGTCGGTGGCGTTGAAGGCCTTCAGGGTGACCTGGGCGCCGGCGCCGGCGGGCGCGGTCAGGGTGAGCGGGTCGGGGCAGCTGTCGTAGATCCGCGCCGTGCCGTCACCGTTCGCGTCCGTCTTCCACCGCTGCGAGGCCCGCGTGGGGTCGTACGTGGTGATGCCGGCCACGACATCGGTCGTGGCGGCGCACTGACCGACGTGCTCCAGGGCCAGGCCTCCACCGTTGGTGAGGCTGTGGTACCGGCCGTCGCCGACGATCGTCGGCCCGTAGTCGATGGTGTGGGCGGCCAGGTAGGTCAGGGCGGTCCCGGTGGTGCTGAGCGCGGGAGTCGCGGCGGGCCGCAGCGTCTTGAAGTACTGGGCGAAGGTCGAGGCGGTGTGCCCGGTCAGGACGCCGATGGTGCCGTTCCAGCCGCCGTCGACGTGGTTCCACAGGTCGAGCAGCGAACCGTCCACGTTGCCCTGGACCCGGTCCCCGGTGTGCCAGCCGGCCGAGTACGTGAAGCCCGCGCTGGTGCCGTCGGGGAACACGTACCGGTAGTCCCCCAGCAGGTAGGCGGCGACGGAGTCGGCGAAGCCCTCGACCCAGGCGCAGGTGTCGGAGCTGGTCCGTTCGACGTAGTGCGGGTTGCAGCCGGTGACGGTGGGCCACCAGCCGTCGTACAGGCGGTGCATGAAGAAGTGGCCGGCCTCGTGCAGCACGGTGTGCTCGGAGTCGGGGTCGCCGGCGGCGAGGTGGACGGTGTTGGCGAGGTCGTAGTACGGGCCGTCCGTCGAGCTGCTGGTCCAGCGGATGTTCAGCTCGGTGCAGGCGTTCCCGTTCGCCTCGTGGGCGGACCAGCAGATGCCGGCGGGATTGTTGCGGCTCCACCACAGGAGGTTGACGGTGTCGAACGCGTGCCAGGCGCGGGCGGTGTCGGCGGACGGCTTGAGGGTGCCCAGGGAGGTGCTGGCGGTCACGCCGGTCCGGACGGGCGAATCCAGCGTGTACGCAGCCCCGTTGGCGTCGCTGACCTTCCACAGCTTCGTGCTCTCGGCGCGGAACCGCACCCACATGCTGCTCATGGACGTGGTGGTCGCGGGGGTGTGGCACAGGTTGAAGCCGCCGTCACCCACGGCCGTGTACTGGTAGTCGGCGCTGAGCTTGCGCGGGGTGTCGGTGGACTTCTCGGCGCCCCACAGCTCGACGTTGGCGTTGCGGACCGGCTTGGTCACCGTGGGCTTGGCCGTGCCGGCCTCGGCCGAACGGTAGTCGTACTGGAGCGTGCCGCTCAGGCAGATCGGCGAGGCGGCGGCGGCGCCGGAGGCCGTCAGCGGGACGGCGGCCGCGGCCGCCAGCAGCGTGGCGGCCAGCGCGCCGCGTAACCGCCGGGGGAACGCCCGGCGTGACGACGGGCCCGGCGAACCCGGCGCGTTCCGAACGGATATGTCCGTGCGGTCGATGTCCATGCGGTCCTCCCTGAGGAGCGGACGGGCGTGCGGACGGGCGGGAGCGGGCGTACCGACGCCCCGCCCCGCCGCACCCACTATGACCAGGCATATGACCGACCGTCAGTTCTTCCGCACCCGTTCCCCCGGATGCCGCAATAGTCGTAAGAATGCGCCTGTGGCATGTGCCGTCCGACCGACATGACCGGCGTGAGCCTGGGCTCACCCTGCCCGGGTGCCCGTGGGCCTGCGGTTGATCCACGTCCGCTCCAGCTTGGCCACCACGTCGGGGCTGTGCATACGGGCGGACTGCTCCAGCGCGTACCGGCTCATGTAGGTGCGGAAGACGTCGTCGGACTCCTCGGCCAGGTGCAGCATGCGGCGGTTGGCGGGGACCGCGGGGTCGGCGAGGCGTTCGGCGGAGGCGGCCACGGCCGCATCGAGCGCCACCGGCGCCACGACCTCGTCGCACAGGGCCCGGGCCTCGGGACTGGTGGCCCTGACCTTCTCGCCGAAGAAGATCAGCCGCTCGGCCATGCGCCGGCCGACCACCCTCCCGAGGCGGAGGTTGGCCGCGCCGGGGATGATGCCCTCCGCGAGCGCGGGGAGCGAGAAGTAGGCGTCGGTGTCGGCGATCACCCGGTCGAGGACGAGCGCGACCTGGGTGGAGCCCCCGATGGCGAAGGTGTCGACGGCGCCCACCCACGGCTTGCCCCCGGGAAGGAGGAACGGGTCGTCCGCCGCGCCGTGGTGCAGGCCGTGGATGAGCTTGCGGATGTAGCCCAGTTCGCGGCGGAGCATGAAGTCGACGAACGATATTCGCCCGGTGTAGAGGTGGGTGAGGTTGATACCGGCGCCGAAGGCGCGCCGGCCGCGGTAGCGGGGGTGGGACAGGACGCTGCCGCGCAGCACGCCCACGGTCACGGACTCGTCGAGGAGGGCGAGGTCGACGGCCGTCTCCAGGGCCTCGACCACCGCGTCGTCCTCGGCGTTGAGGACGTCCTGGTTGCAGATGGTCACCTCGGCCACGCATCCGTCACGGTGCACGGTCGCCTGGCCGAGGTCCGTCCGGCCGGTCCTGCGGAACTCGGGGAGCAGGTCGAGTGCCCGCGGGGTGGGCGCCAGCATCGACCGCAAGAGGTGTTCGCCCGTCTCGCGCCGGTCGAGCAGGTGCGCGAACAGGATGCCCTGGTCGATCTCCCCGCCCGACTTCTCGGCCTGGGGCAGTCGGCGGTCGGCGGCCACCTGGGCGCGGTCGGGGACCAGGCCGGGGTAGTGCTCGGCAGCGGCGAAGGCCAGCTCGTCCAGGCGGGGCCGGCGGGTGCGGCCGTCGGTCAGCTCGTCGTAGAGGTGGCCGGCGTGCGCCTGGAGGAAGGCGTGTCTGGCACGTCGTGCGGCCTGTTCGATCCGGTCGGCGGAGCCGCGCTCGGCGGCGGAGCGCTCGGCCGGGGGCGGCATGGCCGCGGCCGACTCGGCGCAGGCTTCGGTGTAGGCGGTCAGCAGGCGTGCGTCC
This sequence comes from Streptomyces sp. WAC06614, assembly GCF_003949795.1. Taxonomy (GTDB): domain Bacteria; phylum Actinomycetota; class Actinomycetes; order Streptomycetales; family Streptomycetaceae; genus Streptomyces. The sequence continues at coordinate 7,686 of NZ_RPRY01000035.1, forward strand.
GCCGCGGTGCTGCCGCGGAAGGACGGCGGCTCGGGCGGTCGGCCGGCTCCGGAGCCGGACAGCGGCGGGGCCTGCGGGGATCGGGCTGACACGGCTGTGTCCATGACGGGTCGTCTCCTCGTGGTGGGGTCGTCGCGGTCGAGGTGGTCCTCGTGGCGGTCGCACGCCCTCATCGGCCGGCCGGACCGTGGCGGGCGATCTCGGCGAACAGGGCGCCGGACACGTCGTACACCGCGTAGTGGTCGCCGGGGCCCCGCCGGAGGTCGAACTCCCCGCCGGCGTAGGCGCGCCAGCCCTCCACGAGCGACGGCGGCACCACGGGGTCGTCGTCCGCGGCGAGGCACCGGACCGGGCAGGGCAGCGGTGCGCCGGCCGGGGGTCGGTACTCGGCGGCGATCCGCAGGTCGACGCGCAGCACGTCGAGGAGGCGGCGGACGAACTCCTCGTGCCGGAGGAGGGGTTCGGCGATGCCGTTGGTCGCGCGCACATGGGCGAGGAGCTCGTCGTACGGGAGCGTGTGGTACGACTCCTGCGCCGCGAGGTGCGGTGGGCGGGCGCCCGAGATCAGCAACGCCCGTGGCAGCGGGTCCCCCCGCTCGTGCAGGTGCCGGGCCACCGCGTAGGCCAGCAGGCCGCCGAAGCTGTGGCCGAAGAGGACGTACGGCGGACGCAGCAGGGGCAGCAGGGCCTCTACGGTGTGCTGCGCCAGTTCGTCCATCGTGTCCGGCATCGGGTCGGCGAGTCGGTTCTCGCGGCCCGGGAGCTGCACCGGGCAGCACCGGACCGAGGCGGGCAGCGCGCCCGGCCAGCGGCGGAAGGCGCTCGCGCCGCTGCCGGCGTGGGGGAAGCAGAACAGGCGCTCGCCCGGGGCGTCGGGTTCGACGCGCCCGAGGAGCCAGGGTGTGGCGGCGAGGTTCACGCGCCGCCCCGCGAGAGCTCGACGAGTGCGGCGATGCCGGCCCCTGTGCGGTTCTCCAGGAGGTCCACGAGGGTGAGCCCGCTGTCCGGGACCCGTGACTGAAGTCGGGTGAACAGGTCGACCAGCAGCAGGGAGTTGCCGCCGAGGTCGAAGAAGTCCTCGTCGGCGCCCACCGCACGCAGCCCGAGGACCTCGGCGATCGTGCCGAGGACCTGAGCCTCCAGCTCGGTGCGCGGCCCCTCCTGCGGAGCGTCGCCGGCCCCGAACTCCGGTGCGGGCAGCGCCTTGCGGTCCACCTTCCCGTTCGGGGTCAGCGGGATCGCGTCGAGCCGGACGAAGGCCGCCGGGACCATGAAGGCGGGCAGCCGGGAGGCGAGGTGGGCGCGCAGCTCGCGGTCGTCGAGGTGCCGGTCGCCCACCAGGTAGGCGGCCAGCGCCTGTCCGCCGGGGGCGTCGTCACGGACGACGGTGGCCACGGACCGGACGTCCGGGTGCGCGGCCAGGGCGGCGTCGACCTCGCCGAGTTCGATGCGGTAGCCGCGGACCTTGACCTGGTCGTCGCTGCGCCCGAGGAACTCCAGGTCACCGTCCGGCAGCCAGCGCGCCAGGTCACCGGTGCGGTAGATCCGGCTGTCCGGCGGACCGAACGGGTCCGGCAGGAAGCGCTCCCGGGTCAGCTCGGGGCGGCCCAGGTACTCGCGGGCCAGGCCGTCGCCGCCGAGCCACAGGTGTCCGGGGACTCCGGTGGGCACCGGGTTCAGGTCCTCGTCGAGGACGTACGTCCGGGTGTTGGCGATCGGCCGGCCGATGGGAATGGTCGGACGGTTCGTGTCGACCGCCTCGATGGACTTCCAGGTCGCGAAGAGCGTGCACTCCGTGGGCCCGTAGACGTGGAGGAAGCGGGTGTCGTCCAGATGCGGCAGGAGCTGCGCCGCGCTGGCCGGCGAGAGCACGTCCCCGCCCACGAGGAGCTGCCGTACCCGCGCCAGCTCCTGCGGGAACCGCTCCGCCGCCACGTGCAGTTGGGGCGAGACGAGCAGCAGGGTCGTGATGCGGTGGCGGCGCAGGGCCGCTTCGAGCCGGTCGGGGAACGGCAGCCCGGAGGGCGGCAGGACCAGTCTGCCGCCGTTGAGCAGCGCTCCCCAGAGTTCGATCAGGGACGCGTCGAAGGAGAGCGGCGAGAGCTGCAGATGCGCCTCGTCGGGGCCGAGCTCGACGTAGTCCGCGCCCTTGACGAGCCGGGCGAGCGCACGGTGTGTGACGGCCACACCCTTGGGGGCGCCGGTGGAACCCGAGGTGTAGAGGACGTACGCCAGGTGTTCCGCGGTGGCCGGGACCTCGGGGTCGGTCCCGGGCGGTGCGGGTGTCCCGTTCGGCGGCTCCGGCGCGTCGCGCAGCAGCACCCGGGCGGCCGTCCCGGCGAAGGGGGGCGCGTGCTCCGCGTCCGTGAGGACGACGCGGGCCGCGGCGTCGTCGACGACGTGGCGGAGCCGTTCGGCGGGGTAGTCCGGATCGAGCGGGAGGTACGCGCCGCCGGCCTTGAGGATGCCGAGCAGGCAGACGACCATGTCGAGGGAGGGGGGCAGGCACAGGCCGACGGGCTGGTCGGGGACCACGCCCAGGCCGATCAGCCGGTGGGCGAGGTGGTTGGCCCGGGTGTTGAGCTCCCCGTAGGTGAGGGTCGCGTCCTCGTGCTCGACGGCGATCGCCGAGGGGTCCCGGCGCACCTGCTCCTCGAAGAAGGAGGCGGTGGTGCGGTCGCGGGGGAACTCCCGCGCGGTCCGGTTCCATGCGGTGACCACCAGCTCGCGCTCCTCGGACGGGAGGACGGGCAGGGCGGTGACGCGGGTGTCGGGCCGTCGGGCGGCCGCGGTGAGCAGTTCCTCCAGGCGGCGCACCAGCCGCTGCGCCGTGACCGGGGCGAACAGGTCGGTGTCGTACTCCAGCGTCCCGTGCAGTGCGTCGCCGCGCAGGTCGAGGGCGAAGGAGAGGTCGCGGGCGGCCGTACCCAGGTGCAGGGCGACGGGGGTGCACACCGTCTGCCCGTACTGCGGCGGCCGGGCGGGGCGGCTGCGGACGGCGAACGTGACGGGGACCGCCTGGCGGTCCGGGTCACCGCTGTCCCCGGTCAGCCGTGCGAGGGCGCCGGGCGGGAGGGCCGAGGCGTGCGCCCGGGCCCGGGCCAGCTCGGCGGCGGTCCGGGCGGTCAGTTCCCGGAAGGTCGGGTCGTCGTCCAGCCGCGGGGTCAGCACCACCTCGGTCTCTGGCCGGGCGGCGCCGCCCGGGCCGGCGGGGGCCGGGCGCACGGGCACCAGGAGCGGGACCTCCCACTGCCCGGTGTGGCGGGCGAGGAACACGGCGGCGGCCGCGTACACGGCGGCGCTGCCGTCCGGGTCGTGCGGGGTAACCGGGTCGTCCGGGTTCACGGACAGCTCGCGCAGGCCGCTGATCAGGTCGGGCGGCAGGACGAAGTGCTCGACCGCGCCGCCGCGGTCGGACCGCGGCCGGCGGGGCAGGTCCGTGAGCAGGTCCAGCACGGGGAGCGGCGGGCGGGCCCGCCAGTACGCGAGGTCGGCGGCGGCCTGCGCGGCGGAGGGGCCCGACGTCGGCTCGGGCCGGTCGGACCGCTCGGGCCGTTCGGACCGCTCGGGCCGGTCGGACTGTTGCTGTGCGGCAGGGGCGGCGGGACCGCCCCGGCGGGCGGCGCTGTAGGCGCGCGCGTGGTCGGCCAGGAAGGCGTCGAGGCCCCCGGGGTCCAGCAGCGACCGGTGGGCCACGGCCAGCAGGAGGCACGCGCGGTCGGCGAAGCGCAGCACGCGGATCCTCAGCAGGGGGCCGGACGCGGGCGCGAACGGCGCGGCGGCCTCCTGGGCGGCCAGCTCGACCGCCTTCTCGGCCGGTACCCGCAGTTCGGCGAAGTCGACGGGCGGCGCGTCCGGGGGCACCGCGGCACGTGCGGTCGCGCTGTCGAACTCGCCCTCGATCCGCAGACACCGGACCACGTGGTGGGACGGGTGCGAACGGGGTTCGGGGCCGGGTGCGTCCGGCGCGGTCAGGGGGTGGAGCGGCGTGGTCACAGGTCGTCCTCAGGGGTCTTGCCCAGTGGGGGGAGGTCGCGCAGGGCGGCTCCGTCCGGCGCCAGGACGGTCCGGACGGGCAGGTTCTTGATGCCCGCGATGAACGTGGAATGCAGGTGGCGGGGCTCGCCGGCGAGCTCGATCCGCTCGAAGTTCCTGGCGATCTCCTCGAAGAGCACGGTCAGGGCGAGTCGCGCCACGTGGGCTCCGATGCACCGGTGGGCCCCGACGCCGAACGCGATGTGACGGTTCGGCCGGCGGTCCACGGCGAACCGGAACGGCTCGGGGAAGACGCTCTCGTCGCGGTTGGCCGAGCCCAGCCACGCGGTGACGGGCTCTCCGGCGCCGAGCCGGGTGTCGCCGAGCCTCAGCTCGCCCGTCGTGTGGCGCAGGGCGTGGTTGGCCGGCGAGGTCCAGCGCAGGATCTCCTCCACCAGGGCGGGGGTGTCCCCGCTGTCCCGCCACCGGGCGTACTCGGCGGGGTTCTCCAGCAGGGCCAGGAGGCCGCCGGCGGCCGCGTGGGAGGTGGTGACGGTCGCGCCGATCAGGAGGCTGTAGGCGTTGAGGATCACTTCCTGGCGGCTGAGCGGCTCGTCGTCCGGTGCGGCGCGCAGGAGGGCCCCGATGAGGTCGTCGGCCCGCTCCCGGCCGGGACGCGCCACCTCCGTGGCGAAGTGCAGAAAGATCTCGGAGTGTGCCCGGCTCAGCACCTGCGACCGCGAGGATCCGGCGGGGGCGTAGTCGGGGTCGGACTCGGCCACCGCGGCGTAGGTGAAGTGCTTCAGCCGGTCCCAGGCGGCCTCCGGGACGCCGAGCAGCAGCCCCGCGACGGCCACCGGGTAGAACGCGGCCTCGGCCGCGAAGTCCCAGGTGTCCTGGCGGGCACCGGCGGACAGCAGCCGCCGGGAGAACTCCCGGAGCGCGGGCTCGTGGGCGCGGACCGCCGGCCGGGACAGGTGCGGCACCAGCGGTTCCTTGAGCCGCCGGTGCAGCGGCGGGTCGCAGACCGCGAGCATCTTCCCGCCGGCGATGTCGGTCCGGCCCAGTGTGGTGAGGATGTTGCCCCGCGCCGCGGTGAACTCGCCGTGCCGGGCCAGCACGCGGGAGACGTCCGCGTACCGCGTGACGGCCCAGAACGCGGGCTTGTCGGCGACGGGGCACTGCCGGTGGACGGGGTCCTCGGCGCGCAGCCGTGCCCACACCGGGTGCGGGTCCCCGGTGCCGTAGAACCGTGGGTCGGACAGGTCCGGTCCGGGCCCGTCCTGCGCGGCCGGTCCGCCTGAGGTGATGCGCATGGGTCGGCCTCCCTTGGCCGGAGGGGCTCAGAGGTAGTTCTCGGCGCCGCCGGTGCGGACCGTGTCGAGGGTGAAGCAGTGGAATCCGCCGCCGAAGAGCCGGCGGTGGCGGTGCCGCACCGGGACGACGGTGAAGCGGTGGTCCTCCAGGGTCCGGATGAGCGTCTTGCAGGCGTCGTTGACCATGACGGTGTTCTCGTCGATCGACAGGACGTTGAGGTCGATGTAGGGGCTGGGCGGGATGGGGTCGCCGTCCGGGTACTGCGGGTAGTCGCTGATCTGCGGGGTCGGCGGGACCACGAGCTCCCACTTGCGCAGCGGCTCCGGCAGGAAGTCGGCCACGTCCGCCGAGCGGACCAGCAGGGTTCCCGGGCGCAGGGCGACGACGACGCTGTCGATGTGACTCTGGGTCAGTTTGTGCATCCGGTGCACCCGGAAGCGGCCGTCGAGGTGCCGCTCCAGCCAGTCGCAGGCCAGGGCGTGGTTGGCGTTGGAGATGTTGACGATCAGGTCCCGGCCGAGCCGCAGGCAGTTCGCGGCGTCGATCATCAGCTCCACGCCCGCGTCGTACGGCGAGGGCCGGGGGTCCTGCGGCACCTCGATGTTGGGCGCGGCGTTCTCGTTGGCCGGGTCGAACGAGGCGTCCGTCATGATCGGGCGGGGCATGGTGGTCCAGCGCGCGCCCTGGGCGAAGTACTCCATGAACACCGGCTTCAGGAACTGGTTCTCGAAGTACCGGTCGCGCAGGGTGGGCGGGGTCTCGATGATCTCGTCGCCCATGATCAGCGTGTTGTCGCGGACGTTGAGCGGGGGGACCACCGCCGCGTCCCAGGCGGGCGTGGTGACCTTGGTGAGGTCGGGGGCCGGCTCCAGGGGCCGGTGGACCTTCACCGAGAGGGCTTCGAGCTGCGCGGCGGTCCCTTCCACGTCCTCGACGAGCTCGTCGAGCAGGCGCTTCTTGAGGGCGAGGCGGTCGGGGTCGTTGCGCCGGGCCCTGGCCTCGCTCTCGCGCCAGGTCGACAGGCTCGGGAAGTAGCCGCGGGTGCCCGAGAGGTTGTCGCTGATGAACATGTCGAACGAGAGGTCGAGGATGCGGTCGACGTACCCGTCCGCGGATCCGACGATGATCTCCTTGAGCGGGGTGAAGTCGTCGAAGCTGTTCAGTCGCATGCGGAAGGCTTCCTTCTCGGCGGTGGACGTCAAGGGCGGTGGACGTCAGGGGCAACGGGCTTCAAGGGCAACGGGCTTCAAGGGCAACGGGCTTCAGGGGCGGTGGGCGTCAGGAGCGGTGGTGTCGGGGGGCCGTGTCGAGATCGCCTGCACCGGGCAGCGGTCGACCGCCTCCTCCACGGCGTCGCGCAGCTCACCGGGCGGCTCCGGGTCGAGCAGGACGACCCGGCCGTCCGCGGGGTCCTGGTCGAACACGTCGGGCAGGGCCAGGGCGCACTGCCCCGACCCGATACAGCGCGTCCTGGCGACGGACACGTGCACGTCGGTCCTCCGTGGGGGTCGGCGTCACCAGGTGACGGGCAGGCGGTGGACCCCGTACACGCTCATGTCGGTGGCGAGCCGGACCTCCTCGGCCGGGACGGCGAGGGCGAGCGTGGGGAACCGCCGCAGGAGCATGGGCAGGGCGGTGCGCATCTGCATCCGGACGAGGTTCTGGCCGAGGCACTGGTGGATGCCGTGGCCGAAGGCGACGTGGCCGGTGGTGCGGCGCGTGAGGTCGAGCCGGTCCGCTCCGTGCGCGAACCAGTGCGGGTCCCGGTTGGCCGCGGACAGCGAGACGGTGATCGAGTCCCCCGCCCGCAGCGTCCGGCCCGCGAGCTCCAGGTCCTCCAAGGGGGTCCGTGGGACGCCGTAGTGAAAGACCGTCAGGTAGCGGAGGAGTTCTTCCACGGCGTTGTCCACCAGGGACGGATCGCCCCTGAGTCGGGCGAGCTCCGCGGGGTGGGAGAGCAGGGCGAACACGCTCAGCGCCAGTGATCCGGTGGTCGAATCGTGTCCGGCGGTCAGCAGCAGGACGCCGACCCCGGCGATCTCCTCGGTGTCCAGGGTCCCGTCCTCGGCCAGCGCGCGCAGGAGTCCGGGCGTCCCGCCGGCGGTCGCACCGCCGGCGGCGATGCCGCGGACGGTGGCGTACAGCCGTTCCAGGGCCGCGGCGGTGTCCGCGGCGGTCGAGCGGAGGCTGAACAGGGCGCGGCTGTTGCGCTGGAACTCCGCCCGGTCGGTGGACGGGACGCCGAGCAGCTCGCAGATCACCTGGGAGGCGAGGGGCAGGGCGAAGGCCTCCACGAGGTCGGCGCCCGGGCCGCCGCGTTCCATGCCGGACAGCAGTTCGTCGGTGATCGCCACGAGCCGCGGACTCAGCTCCTTCATCCGGCGTGCGGTGAACTGGCCCGCCAACTGCTGTCGTAGCCGGGTGTGTTCGGGAGGGTCCATGTCGACGAGCCATCCGGGGGCCGCCGGCACCCCGAAGAAGGGCTCGGTGCCCGGTCGGTGCACGGGCGCCCGCTTGAACTCGGAGCGTGCGCTGAAGCGGGGGTCGGTCAGGACGGTCCGTGTCAGCTCGTGGCTGGTGACCACCCAGCCGATGTGTCCGTCGGGGTAGCGCATGCGGCGCAACGGCTCGTCGGCCTGCCACTCCATCAGTTCCCGGGGCGGGTCGAACGGGCGGTCACGGACGGTCGGGTGCGCGGGCAAGGGATCGGTGGGTAAGGGGTCCGTGGCCGAGGGTTCGATGGGTAAGGGATCGGTGGGTAAGGGTTCGGTGGACAAGAGGGACCTCCTTCGGCGCGAGGCGGGCGGCAGAGGGCTCAGCCGAGGTAGTCCTCGGGGCCGCCGTCGCGCACGGTGTCCAGGGTGAAGCAGTGGAAACCGCCGCCGAACAGCCGGCGGTGCCGGTGGCGGACCGGGACGACGGTGAACCCGCGGCGTTCCAGCTCGCGCACCAGCTCGGGGCAGGCCTCGTTGACCAGGACGGTCTCCGGGTCGACGGAGAGCACGTTGAGGTCGATGTATCGGCTGGTGAGGATCAGGTCGTCGTCCTCGTACCGCGGGAAGTGGTACGCCTGCGGCGCCGGCGGGACGATGACGTCCCACGTGCGCAGCGGCTCCGGCAGGAGGTCCAGGACCGCTTCGGAGCGGCAGAGCAGGGTTCCGGGGCGCAGGGCCAGCACCATGCTGTCGATGTGGCTGTCGCTGAGCCGGTGCACGCGGTGGACCCGGAAGCGGCCCTCCAGGTGGCGCTCCAGCCAGTCGACGCCGAGCGCGTGGTTGCGGGTGGCGATGTTGGCCACGATGTCGCGGCCCAGACGCAGGCACTGGGCCGCGTCGAAGAGCATCTCGTGTCCGACGTCGTAGCGCGAGGGCCGGGGGTCCTCGATGGGCTCCATGGGTCCGCCGGCCGTGCTGGAGCGGGCGTACGACAGGTCGAAGGAGGCGTCGGTCATCAGGGGGCGGGGCATCACGGACCAGCGGGCGCCGCGCCGGAAGTACTCCTGGAACACCGGCTTGAGCAGCTGGGTCTCGAAGTACCGGGACCGGATCATCGGTGCGGTCTCGATGATCTCGTCGCCGGCGATCAGGGTGTTGTCACGGAGGTTGAGCGGGGGTACCACCGAGGCGGACCAGGCCGGGGTGCGCACTTCCGCCGTCTCCGGGGCGACGTCCGTGGGCCGGTGCACCGTGACCCCGAGGGAGGCGAGGGTTTCGGCCAGTCCCTGGAGGTCCTCGTTCAGTTCGTCGACGTACCGTCGCTTCACCGGGACCCGGGTGCCGCCGGCGGACGGGGGCGTCCCGTTCCGGGAGCGCAGCCGCGGGTAGTACCACTCCAGCCGGGCGGCGTCGTTGTCCCCGGCGATGTTGTCGTGGAAAAAGAGTTCAAATGAAAGCTCGCGCTCGTGCGAAACATAGCTCTCGGCCGAGCCGACAATTACTTCCCTGAGGGGGGACCATTCATCATAACTGTTCAGTAACATGCCCATCCTCGTGCGTGCGAAATTGACACAAAGAGCAAGGGATAACTGAGTGTAGATGGCAGGCGAGTCGTCATGCTTACACGGCGGCCCGAAGTGGCGCAATTGATATTCTGCCCGGTCGATGTTGCCTGCGTCACATTGCGATCTTGTTGACGGCCTGCGAGCGAGGTGCCAATACTGGCGAGGCGTAGCAGCTGCTTCACGAGATAGCCCGATACGTACCGAATCGGCCGGAACCCACCAGGTTCCGGGATGCGGAGGCTCAAGAAGTAATGCCAAGCCAGCAGAAGAGCGGACCGGAATACGAGCGGTTCGACTTCCTCATGAACGCGCCGGCCCTGTTCAACGCAGCCGCCACCGCGGCGGAACTGGGCATCTTCATCTTCCTCTCAGAAAACCCCGGCTCCGATTTCGCGTCCTTACGCAAGTTCACCGGCGTACCGGAACACCAGCTCCGCGTCCTGCTCCAGGCCGTCTGCGCGGCCGGTCTGATGGAGCGGACCGACGGTGCGTACCGCAACTCCGCGGTCGCCCAGGACCTGCTGGCCTCCGACGAGCCGGACAGCTGGGCCCACACCCTCATCGGCTGGAAAGAGATCTACTACCCCGCTTTCGGCCAGATGACCAAGGCCCTGAAGGCCGGCACGAACACCGCGCTGGAGAGCTACCCCGGCGACGAGCCCACCCTGTACAAGCGGCTCACCCACAACCCCGAGCTCGAAGCGGTGTTCCACAAGGCGATGGCCGCCTTCACCCTGGCCTCGATCAACGACCTCGTGGAGCGCGAGGAGTTCGCCGCCGTCACGAACCTGCTGGACATCGGCGGCGGCGACAGCACGACGACCGCCCGGCTGCTGGAGCGCCACCCCCGGATGCGGTCGACCGTCTTCGACCAGCCGAGCGTGTCCCGACTCGCCCACGGCAAGGAAGCGCAGAAGTTCCTCGACCGGATCGACCTCGTGACCGGCGACTTCTTCGACACACCGTTCCCCAAGGGTTCCGACGCCGTGCTTTTCAGCCACGTCCTCGGGATCTTCTCCGCGGAGCAGATCGTCACCCTGCTCAAGAAGGCGTACGATGTGCTGCCGCCCGGCGGTCAGGTCTTCATCTACGACTACAACGTGACGGAGGACGAGACCAAGGGAATTTACGGCGCGCGCCTCGGTCTGTACTTCAACATCCTGGCCAGCGGCACCGGCATGGCGTACCCGGCCGAGGATTTCGAGGGCTGGCTGACCGAGGTCGGGTTCGAGAATGTCCGAACCGTCTCGGAGCTCGATTACGAGCATGGTTTCCACATCGGGGTAAAGCCCTGACGCATCACTGACGACGGTAGTCGGCACGGCCCGCGGCAAGCTGTTCACGGCGGGCCGGGCCGCCCCCGCGTCCCGGCCTTTCCCCACAGCCGGTCCTGCGCCCGGAAACAGCATCCGAAAGGGACGGGAAGAGTGCTTCTCGACAACGCTCTTGTCCAGTATTACGAAGAGATTCGCGCGGCGTTACGGGACCTCCTGGGAGACCAGGAACGCCAGGACACCGGCGGCTTCACGCCAGGTGTCGAACTGCCCGACCTCACTCCGGCCGTGCGCGCATTCCTGTCGGCCTCGGGTCTCGCCCACGCCGAGATGCCGTCGTACCGGGGCAGACGCCTCGCCCTGCTCGACCTCGCCAGGAACCCCGCCACGATGACGACCAAGACCTTCGCCTCGCTGGTCATCGTGGCCAGGGCGGTCCGGTTCATCCAGGACACCGGCCAGCGGGTCACCATCGTCACCCCCTCCTCCGCCAACAAGGCCATCGCCCTGCGCGACGCGGTGCTCCGGGCCCTGCGCGCCGGCCTGGTCGACGCCGACCAGCTCAACGTCGTCGTGGTGGTCCCCGAGGGCTCGGTGGCCAAACTGCGGACCTCGGAGCTGTTCACCGACCCCGGGCTGCGCGCCCGCAACCCCGTCGCGGTCTACGGCGGCCCGGTCCCCGGCACCGTCAAGTCCCTCGCCCTCCAGCTCGTCGACCAGTTCCGCGACGTCCTGGAGAAGGCGGGCGAGACCAACCTCTGGTACACGCTGCAGCTGGAGAACTACCTGGCCGCGGACGTGGTCAGGGCGCTGGCCGAGGCCGAGCGGTTCCCCGCCGCACCCGGCGAGGCCCGGCTCCACGTGCACGCCGTCTCCAGCGCGTACGGCCTCCTCGGCCACGCCTACGGCCGCAGCCGGCTCCCGGCGGACGTCCGCTCCCGCACCACACCGCCGCACTACCTCCTGGTGCAGCACCTGGGCGCTCCCGACATGGTGCTCAGCCTGTACAACGACGGCTCCACCGACACCGCCGCCCTCCCGGCGTACGACCTCGACCCCGCGAGCGGGATGTTCCGGCAGGAGTCCGACCCGCGGTACCCGGCGCAGACCTTCGACCCGCGCGAGACCCTCGACCCGACCTTCTACACCCGGAACCCGCCCACGTCGCCGCGTATGAACGAGCTCATCCGCACTCAGGGCGGCGGCGGCATCGTCGTCTCGCTCGCCGAGTGCCTGAGCCGCTACGGCCAGATCCGCGCGATGCTCGGCGAGGTCGGCGTGCGCCTGCCCGCCAACCCCACCGAGCTGCGCGAATGGTCCCTCACCATGGCCATGACGGGCATGCTCAACGCGGTCGACCGGGGCCTGGTGAGCGAGCCCGACATCCTCGTGCACGGCTCCGGCAGCTACTCCGCCTCGGACTACGGCCACCTCACCGTGCGCGACCTGCACCCGGTGACCACGGCCGAGGACCTCCAGCACGTGGTGCTCGACGCCATGCCGTCCTCATGACGCCCGCCGCCGTCCCCCCGCCGCGCTCCCCGCTGCACCAGCGGCTGCGCATGCGCACCGGCTACCACTGGCGCAACAGCGGCAACCCGGTGCTCACCCACGCACGGACGGTCTGGGACACCCGTGACCGGGCCGGCTTCCCCGCCGTCCGCTCCGAGGCGGGGGGCCTGTCGGTGAGCTACGCGGGACTGGCCGAAGGGCTCGCCTACACCCTGGAGTTCACCGAACTCCGGCGTGACGCCGATCTCCACCGGACCGAGCGCCGCACCGGGCGCCTGAGCGGAGCCGACCTCGCGGTGCCCGGGCGGCTGCCCGACGCGGACATCGTCATGGTCGGTACGAGCGCCGCCCGCGCCCGCGCCCTGCCCCGGGTCTCCTCCCTCGTCGTGCCGATGCGCGTGCACTTCGTGATCGACTTCGACCCGGACGACCCCGACCGGGCCCGTCGGCTCATCTCCAAACGGGAGCGCTGGCAGTTCCGGCGCGACCTGCGCGAGCACACCTGGACCTGGGGCCTGGACCGGGACCCCGCCGCCTTCGACCGGTTCTACGACCGCTTCTACCGCCCCACCATGTTCCAGCGCCACGGCAGCCGGGAACGAACGGAGTCCAAGGAGGTCTCCTACGAGTGCCTCTTCCGCGGCGGCCGCATGTTCTTCCTCGCCGAGGACGGCGTACGGATCGGCGGAGCCCTCTGCCACTGGGACCGGGCGTCACGGACCCTGACCCTGCGCCTGCTGGGCGTGCTCGACGGGGCGCAGGAGCACTACGACAGCGGCGCCTTCAAGGCCGTCTACCACTTCCTCATCGACTGGTGCGCCCGCCACGACGTGCGCCGGCTGGACTTCCAGGGCACCGAGCCCTTCCTCAGCAAGGGCACCTACCAGTGGAAACGCCGCTTCGGCACCACCGTGATCCTGCCGCCGAACCACTTCGGCGACAAACGGCTGTGGTTCCAGGTCCGCCACGACACCCCGCAGGTACGGGACTTCCTGGTCGCCAACCCGCTCCTCGCCGAACGGCCGGACGGTGCGCTGGAGGCGGTCTACTTCCACGACGACCGGCGCGCCCCGCGGCTCGACTACTCCGCCAGGTCCCCGGGCGTGGCGGCCGTACGCGAGGTGGACCTCGACACGTTCCTCGCGGGAGCGCCACGGCCCTCCCCGGGAAGGGCCCTGTCATGACCGTCCCGTGGTACGGCGCCGCGCCGCCACCGCTGGACATGCGACGCACACTTCCCGCCGTCCAGGAGGAACTGGCCCGGGTGCACGACGGGGAGTACGCCCGCGTGGTACCCACCACGCTGTCCCTGCGGCCGGTCATGCTCCCCCGGTCCTCCTACGACGAGCTGGTCGCGGCCGCCGGCGCGCTCCTGCGGCTGCTGCGCCGGACGCTGCTGGAGCGTGCGCCGTCGGCGGCCGGGAGGATCGCCGCGCTCGGGGCCGACGAGGGCGCGTACCCCCTCGTCATGCCCGGGCGGGTCGAGGAGGACTACGCCACCTGCATCGCCCGCCCCGATGTGATGGTGGACGCCACCGGACCCAAGTTCGTGGAGTTCAACATCGGTTCGGGCATCGGCGGGGTGGTGGACACCGCGCTGCACACGGCCGCGTGGGCGGCGGCGTTCGGCGGTACGGGACGCATGCCGTTCCACGCGGTCGATCCCCTCGCGGTGCGCGACGACCTCTTCGTCCGTGCCGTCCGTGACCTCGGGACCACGCCGGGGGTCGCCGTCGTCGGCACGCTCCGCGACTTCGGCGGGAGCCCCAGCCGCTACCTGGAGCTCCAGGCCGAATCGCTGCGCCGCCGCGGTCTGGCGGCCGAGGTGTTCGAACCGGAGGAGCTCCTCGACGGCCTGGGCCTGCCGGGACGGCCCCGCTACCAGCTCGGCCTGCGCCACTTCACCGTCCAGGAATGGCGCGGTCACGGGATCGACCTCTCCCCCGTACGGGCGGCCCTGGACGCCGGCGTACGGCTGATCGCCACCCAGACCGCGTACATGATCGCCAACAAGAAGGTGCTCGGCTGGCTGTCCGAGGGACGGCCGTGGATGACCGAGCGGGACCGGGCGACCGTCCGCCGGTACCTGCCGTGGACCCGGGTGGTCGCCGACCGTCCCGTCGTCCGGCACGGCCGGACGGTGCCGCTGCCCGAACTGCTGCGGGAACGGCAGGAGGACTTCGTCCTGAAACCGGCCGTCGGCATGAGCGGCCAGCAGGTCCTCGTGGGCCGCTCCTGCCCGCCGGACACCTGGCGCGCGGCGGTGGCTTCGGCCGTCGCGGGCGAGGACCACATCGCGCAGGAGCGGGTGGATCCGGTGCCGTACCGGATGGAGTTCGCCCGCCCGGACGGCCGCGGCAGCTACGAGGCGGAGGTGACACCCGTGTTCAGCCCGTTCCTGTTCGACCAGCGGGACGCCGGCTGCATGGTGCGCTACCTGCCGCCCGGCCGGAACGGCGTGGTCAGCATCCACGGCCACGGGGCCCTGCCGAACGTGGCGTTCGCCCTGCGATGACCCCCCAGGCGGCTCTCCCCCGGAAGGACGGCATGACGCTCTTCTCACACGCCCGCTACGGATCGCTCTCCGTGTCCTACACGGACGGGCTCGACGGCGGCGGCAACACGTTCGGCCGGGCGTACGAGCCGTTCGTGCGGGACCGGATCGGCCGGGTCGGCTCGGTCTTCGAATGGTGCGCAGGTCCCGGGTTCATCGGCTTCTCCCTGCTGGCGGCCGGCCTCTGCGACCGGCTCGACCTGGGTGACGTGAACCCCGACGCGGGGGCCGCCGTGGGACGGACCGTGGCCGAGAACGACCTGCACGGGCGGGTCCGCTTCCACCTGTCCGACGGGTTCGAGGCGGTGCCGGACGACCTGCGCTGGGACCTGATGGTCGGGAACCCGCCGCACGTCAACGCGGCCGCGGCCGCCTCGCACTACCAGCGCACCCGCTCCCCGCTCATTTGGAAGGACACCGACTGGGCCATCCACCGCGACTTCTACGCCGCCGCGCCGGGCCGGCTGCGGCCCGGCGGTTCCGTCCTCGTCCAGGAGAACCACCGGTTCTCCACCCCGGAGGACTTCACCGGGATGGCCGAGGAGTCCGGCCTGGAGGTCGTCGGGGCCTTCGCGTGCGGAGCCGGATACGAGGACTACTACTTCCTCTGGTCCCGGCTGCCCTCCCCCGCCGGATCCAGCTGACCCGTAAGGAGATCCCGCACCATGCTGCGCACCATGATGAAGTCCAAGATCCACCGGGCGACCGTGACCCAGGCCGATCTCCACTACGTGGGTTCGGTCACCGTGAGCGCCGACCTGATGGAGGAGGCCGACCTGCTCCCCGGTGAACAGGTCGACATCGTGGACATCGACAACGGCGCCCGGCTCACCACGTACGTCATCGAAGGGCCGCGCGGCCACGGGGTCATCGGCATCAACGGGGCCGCCGCTCGCCTGATCAGCCCCGGGGACCTGGTCATCCTCATCGCCTACGCCACGGTCACCGACGACGAGGCCCGGGCCCTCAAGCCCCGGGTGGTCTTCGTGGACGAGCACAACCAGGTCGTGAGCCTGGGCGACGACCCCGCAGAGGTACCGGACGGCTTCGGCCTGCGGTCCGGCGGCCGGACGAACCCCTGACACGGCCCGCCGCTCACCGACGAGAGAAGGACGGACGGCAGATGAACCCCGTGATCACATGGATATACGAGGCCGAGGACACGGACCCGACGCAGATCGAGGCGTTCGAGGAGAGCATCACCCGGCGCTACTCGGTGCTGTCGCGGCCCCGCGGCCTCGACTTCCGGGTGATCAGGGCGGCCGACCTGGTGCCGTCCTCGCTGGACGGACCGGTCCTGCGCTACCGCGGTGAGGACCTGCTGGAGCAGCGGCAGTGCTTCATCGTCGAGGACATGGCCGTCGCTCCGCAGGGCGTGCAGGCGCTGCGCGCCGTCTACCGCACCATCCGGGCCAGCGGTTCCGTCCTGCTCAACCGCTCCTTCGACGGACCCGACTACCTGGAGCGCGACAAGCTCGCGCAGCTCCAGCACGCGAGCACGCTGGACATCCCCACCCCGGGCACCGTCACGGTGCCGGCCGGCAGGTACGCCCGCCGGGCGATCGAGGAGGTGCGGCGGACGCTCGGCGACGGCCCCTACGTCGTCAAGCCGCGCGAGATGACCGGCGGTTACGGCGTCCTGCGGGTGGAGTCCGACCAGCAGCTCGCGGCGACGATCGACATCGTCGCCCAGACCGGCGCCGGTTACATCGTCCAGCCGTTGATCGAGCACCACGGTGACATGCGCGTGTTCGTCGCCGACGGCAAGGTCGTCTCCTCGCTCACCCGCCGCCCCCGACCGGGCGGCTACCTGGCGAGCGTCAGCCAGGGCGGGAGCATCGAGGTCAACGAGGACCACGTCCAGGTCGCCGACCACTGCGCTCGCATGGCCGAGGACCTGCGGGCCGAGTGGATGTGCATCGACTGGCTGATGACCGACTCGGGGCCCGTGCTCAACGAGTGGAGCACGGCCCACGGCGGCTTCACGATGATGCCGGAGCCGGAGCTCGGGAAGGTGGCAGACGCCTTCTTCGGCTGGATCCGCCGGCAGCTCGACGCGGGCCCGCCCGCGCGCTGAGCGGGAGCCCTGGCGAGGCGAAGCGGCCCGCGCGCCGCACCGGTCCGCGCCGCACCTGCCGTCGGGCAGGGCGGCGCGGACCGGTGCGTGGTGGCGGCGCTACTCCTTCGGGGCGGCCGGGCCCAGCGCCCCGAGCAGCCGTACCGCCCAGACCAGGACGGCGGCCAGGGTGATCGCGACGACGGCCGTGGCCATCCCCGCCCTGATGCCGGCGTTCACGGTGACGGTGCTCGCCACCAGGGCGCCGAGCGGCACCCCGAGGCCGGAGGACAGCATCCGGCGGGTGGTGTTGACCCGGCCCTGGAGCTCGGCCGGTGTCACCTCCTGGGAGTAGGTCATGGTGTTCACCAGGACGACGAGGTAGGCCGTCCCCCACACGGTGAGCGCCACCAGGGCGACCCGCCAGTCGGTGGTGAGGACGACCACCAGGCCCAGCAGCGCCCCGGCCGGCAGCACCAGGAGCAGCAGGGGGAAGGCGTCGAAGCGGCGCCGCAGCCGGGGCAGGAGCAGCGATCCGCCGATGCCGCCGGCGCTCCAGGCCATGTAGAGCAGGCCGATCCGCCCGTCGGAGCCGTGGATGCCCAGCACCCGGTCGGCGAAGACGACGAGCTGGCCGACGATCGCGCCGCCGGAGAACGACTGGAGGGTGCCGACCACGGTCATGATCCGCAGCGTGGGGTGGCCGGCCAGGAAGCGGAGTCCCTGCCCGACGGATTCCTTCAGCCCCGGCCTCTCGGCGGCCGCGGGAGCGGGCCGGGGCGGGACGCCGGTGACGGCCCGCAGGAGCAGCGCCGAGACGGCGAAGGTCAGGGCGTCGAGCGCGAGCGTGCCGGCGGGGCGGACGAGCACGATGAGGCCGCCGGCCAGGGCGTTCCCGGCGATCCGGACGACGGTCTCGGCGCCGTAGAGCGCGCTGTTGGCCCGGGCCAGGCCGTCCTTCCCGACGAGGTCCGGGACGAACCCGTACACGCCCGCGTCGAAGAACAGGGCGAGCGTGGCGGACAGGAACGCCACCACCACGACATGCCCGGCGGTGAGCCCGCCCAGGGCCCAGGCCAGCGGTACGGAGCCCAGGCACAGGGCGTTGAGCCAGTCGGTCGCCACCATCAGGGTGCGGCGGTCCACCCGGTCCGCGACGGCGCCCGCGATCAGGCCGAAGGCCAGGTAGGGCAGTGTCGCGGAGGCGGCGACCAGGGCGACCAGCAGGGGGGAACCGCTCTCCTGGAAGACCAGGACGGGCAGGGCGACGGTGGTGATGGCGGAGCCGAGCCCGGAAACGGTGCGGGAGAGCCAGAAGTTGCGGAATCCGGGGACCCGGCGGAGGGGCGTGATCTGGGACGTGGTCATCGTGTGATCGGCTTCATTCCTGCGTCGGCGATGGGGTGGGATCCGGTCGAGCGGGGGCACGGGAGGGTCATGTCGTCGCGTGCACCGGGAGGTCCTCCAGGACGGGCGGTACGGGACCGGGGTGCAGGACGTGGAGGCTCCGGCCGGCCCGGGTCAGGGCCACGTAGAGGTCGCTGAGGCCGCGGGCGGAGCCGTCCAGCATCCCCTGGGGGTCGGCGACCACGACGGAGTCGAACTCCAGGCCCTTCGCCTGGCGGACGGTCAGGACGACGACGGGCTGTTCGAGGTCGGCGTCCGCGCCCCAGGAGGTACCGGGCACGGCCTCGGCGACGGCGGGGGCGAGCCGGTCGAGGTCGGCGGAGGGAACGATCACGGCGACCCGGCCGCCGTCGCCGGCGCAGGCGGCCGCCGCCTCGGCCGTGACGGCGGCCAGCCGGGCCGGGAAGTCCTCGGCGGTGGTGCCTTCGCGGCACGGCGGGGCCGCGCCGTCGCGGACCGCCCGGGCGGGGGCGAGATCGGGGGCGATCGCCGCCAGCACGGGGGCGGCGGCCACGACGATCTCGGCGGGGGTGCGGTAGTTGACGGTGAGTTCCTCCCGCCGCCAGCGCGTGCCGAAGAACGGCGAGAGCGCCTCCTGCCAGGAGGTGGAGCCGGCGGCGTCGCTGGACTGTGCGGCGTCACCGACGACGGTGAAGGAACGGGTGGGGCAGCGGCGTACCAGCAGCCGCCAGGTCATCGGTGACACGTCCTGTGCCTCGTCGACGATGACATGGCCGAAGGTCCAGGACCGGTCCGCCGCGGCCCGCTCCGCGACGGTGCGCAGATCGGCGCCCGTGTGCCAGGCGGCGAGCTGTTCGGCGGTGACCAGGTCGGCGGCGTTCAGCCGCTCGTCCCCCTCGGCCGGGCCGTCGTCGCCGCGGGAGGCCCGGGCGATGTCCAGGACGCCTTGCGCGTAGTCCTGCCGGGCGTCGCGCCGGGCCGTCTCCCGTTCGGTCTCGACGCGGTCGTCGGAGCCGAGGAGTTCGGCCGCCTCGTCGAGGAGGGGTACGTCGGAGAGGGTCCACGGGGCGTCCGGCCGGCGCAGCAGGAGCGCCCGCTCGGCCTCGGTGAGGCAGGGTGCCGCTTCGGCGAGGCGGTCGGGGTCGGTGAACAGCTCGGTCAGCAGCCGCTGCGGGGTGAGGACGGGCCACAGCAGGTCCATCAGCTTGCGGGCCACCGGGTCGCGGGGCAGCATCTCCAGCCAGTCGGCCTTGCGTTCGGCGAACTCGACGGGCTCCTGAGCCCGGAGGTCGTACACGGACGCGTCGTCCCCGAACACCCCGGCCAGGTCCTGCTGGACGGCGCGTTCCAGGGCGGCGACGTCGACCTGGTCGGCGAGGACCTCCTCGAAGCCGGCTTCGATGTCGCCGATGACACGGGCGAGCCGGTCGGCCAGTTCGTCGAGGACGGCCTCGCGGAAGGCGGGCCGGGCGAGGTTGTGCGGGACGCCGCCCTCGGTGGCGCGGTCGGCCGCGTCGGTGAGGAACCGCCGAGTGAGTCGGACGAGTTCACCGCCGATGGCCACGTCGACCGGACCGGTGACCGCGGCCTGCCGGGCCCGTACGGCCCGTTCCAGGACCTCGGCCATGGCCAGGCGGCCCTTGATCTCGGCGACGGCCGGCGGCTCCTCGGCCCTGGCCAGGAGGCCGGGGTAGAGGCCGCCGACGGAGGAGAGCAGCACGCTGGTCTCGCCGAGACCGGGCAGGACCTGGCCGATGTAGTCGAGGAAGACCGAGTTGGGGCCCACGACCAGGACGCCGCTGCGCTCCAGGCGCGGGTGGGTGTAGAGCAGGTAGGCGGCGCGGTGCAGGGCCACGACGGTCTTTCCGGTGCCGGGACCGCCCTGGACGACCATGACCCCGGTGTGCGGCGAGCGGATGATGCGGTCCTGCTCGGCCTGGAGGGTGGCGACGGCGTCCTGCATCCGGCCGGTCCTGCTCTGTCGCAGCGCGGCCAGGAGGGCGGCCTCACCGGAGAGGCGGGTGTCGTCGGGGACGGCCGAGAGGTCGGCGAACAACTCGTCGTCCACCCGCAGGACGCGGCGGTTGCGGGTGTGCAGATGGCGGCGCAGCCGGACCCCTTGGGGAGCCGCCGCGGTCGCGGTGTAGAAGGGCCGGGCCGCGGGGGCACGCCAGTCGACGAGCAGGGGATCGTCGTCCGGGCCGACACCCGGGACGCCGATCCGCCCGACGTAGAGCCGGTCACCGACGGTGCGGTCGAGCCGGCCGAAGCACAGTCCGTTCTCGGCGGCGTCCAGAGCGGCCAGGTGCCGGGCGAGCCGCGCCGCCGCCGTACCGCGTTCCACCTGTCCCTGGGCGGTGCCGGCGGGCTCGCGCAGCACGGCACGCAGCTCGCGGTCGATCTCCGCGCGCTGCACGGCGATCTGATGGTGGACCAGATCCAGGTGCTCCTGTTCGCGTCGGGTGTCCGCCGTCTGCCGGCCGGCCGGCCGGTGCAGCGAGGAAGAGGTCATGAGGGCTCCATGGCAAAGGGGTTCAGGGCGAAGGGGTTCATGGAAAGGAAATGGCTGCGTGGAAAAGGGCGTGGAACGACGATCGACCCCTACCTCGGGCATCTGCCGTGGTAGGGGTCGATCGGAAAAGCTGCTGTGGTCTCCCGTGCTCCGGGAAGCGGTGTGTGCTGCGGTGGCGCCGGAGCGCGATGCGCGAGCTGCGCGGGGAAACGGCCCGAAGGAAGGGGACCTTGAGGGACTATAGCAGATCGCGCTGCGAGAGTGCCGCGTGGTGCCGCGTGGTCAGGCCGTGAGGTGCAGGACGCACACGTCGTCGCGCCGTTCCTCCCGGTCGGGCAGGTCCGCGAGGATGGTGTCGAGCAGGCGGTGGCCCGGGCCCCGCGGTGCTGACGCATCGCCGGCCACCGTGTCGGCGAGGCGGGTGAGGCCCTTGTCGATGTCCTCGGTCGGGCGTTCGACCAGGCCGTCGGTGAAGAGCAGCATCTGGTCGCCGGGCCGGAGAGCGACGGCGGCCTCGGCGTAGCGGCCGTGGACGGTCGCGCCGAGGAGGACGCCCTCGGGCCGGGGCAGGTAGTCCGCCCGGCCCTCGCGGAGCAGGAGGGGCGGGGGGTGGCCCGCCTGGGCCCAGGTCATGCGGCGGGTGCGGGGGTCGTAGCGGGCCACGATCACGGTGGCGGTGGCGATGTGGCTGTCGGCCATGTGCAGGAGCAGGGTGTTCAGCCGGTCCAGGATGTCGGTGAGCGGCGTGCCGGTCACGGCCATGCCCTTGGCGGTGAAACGGAGTTGGGCCATGGCCGCGACCGAGTCCAGGCCGTGGCCGGCCACGTCGCCGACCACGAGGAAGGCGCTGCCGTCGGGGAGTTCGATGGCGCTGTACCAGTCGCCCCCCACGCTCAGGGCGTGCTGGGCGGGCTCGTACGCGATCTCGACGTGCAGCCCGGCCAGTGCCAGGGACTGCTGGGGCAGCGGGAGCAGGGCGTGCTGCAGTCGGGCGGCGAGGTCGCGCTCGGCCTGGAGCTGGCTGCGGTGCGCCGTGACCGCCATCTGCCGCCGCACCAGCTCCTGTTCGATCCGCTTGGTCGCGGTGATGTCCTGGACGATGCCGTGGGCCAGGACCGGTGTGCCTTCGGCGTCCTGCTCGGCACGGGCGACGAGCCGCACGTGCCGGACGCCGGCGGGAGTGGTGATCCGGAAGTGGTGGTCCACGGACAGGCCTTCGGCCAGCAGGCGGCGCAGGTGCCGGTCCAGGTCCGGCAGGTCGTCGGCGAGGACGAGGCGGGGCAGCTCCGCCAGGGACAGCGGTCCGTCCCGCAGGTCGCGCGCGAAGATCGCGTACATCTGCTCGGACCAGGTCGCGGTGTGCGCGACGAGGTCCCAGTCGGCCCAGCCGATGTTGCCCAGGCGCTGGATCTCGGCCAACCGTCGGTCCTGCCGTTCGTCGCCGTCCAGCCGCTCCCAGGAGACCACCAGCCGCCCGTGCCAGGGTGCGGCGCGGACCCGGAAACTGGAGCGGTGGGGGATCCCGGCGGCCACCTCCTCGTACGCGAACAGCTCGCCCACCCATGCCCTTCCGGTCTCCAGGGCGCTGCGGTAGCCCTCCCACAACGGGGTGCCGAGCACCGTCGGGTAGGCCTCCAGGACGCGCAGTCCGACGAGTTCCGCACCGGACCGCCCGGCGACGTCCACCGCGGCGGGGGACGCGGCCTCGACGAGGTAGTCCTCCAGGGCGCCGTCCGTTCCGCGCACCGGCGCCAGCAGGGACACCGCGCCGGGCAGCTCCTCCAGCAGGTCCTGTGCCCATCGGGCGGGCGGCCCGCTCCCGGCGGCCGCCGCCTGCTGCGGGGGCCGGGCCGGGGACAGCGGTGGCGGGAGCGGCGGACTTCCGGCGCCGTCCACGCGGGGGCGGGCGGCCGTGGGGGATCCGGTCCGGTGCAGGCGATGGAGGAGCCGCCGCGCTTCCGCGGCGAGCGGACGTCCGGCCGCGTCGGCGTTCCTGGCCAGCTCCGCGGCGGCCTGCTCGGCGTCGAGGCCGTCGCGCGCCATGAGGGCGCCCTTGGCCCGCTCGACCACCGCCGCCTCCGCCGCGGCCGCCCGGGCCCGCACGAGCTCGCCGCGCAGCCGGGCCACGACCTTGGCCATGGTCCGCAGTTCGTCCGTGCCGAGCTGCCCGGCCACATCATCCATCACGCCTCCGAGCATGGCATGCGGCCGGACGGCCGAACCGCCTCCGGGCCGTCCGCGCACCGGCACCCGGCGGCACGGGCGTGACCGGGCACGAGCGCCTCCCGCCGGGGGCCGTCCGCTGTCCGCGAGGCGTGTGGACGGGCCCGTCGGACGTGTAGAAACCGCAGGTCAGACGGCATGACGGTCCAGTACGGGCGAGGGTGGGCGCGCGGTGCCGTGCCGGTGATGTGCGGGGTGCGGCGGTCCGGGCGGCCGTCCACGGAACGAACTCCGGCGGCCGGCTGTCCACGGAACGACATCTTTCGGTGAGGTCGCCCGAGCCGCACCGCCCGGAGGGCTCCGGCGACGACGGGAACCGGACGTCGTCCCGAGGGCGCCTTCGCGTCCCGGCGCCGTCGGGCATAGGGTTCGAGGCAGCCGCAGGACACAGGACGGACCACGCCCCCGGGCGGCGGGGGCGGCGCGAGGAACGAGGCTCGGAATGGGAACGCTGTCCTTCTGCAGCGCGGATCTGGGCGAGACGGAGGCGTTCCTCTCGTCGGCCTACACCCCGATGAAGATCGGCGGCAAGCCGGAGGGATCACAGGCCCGGATCGTGCGGCACACCGCCGGCGGGCTGATGGTGGACCGGCTGTCCTTCGACTACACCATGGGCTACGACGCCGGGTGCCTGCACCGGGTGTGCCTGGTCACGGTGCACGAGGGGCAGTTCGCCGACACCACGGGCGGCGGCGAGGAACTGTTCGGTCCCGGGGAGACCTTCCTGCTGGCCCCGCACGACCGACCGTACGCGGGAGAGGTCCGCTCGGCCCGGTACACGATCACCATGTTCGACCCCGGTCTGCTGGGCGAGGTGGCCGCCGCCGGTGCCCTCGCCGCCGGCCGGCCGGTGGAGCTGACCGGGCAGCGTGCGGTCAGTCCCGCCGCCAACCGCCTGCTCGGGGCCACCGTCGCCCACCTGCGCGACAACGTCCTCGCCGGGCCGGGCACCGGCACCAGCCCCCTGGTCGCGGCGACGGCCGCGCGGCACATCGCCGCCGTCGCCCTGGAGGCGTTGCCGAACACCGTCACGGACACCGAGCCGGCGCCGGTCGACAGCCGCGACGGGAGCGCCGACACCCTGCGCCGGGCCGTCGCGTTCATCGACGCGCACGCCCATCTCGACATCGGCCTGGCCGAGATCGCCGACTCGATCCCGGTCACCCCGCGCGCCGTGCAGTACGCCTTCGCCCGCCACGCGGGGACCACGCCGACCGGCTACCTCCGCCGCGTACGCCTCGCGCGCGCCCACGAGGACCTGCGGGCGGCGGACCCGGGGACCACGACCGTCAGCGAGGTCGCCCTGCGCTGGGGCTTCGCCCACCACGGGCGTTTCGCCGCCGCCTACCGCCGCCACTACGGGGCGCCGCCCGCCACCACCCTGCGCGGCTAGGTGCACCACCGCGGGTCACCGGCCGGATGCGTCTGTTTGACAGGGCGGTGGCGTGGACAGGCGCGCGGCATGGAGCACTCCCCCGACCCGGCCGGCCGGGTACCCGACGCGGGTGTCAGCGGTGTCAGCGGTCCCGCCCGTTCCGCGACCGCCCGTTCCGCGACCGCCCGTTCCGCGACCGACCGTCCCGCGACCGACCAGGGCGACTCCGTGCCGGAACACGGCGCGCCGGACAGCCCCACGCAGTTGTCCGGCCGCTCGTGGCGGTCGGTGCTGAAACGGACGTGGCGGGAGTTCGAGGACGACGAGCTGCTGGACCGTGCGGCGGCGCTGACCTACTACAGCGTCCTGTCCTTCTTCCCGGCGCTCCTGGTGCTGGTGTCGCTGCTGGGAGTCGTGGGCAGGTCGGCCACCGAAGCGATCCTCGGCAACCTGGAGAAGCTGGCCCCCGGTACGGTGCGCGACGTCGTCGCCGGCGCCGTGCGCCAGCTCCAGGCCGGGGCCGGACTGGGGTCCGTCGTCGCCGTCCTCGGGCTGCTCGCCGCGGTGTGGTCCGCGTCCGGGTACGTCGCCGCCTTCATCCGCGCCGCCAACGCCGTGTACGACATCCCGGAGGGCCGCCCCGTCTGGAAGGTGCTGCCGCTGCGTCTGGCGCTCACCACGGGTCTGATGGTCATGGCGTGCGCCGGGATGCTCATCGTGGTCTTCACCGGCACCCTGGCCCGGCGTACCGGTTCCGCGCTCGGGATCGGCGAGACCGCCGTCACGGTGTGGTCGGTCGCCAAGTGGCCGGTGCTGGTCCTGTTGGCGACGATCATGATCGCGGTCCTGTACTGGGCCGCGCCCAACGCCAAGCAGCGCGGATTCCGGTGGGTGACCCCGGGCAGCCTGCTCGCGCTGCTGACCTGGATGATCTGCTCGGCCGGGTTCGCCGTCTACCTGGCGAACTTCGGCTCGTACAACAAGATCTACGGCACCCTCGCCGGTGTCATCGTCTTCCTCATCTGGCTGTGGATCACCAATGTCGCCGTGCTGTTCGGCCTGGAGTTCGACGCCGAGATGAGCCGGCAGCGCGCCATCCTCGGCGGCCTCCCGCCCGGGCAGGAGCCGTACGTCGCCCCGCGGGACACCCGGGCGTGGCCGGAGCCGGAGGAGGGCGAGGGCGAGGGCGGCGACGGCAACGGCCACGAAGGCCCTGTCGGCGGCCGGTAGCGGGCATCGGCCCTACGCTGGACGTATGGGCACGGGCGGCCGTTTCCACCTCGACCAGGACGGTCATTCCATCACCGTCCGGCTCGTCCGTGCCCCCGGTCCGGTAGAGGTGCTGGTCGACGGGAAGGTGGTCGCCCAGGGCCCGGCCCCCCACCGCGGCACGACGGTCCTGCGGGCCGAGCTCCCCGGGGAGCCGCTGCGCCCGGTGATCCTCACACTGGCCGAGGTGAGGGGCGCCTACCGCTGCGAGATGGAGCTGGGCGGGGTGCGCTACACCCTCCCCCACCTCCCCCTCACCGAACGGTCCCCCGCGGCGCCGACCGCGCCGCACCCGTTGCGGCGGCTGCGCCGGTCCCTGCGCAGGATCGCCCGCCGCGCCGTGAGCGGCAGCGGCCGACACCGCTGACCCGGGACCGGTCGGCGTCCCCCGGCGTCAAGCGCCGCGTTCGGCCTCGGCGAGGGCCGCCCTGCTGACGGCGAGCGAGGGGTGGTCCGGGCCGAGGTACTCCCGTTGGTCGGCGATCAGCGCGGTCAGTTCCGTCGCCGCGCGGGCGCCGTCGCCCGCGGCCGTCCGCCGGCGTGCCAGGTCGATACGGGTGCCCAGGGTGTGCGGGTGTTCGGGGCCCATCACCCGCAGGCGGTCGGCCAGCAGGGGTTCCAGCAGCCGCACCGCCGCTGCCGGGTCGCCGGCACGGGCCGTCCATTCGGCGATGCCCGCTCGGGTCGCGAAGGTGTCCGGACTGTCCGGGTCGTCCTCCTGCTGGACCTCCAGCAGGTCCCGCAGCGCACCCAGGACCGCCGGTACGTCGCCCAGCTCGCCCCGGTGCCGCATCGCCGCGGCCCGGGCCCGCAGGACGTCCCGGTGGCCGGGCCCGTGCCGTGCCTCGGCCTCCCGCCAGGCCTGCTCGTGCAGCTCCAGCGCGCCCTCGTGGTCGCCGGACGCGGAGAGGAAGTTGGCCAGGTGGTTGCGGTTGCTGAGGGTGTCGCGGTGGTCGGCCCCCAGGACGCGGACGCGCAGCGCGTACAGCTCCCGCAGTTCCACGGCCGCGGCCTGCGGATCACCGGCCGCGCCCCGCCACACGGCGGCGCTCTGCCGGGTCTGGAGCAGCTGGGGGTGCTCGGGCGGGTAGCGCAGGGCCTGGTCCTCGTACAGCGAGGCGAAGGACCGTGCCGCGCCCGCGGCGTCCCCGGACTTGGCCTGCCACCAGGCCAGGTGGCCGCGCGTGTCCAGGCTGATCTCGTCGTCGGGCGCGAACCGTGCGTCGACCGCCTCCTTCAGCCGCCGGAAGTGGCGCAGCGCGGCCGCGGCCTGGCCGGACTCCCCCAGGCTGTGGCCGGTCCGGTACAGCACCGGGTGGGGGACGGGGCTGAGCAGGTCCTCCTGCGCGTACCCCGTCAGCACGAGGGCGTTCGCCCGTAACGCCCGGTCCAGGCGGGCCGGGAGCCCGGGTGACTGCCAGCCCTCCACGAGGGCCTGGGCGGCGGCCGTCACGGCGGCCCTCCGCTCCTGGGCGTCCAGACGGTCCCGGGTGGCCCGCTGCGGGAGGGTGTGGATGCGCACCGAGGTCCCGGCCAGCGGATCCGCGAAGCCCGGCTCCCCGGGGCCGGCGGTCCCGCCGGTGTCCGGGCCGGTGGTGGCGCCGGTGGTCGTACCGGTCCGCGGCGGCCGGCGGTCTGCGGCGGCGTCGAGGGTGACGAGGCTGAGCCGGCGCAGGTTGTGCAGCGCGTCGTGGACCTCGTCCCGGGCCTCGGCGCCGCTGACGTGCGGGGCGAGCGCGGCCAGGGCGGGCGTGGCGAGCAGTTCCCCGGGCACGCCGGTGCCGTCCAGCAGGCTCAGCACGTGCATGACGGGCCCGGCGACGCCGGCGGGGCGCAGCGCGTCGGCCCGTTCCACCGACAGCGACCACACGGCGGACAGGGGCAGCGGGTAGCCGTCGGGGACGGTGCCCGGCGCCCGCGGCACCAGGTTCGCGAGCCGGCTGCCCTCCCGGGCCAGGCGTTCCCGGTAGCAGGCCACGGTGAGCCCGTTGTCGAGCAGGAAGGCGGCCACCTGGGCCAGGGCCAGCGGCAGGTGCCCCAGGTCGGCGGCGAGGGCGGCGAGGTCGGCGGGCGGGCCGGCCTGCGCGCCGAGCCGGGCGGTGAGGTAGGCCAGGGACTCCGCGGGGTCGAAGGGGGCGAGGTCGACCACGGTGCCGCGGGCCTGGAGGGCCGCGTCCCGCCGCCGGGTGGTGACCAGGGTGACGCCGGGCGAGGACGGCGGCCACAGCCCGTCGAGGTCCTCGGGTGCGTCGAGGCCGTCGACCACCACGCACCAGGTGCGCCCTGCCTTGGCCAGCCAGCGCTCCAGCCGGGCCGCGGTGCCCTCGGCGTCCTGGCCGACGGTGCCGGTCAGGTCCTCGGCGGCCTCCGCCAGCCCTGCCACCACGGCCTCGCGCGAGGAGGCCGACACCCAGACCACCAGGTCCAGCGTGCCGTCCGCCAGGCGGGCGCGGACGTACTCGGCGGCCGTCTGCGTCTTGCCGACGCCCCCGTCGCCGGTGAGCAGGAACCGCCCCGGCCCCGGTGGCACCCGTACCGGCGGCCGGGGCAGGAACGCCTTCGCGGGTTCCGGGAGGATCCCGAACCGGCGCGGCCAGGTGCGGCCCTGGACCGAGGCGCGGGCGTCCGCGGCCGACCGCGTACCGGTGCGGGCCGCGGACAGCAGGTCCTCCATGTGCTCGTGGCGCCGCACCCACGTGCTCAGGTCGGGCCCGCCCGGCAGGCCGGCGCGCCGGTGCAGCACGGTCACCAGCGTCAGTACGGTCGCCCGGCCCGGCGCGTGCGGCCCGGACAGGGCGTCCCCGATGGTCGACCGGGCCAGCGGCAGGCCCGCCGCGGCGGCGGCCTCCGTCAGCACCCGTACGGAGCCGCCGCCCCGCTCCTGGACATGGGCGCGCAGCAGGCCCTTGAACCAGGCGATGGGGTCCTGCCCGGCGCCCGGCCCGTCGTGCGGGGCCGTTCCCGTTCCGTTCTCGTCGTCGGTCACCGGTCGATGGTAGGAACGGCGGCCGCCGCCACGCCGCCGTTCCGCCCGATCGGTGCCCCCGGGGGCGAGGTCAGTCGCCGCTGCCTGCGCCGCGCCGCCGCCCGGCGCGCCGGCGGCGCAGGCAGCGGCCGCCTGCCCGGGCGGCGCGGCGTACGGCCGCCATCGCTCCGCCCGCGGCCGCGACGAACTGCAGGTACGGGACGACATCGGCCAGATGACCAAGTACCGCGTCGGACAGATGGCTTGCGTTCATCACGTGGGCTCCTCCCCCGCCAGGACCCGTCCCGGGCGGCCCCCCGGTGACGTCCTCCCAGGCTGGGGCCGCGGCGGGTGTCCGACGCCGTACTCGGACACCGTCGGACGGGGCGCGGAGGAGCGTGGCAGCGGAGGTCACGGCGGACATGTTCCCGAAGGCCTTCGACGCGGTGGGGGGCGACAGCGTCGAGGCCGGTGCACCGCCGGGTCCCGGGGCCGGCACCCGCGGGCGGAGGAGCTGCTGTGGCGCCCGGGCCCGTCTTCCGACCGACCCGTGCCGTACGTACGTCTTCCGCCCCGTGCGGTGGCGTGCCGTCGGGGCGTCGGCCGCTGTCCCGCC
>NZ_RPRY01000352.1 GCF_003949795.1 Streptomyces sp. WAC06614
GAGCGGGGGCAGGGGCGGCGGGGAGCGGGTCGGTCTCGGCGAGTTCGTCGAGGACCTCGCTGAGCGTGCTCATCCGGGCGCGCCAGTAGTGCTCGAAGGGGTGCAGCCAGGCGCCGACTTCGGCCAGTGGCTCCGCCCTCAGGTGGTAGTAGCGGTGGCGGCCGCGCGGCTCCTCGCGGACCAGGCCGGCCTTGCGCAGCACGGCGAGGTGCTCGGAGACGGCCGGCCGGCTCAGGGAGAACTCGCCGGCCAGGTCCCCGGCCGCCCGGGCGCCGCCGCGCAGCCTTTCGAGCAGGGTCCGCCGGACCGGATGGGCCAGGGCGCTGTAGACGTCGACGGCTTCCATGACTCCAGAATGCGTCGGAACTCTCCGACATGTCAACTTTTCCCGACGCGTCGGGGTGCCGGCGGCCCGTCGGTGGCCGTGAGCAGCTCCCCGGGGTCCTGCGACCGTGGTGCGGCATGCCCCTGTGGCCGCGTGCGCCAGGGTCGATGACGCGCCATCCGGGACCCGGCCCGGCCGGAACCTGACGATCACCCGGGCAAACCCCGGACGGGCCAAGATCACCGCATCGAAGTAATACCAACGCCTTCTCACGGTCGCGTGGGGGGAACGGCCGTTACTGTTCCCCGGGATCTGGACGGATTCCCTGTTGTTCGCCCCCTTATTTCCTCTTTCACCGGTGCCGTGCGGATGTGCCGCCGTCACCGCCCTTACGAAGGAGAGCTCGCCCGATGACCGTTGAGACCAGCCCGGAAGCCCAGGTCGAGCCGCCCCGGCAGGCCAGCCTGAGCACTGCGGCGGCCCGCAACCTTTCCACCACGACCAAATCCGCCCCGCAGATGCAGGAGATCACCTCCCGCTGGCTGCTGCGGATGCTGCCCTGGGTGGAGACCAAGGGCGGCGCCTACCGGGTGAACCGCCGGCTCACCTACACCGTCGGCGACGGGCGCATCGAGTTCGTCCAGGACGGCGCCGAGGTCCGGGTGATCCCCCGTGAGCTCGGTGAACTGGCCCTGCTGCGCGGCTTCGAGGACGACGAGGTACTGGCCGCGATCGCCAACCGGTGCGTCCAGCGCGAGTTCCGGCCCGGTGAGGTGCTCGTCCGGCGCGGCACCCCGGCCGAGGAGATCCTCCTCATCGCGCACGGCCGGATCGGCCAGACCACGACCGGCAAGTACGGCGACGAGGTGGCGGTCGCCACGCTCGCCGACGGCGACCACTTCGGCGAGAACGCCCTGCTGGACGCCGACGCCACCTGGGACTACACCGCCACCGCCGAGACCTCCGGCACCCTGCTCGCCCTCTCCCGCGCGGACTTCGCCGCCGTCGTGGCCCTCTCGCAGCCCCTCCAGGCGCACCTCGACCGGTTCAGCTCGATCCCGCTCCAGCGGCAGAACCGTCACGGCGAGGCCGAGATCGCGCTGTCCGCCGGCCACACCGGCGAGCCCGAACTGCCCGGCACCTTCGTGGACTACGAGCTCAAGCCGCGCGAGTACGAGCTCTCGGTCGCCCAGACCGTGCTGCGCGTCCACACCCGGGTCGCCGACCTCTACAACGGCCCGATGAACCAGACCGAGGAGCAGCTCAGGCTCACCATCGAGGCGCTGCGCGAGCGCCAGGAGCACGAGCTGATCAACAACCGCGAGTTCGGTCTGCTCCACAACGCCGCGTTCAAGCAGCGGATCCAGACCCACTCCGGCCCGCCCACCCCCGACGACCTGGACGAGCTGCTCTGCCGCCGCCGCGGCACCAAGCTCTTCCTGGCGCACCCCAGGACCATCGCGGCGATCGGCCGCGAGTTCAACGCCCGCGGGCTGTACCCGGACCACGTCGACGTAGGCGGGCAGTCGGTCCCGGCCTGGCGCGGCGTTCCCATCCTGCCGTGCAACAAGATCCCGATCAGCAAGGACAACACCAGCTCGATCCTCGCCATGCGCACGGGTGAGGAGAACCAGGGTGTCATCGGCCTGCGTCAGACCGGGCTGCCGGACGAGTACGAGCCGGGTCTGTCGGTGCGGTTCATGGGCATCAGCGACCAGGCCCTCATCTCGTACCTGGTCACCACGTACTACTCCGCCGCCGTCCTGGTGCCCGACGCGCTGGGCGTGCTGGAGAACGTACAGATCGCGCGCCGCCGCGACCAGGCCTGACGGGCCGCCCCGCAGTCACCGCCGGAGCCCGGACCTCCCGGGCGGGCCGAGCGCGCCCGGGATCCGGGACGCGGGAGCCGGGACAGTCACCCACCTCATCAAGGAGCCACGGATGCCCGATCCCGGGTCTTCCCCTCTGCCGTCGAGCGGTCCTCCCGCGGCCGGCAGCTTCGCGGCCCGCGTCCTCGCCGACGCCCTCGCCCACGGCCTGCTCCCGGCCCGGGCGGCGGCGGCCGCCGCACCGGCGCCGGCCTCGGCGGCGCCGGCGGGCCCGCCGGTCCCGGCCACGCCGGACCCGCCGGCGGCCGCGGCCGCCCCGGCCTTGCCGGCCACCCCGGCCCTGGCGGACGCCGCGGCGGGACCGGCGGTCGCGGAGGTCCCCGCCGCGGCGGGCTTCCCCACGGCGCCGGCCGCGGCGGAGTCCGCCTTGGCGCGGGTCCTGCGGGGACCCAGCGGGCTGGGCACGGCGAGCCTGCGCCTGGTGCCGCGGGCGTCCCGCCCGGAGCTGCCGGAACCGCCGCGCCCGGAGCCGGTGGTCCCGGACCTTCCGGGTGTCCCGGACCTTCCGGGCGTCCCGGACCTGCCGGAGCCGTCGGACCTGCCGGAAACCCCGGACCGGCCCGCGGCGGCCGACGGGAACCCGATCCCCGGCCTCTACCACCACCCGATCGCGGAGCCCGACCCGGTCCGCGTGGCGGAGGTCAGCCGCCGGATCAAGCGCTGGGCGGTGGACGAGGTCCAGGCGTACCCGCCGGAGTGGGAGGACCAGTTCGACGGTTTTTCCGTCGGCCGCTACATGGTCGCCTGCCACCCCGACGCACCCACCGTCGACCACCTCATGCTCGCCACCCGGCTGATGGTCGCCGAGAACGTGGTGGACGACGTCTACTGCGAGGACCACGGCGGCTCGCCGGTCGGCCTGGGCGGAAGGCTTCTGCTGGCCCACACCGCCCTCGACCCGGTGCACACGGCGAAGGAGTACGAGCCGGCCTGGGCGGAGTCGCTCTCCGCCGACGCCGCACGGCGCTCCTACCGCTCCGCCATGGAGTACTTCCTCCAGGCCGCCACCCCGGCCCAGGCCGACCGGTTCCGGCACGACATGGCCCGGCTGCACATGGGCTACCTCGCCGAGGCCGCCTGGGCGCAGACGGAGTACGTGCCCGAGGTGGCGGAGTACCTGGCGATGCGCCAGTTCAACAACTTCCGCCCCTGCCCGACCATCACCGACACGGTCGGCGGCTACGAACTCCCGGCGGAGCTGCACGCCCTGCCCGCCATGCAGCGCGTCATCGCCCTCGCCGGCAACGCCACCACCATCGCCAACGACCTCTACTCGTACATGAAGGAGCTCCAGAGCCCCGGCAAGCACCTCAACCTGCCGGTGGTGATCGCCGAACGCGAGGGCGTCTCCGACAAGGAGGCCTACCTCAAGGCGGTCGAGATCCACAACGAGCTCATGCACCTGTTCGAGGCCGAGGCCGCCGAGCTCGCCGTGACCTGCCCCGACCCGCGCGTGGCGCGCTTCCTCAGGGGCGTCGCCGTCTGGGTCGACGGCAACCACTACTGGCACTCGACCAATACCTACCGCTACACCCTGCCCGATTTTTGGTAAACGAGGGGATTTCTTTCACATGACCAGCACCGTCAGCACCACCCCGTTCATTCCCGCCCCGGCGACGCCGTACCAGGGGGACATCGCCCGCTACTGGAACGAAGAGGCCAGGCCGGTGAACCTGCGCCTGGGCGACGTGGACGGCCTTTACCACCACCACTACGGCATCGGCGACGTCGACACGGCCGCCCTCGGCGACCCGTCGGACCCCGACCGCGAGGCGAAGCTGATCGCCGAGCTGCACCGGCTGGAGTCGGCCCAGACCAATGTCCTGCTGGACCACCTCGGTGCCATCGGCCGCGACGACATGCTGGTCGACGCCGGCTGCGGCCGCGGCGGCTCGATGGTGATGGCCCACCAGCGCTTCGGCTGCAAGGTCGAGGGCGTCACCCTCTCGGCCAAGCAGGCCGACTTCGGCAACAACCGCGCCCGCGAGCTGGGCATCGAGGACTCGGTCCACTCCCGGGTCTGCAACATGCTCGACATGCCCTTCGAGACCGGCCAGGCCGCCGCCTCGTGGAACAACGAGTCCAGCATGTACGTCGACCTGCACGACCTGATGGCCGAGCACGCGCGCATCCTCGCGGTCGGCGGCCGCTACGTGACCATCACCGGCTGCTGGAACCCCCGTTACGGCCAGCCCTCCAAGTGGGTCTCGCAGATCAACGCGCACTTCGAGTGCAACATCCACTCGCGCCGCGAGTACCTGCGCGCCATGGCCGACAACCGCCTGGTCCCGCAGGCCGTCGTGGACCTCACCGCGGCCACCCTGCCGTACTGGGAGCTGCGGGCCACGTCCTCGCTGGTCACCGGCATCGAGGAGGCGTTCATCAACTCCTACCGGGACGGCTCCTTCCAGTACCTGCTGATCGCGGCCGACCGGGTCTGACCCGCCTCGCCCCCCGTGACCCGTCTCCGGGCGGGTCGCGGGGGGCTCAGGGCAGCGGTGTCCGGTGCAGGCCGATCAGCAGCCGCCAGATCCGCCCGGTGACCTCGGCGGGCGTGGCCTCGATCAGGCCGTGCAGCCAGTCGGCGAGCACCCCGGCGAAGGCCGCGGCCACGGCCGAGGCGACCAGGTCGGGCTCCGGCGCCCCGGCCAGCGCACGCTCGGCCCGGCTGCGCGCGCGCAGGTCCCGGTGGAGCACCAGGCCCAGCGGCCCGCCGCCGCCCGGCCGCAGCAGCTCCCGGTAGAGCCCCGCGTGCCGGGGGAGCCCCTCGAAGAACTCGACCAGCGCGGGCGGCGGGCTCGCCGGGTCCGGGACGCCGCGCCACGCGTGGAGGGCGTCCACCGCCTCGCGGACGATCTCGGCACAGGCGTCGACGGCGAGCGCCTCCAGGTCCGCGTAGTGCACGTAGAACGTGGCCCGGCCGACCCCGGCCCGGCGCGCCAGCGCGGCCACACCGACCTTCTCCAGCGGCCCGTGCGCGCACTCCTCCAGCAGCGCCCCGCGCAGCTTGGCCCGGGTCCGCTCGGTCCTGGGGTCCTCCGGCACGCGCGTCACCCGGCCAGCAGGACGGCGCCGAGCGCCAGGGCGCCGGGCAGGGCCTGGGCGATCAGGATGCGGCGGTTGGCGGTCAGGGCGCCGTAGACCCCGGCGACCACCACGCACCCGAGGAAGAAGACCCGGACCTGGAAGCCGGTGGGCTCCCCGGCGAACAGGCCCCAGACCAGGCCGGCCGCGAGGAAGCCGTTGTAGAGCCCCTGGTTCGCGGCGAGCGTGGCGGTGGCCCGGGCCAGCTCGGCATCGAACCCGGACAGCTTCCGCCCGGCCTCCCGCTCCCACAGGAACATCTCCAGCACCAGGAAATACAGGTGCAACGCGGCCACCAGCCCCACCAGCACATGCGCGGTCGTCCCCATCGACGTCCCCACCTTTCCCCTCGACCGGCGGACGCCTGTGACGACTCCCGCACGCTATTTCCTGGACAGGTGTCCAGCTTAACTGGACACCTGTCCAGTAAGTCAACCCGTACCAGCCGGGCCCTACGCTGCCGTCCCTGCACCAGGACGATGACCGGCAGGCGCACCACCTCGCCGGTATCGGCCCGAGAAGGGGCGGCCTCCCGCGCAGGCCGAACACCGCGCCGCCCGGCCGGAGCCCACGCCCGGCCTTCGGAGCGAGGGTGGGCACTCCTCGGCACCCCCGTTCTGAGGACCGCCTCGGTGAGCGACGTGGCTTCCCCCGGCCGGCCGGCCGGGCGGGCGGTCAGCGGGCCGTCGAGCCCGCGGCGGCGTTGCGCCAGACCGTGAGGTCCAGGGTGAGGTACGTGCTCGGGGAGTCCTCCGGGGAGCGGCCGCGGACCGTGATCAGGCCGATGTGGCCGGTGCCGGTGGTCAGGCAGAGCTGGCGGCCCGGGCCCAGCTTGTTGATGTAGACGTCGTCCGTGAACCGGGTCTCGGCCCGGCACGTGGCCAGCGAGCCCTCCTGACCGGGGTCGAGCAGGACGAACGTGCTGCCCTGGCTCTCGGCGTCGAGGTAGCCGCCGGTGTCGTACGAGAGCTCGTAGTTGCCGTCCTCGCCCTTCTGCGGGCGCAGCGGGTCGTCGCCGAGGGTGAGGTGGTAGCCGGCGGTGAGGTTGATGCCCTTGTAGTCGGCCGGGGCCGGGTCGGGCCGGGTGCCGCCGGCCGACGGCTTCGCGGCGGTGTCGCTGCCGGAGCTGCCCTTGCCGTTGCTGCCCGCGGACGCGGCCGCGGAGGAGGTGCCGCCGTTGCGCGGGGACGCGGTGTCCTTGCCCTGGGTCGCGGCGTACACCCCCGCGCCCACGATGACCGCGGCCACGACGGTGAGCGCCACCAGGGCCGGACGGCGGGACGGGCGCTGTGGCGCCCCGACCGGCGGCTGCCCCGGGAAGGGGGTGTGCGCCTGCGGGTAGCCGTACGTCGGGTACGGGGGCGCCGGGGCGGCGTGCTGCGTCGGAGCGTACGGGCCCGCCGACCGGGGACCCGCCGACTGCGGGTACGACAGCTGGGCCGGTGCCGGTGCCTGGCCCGGCGGCGGCGTCGGGGGCGCGGCCGCGTGTGCGGCGGGTGTGGACGGTGCCGTCGGGGGGACCGCCGTCGCCGTCGGGGCGTGGGCCTGGGC
>NZ_RPRY01000353.1 GCF_003949795.1 Streptomyces sp. WAC06614
GTGCGGGCCGGGCGGGGCCGCCGCGGCGGGGGCCGGGGTGTCGGGGACGTCCTCGACCGCGAGGAGCGTGCCGGGGACGAAGGGGGCGAGCGTGTCCCGGAGGTGGCGCTCGGTCAGGCAGAGCCGCACGCCGGCCTCGTGGAGGACCTCGCCGGTCCGCGGACCGGGATGGGCGGGGTCGAGCGGTACGTAGGCCGCCCCGGCCTTGAGGACGCCCCAGAGGGCGGTGACCCCGCCGGGCGTCCGGTCGACGACCAGGCCGACCAGGTCCTCCCGCCCGACGCCACGGCGGTGCAGCTCGGCCGCGACGGCGTCCGAGCGGCGGTCGAGCTCCCCGTACGTGACCGGCCCGGCGGGCCCGTCCAGCGCCACGGCCTGCGGGTCCCGGGCCGCCCGGGCGCGGAACAGCGACACCACGGTGTCGCCGGACCCCGGCTCGGCCGGGTCGTCCGGGACGACGGCCACCGCCGGGGCCCGGGCGGGGGCCGCCGACTTCGGGGCGGCGGCGGTCCCCAGCCGGGCCAGGGCGTCGTCCAGGAGGCGGGCGGCGCGGGGGGCCAGGTCGCGGCCGCCGCGCAGGCCCAGGGTGATCTCCGTGGTCGTGTCCGTCTCGGTGGCCACCAGGGACAGGGGCACCAGCGGGGCGTGGACGGGCAGGGCGTACACGCGCTCGGCGGTGAAGCCGGCGGCGGAGCAGTCGGCCGGGTCGATCCGGCCCAGGTGGGAGACGACGGCCGAGGCCAGGTGGCGGTCGGTGCGGCGGGCGAGGCCCTGCGCGGTGCGCAGCAGCAGGGCGAGGGCCGGCAGGGGCAGCGGGGCGAGGGACTCCTCGACGCCGGAGGCCAGTTCCCGGCCCTCGGCCAGGCCCGCCAGCAGGTCCGCGTGGGCGGCGGCCCAGTGCTCCCCCGGGCTCAGGTCCAGGAACAGCGGCAGGGTCAGGTTCCCGGTGGCCGCCGCGAGCTCCGGATCGTGGCGGCGCAGGTCCACCGGGACCATCGTGCGCGTCGGCCGGCCCCCGCTGTCGGTGAGGGCCTGGGCGAGCCGGGCGCTCAGGGCCGGGTAACGGCCGGGCAGGGTGCGGCGCAGCCACAGGGTCCGCTCCGGCCCCGGGCCGGAGCGGCCGAGCGGTGACCGCTGGTCCAGCAGGACCGGGGGGCGGCGCCGGCCGTCGCCGAGGCGGCGGAGCACACCGTGGTCGGTCCGGGTGCCGTACGCCGGGCGGGGGGCCTCGTCGCGCAGGGCGCGGAAGACCTCCCGGACCCAGGTCAGG
Organism: Streptomyces sp. WAC06614; assembly: GCF_003949795.1. Taxonomy (GTDB): domain Bacteria; phylum Actinomycetota; class Actinomycetes; order Streptomycetales; family Streptomycetaceae; genus Streptomyces. The sequence goes on from NZ_RPRY01000353.1 coordinate 1,271, forward strand.
GCGCCGTGTCCGTCCATCACGGCGTGCGAGGCACTGAAGACCAGGCTGGTGCGGTCCGGGTCCGCGCCACGGACCACGAGCAGTTCGCAGCCGGGCCGTTCGCCGGGCCGGGCGGGCCCGGCGGTGACGGCCGGGGCGGTCCGGACCCGCGGCGTCGGGCCGTCGCCGGTCCAGACGGCGCCGTCCCGGCGCAGCCGGGAGCCGGGGCAGGCCGCCGCGGCCCGGTCCAGGGCGGCCTGGAGTCGCTCCCGGCCGGGCAGGCCCCGGCCCTCGACGACGATGCGCAGGGCCATGGCGCCCCGCGGGTCGCCCGCGGCGAGGTAGAGCCGCTCGGTGGGCGACACCGGCCGCCGGTACCGGCCACCCTGAGGAGCAAGGAGGTGGGTCATCGCGGGGTGTCCCCTCGGTCGGTGCGTACGGCGTCGAAACCCGCGGCGCCACGGGGCCGGTCCGAGGGCGGGAACCACGTGGGCAGGTCGCGGAGGGCTTCGGTCTGGGTGCGGGGGGCCTCGTAGCCGAGGTCGCGGTGGGCGGCGGTGGTGTCGTAGGTGGTGGAGCGGGTGAGCAGGGCCATCATGTAGCGGCTCATGGGCGGGCCGGTCCGGGCCGGGCCCGGGCGCAGCCGCCACAGCGTCTCCACGGTGGCCGCCAGCGCCCGTCCGGCGGGCAGCGGGACCTTCGGGCCCGGCGGGTCGCAGCCCAGCAGGGCGGCGACCCGGGCGAGGAAGTCCCACAGGTCGGTGACCTCGCGGTCGGCGACGAAGTAGGCCCGGCCGCCCACCCGTGCGGCCGGGGCGACGGCGGCCCGCAGGCAGGCGTCCACGGCGTTGTCGACGTGGCAGAGCGAGACCAGGACCCGTTTGCCGCCCGACAGGTCGGGCAGCCGGCCGGCGCGCATCGCCGCCACCAGCGTCGGCAGGAAGCCGCTCGTGTCGCGCGGGCCCCAGATGCCGCGCGGGCGCAGCGCCACCGTGGTGAAGCCGGCCGTGTCGGCGGCGAGCACCTCCCGTTCGGCGGCGGCCTTGGTGGCGCAGTAGTGGTTGAAGAACCGGTGCGGGTACGGGGCGTCCTCGGCGATGCCGAGCCGGTCCCCGTCCCGTACGCCCATCAGCGCGCTGGGGCTGCTCACGAACACGAAGCGGTGGGCCCCCGCGGCCCGGGCCGCGGCCATCAGCAGCCGGGTCCCGCGCACGTTGGTCCGCTCGAAGGCGGCGCGGCTGCCGTGGTCCACGACCCGGGCGGCGCTGTGCAGCACCGTGGCGCAGCCCTCGGCGGCACGGTGCAGCGAGTCGGTGTCGGTGAGGTCCCCGGTGACGAGCTCGACGCCGGGCAGGGCGCGCAGCCGCGCGGTGTCGCGGCCGGGGCGCACCAGGGCGCGGACCCGGTGGCCCTGGTGCAGCGCGCCGTCCACGAGGTGGCCGCCGAGGAACCCGGTGGCGCCGGTGACCAGTACCTTTCCCCCGCTCACAGGGTCCGCCACCAGGTCGCGCCGTAGAGCATGGTGAGTGCGGCGGTGGCCGCCCGCCCGTGGCCGGCGGCGGCGCCGCGCGGCAGGGCCGCGGGGATCTGCACGGCGTGGCCGACGGTGCTCAGCACCGCGTCGGTCCACCACAGCCAGCGCAGCACCGGCACGTCGGGCACGCCCAGCGTGGCGGCCCAGACGGCGCCGCCGGCGAGGTACGCCCAGCCCGCGAGCGGGACGAGCCGGGCGGCCCGCTCCCGGGAGAGCAGGGGCACGGGCGGGGCGAGCCGCCGCTCGGCCCAGCGGGCGAGCTGCTCCCGGCCGATCTTGGCGTTGTGCCGGATGTCGACGGGGAAGCCCGGGTGCCGCAGGAACTCCTCCAGCGCCGTGGTCGGGGCGTGGGCGCCCGCCAGGTCCTTGAGTTCGGCGACGAGCCGGTCCCAGTCGACGGGGCCGTCGACGGTCTCCACGCAGACCACCGGGCGCTGTGCGCCGGCCGGGCCGACGCCGACCAGGGCGCTGCGGCGGACCAGGGGGTGGGCGTTGAAGACGCCTTCGCAGCGGACGGTGTGGAGGTCCTGGTGCGCGGTGCGGACCCGTTGGGAGACGCGGCCGCAGAACCACAGCCGGCCGTCCTCGTCGAGGTGGCCGAGGTCGCCGGTGCGGTGCCAGAGCCGGTCGGGGCCGTCGGGCCGCGGCTCGTACGTCTTGTGCCGGGCGTCGGCGGTGGGCGTGCGGTGGTAGCGGGTGCTGACCGACTCGCCCGAGACGGCGATCTCGCCGACCCGGCCGGCCGGCAGGCCGGGGCCCGGGTCGATCCGGGCGAGGGGGCCGTCGGTGACCGGCAGGATCCGGACGCGGGTGCCGGGGACGGGCCGGCCGACGCAGGTCCCGGCGCCCCGGGCGCTCTGCGCCGCGGTGGCACCGAGGAGTTCGGCGGACTCGACGGAGGAGATCGGCAGCACCTCGGTGGCCCCGTAGGTGACGTGGATCCGGGCCTGCTCGGGCAGGACGGTGCGCAACGTGGCCACGACCGCGTCGGGCACCGGGGCCCCGCCGGAGACCACGCAGCGCAGCGCGGGCAGCCGGTCGCCGGTGGCGGTGAGGTGCTCGGCGAGGTTGCGCAGCAGGGCGGGCGAGGCGAAGACGGTGGTGACGTCGAACCGCCGCAGGGCGTCCACCAGCAGGACCGGGTCGGCCTGGGCCACGGCGGCCGGGGCCAGCGGGGCGAGGACGAGGGTGGAGCCGTAGAGCAGGTCGAGGACCCCGTAGAACGGCAGGGTGACCAGGGAGACGTCGTCCCGGGTGCGGCCGTGGACGGCCGCGATCTGGCGGGCGATGGACAGGGCCATGCGGTGGGTGTACTCGACGCCCTTGGCGGGGCCGGTGCTGCCGGTGGTGAACCCGATCATCAGCAGGTCGTCGCCGCCCGCCCGGCCCGCCTCGGCACGCCCCGGCTGCGGGGCCCGGCCGGCGGTGCGCAGCGAGGCCAGGGTGTGGCCGCGGCCGAGCCGGCGGCGGCCGAGGGTGACGGGGGTCGTGACCCCGGCGAACGTGCGCCGGCCCAGGACCCGCACCAGGTGGGCGAGCGGCGGTCCGACGAAGGCCTCGGCGCCGACGGCACGGAAGCAGTGGAGCATGCGCCGCACGCCCATGCCGGGGTCGACCACGACGGGTACGGCGCCGGTCCGGAAGAGGGCGAAGACCAGGGCGAACAGCTCGGGGCCGGGCGGGGCCATCAGGACCGTCCGGGTGCCCCGGGTGATGCCCGCCCGGGCGAAGCCGCGGGCGAGGTCGGCCACGTCCTGCTGCAACCGGCCGTAGCTGACGGTGCGGTAGCGGGGGCTGCCGTCCCGGTGGCGGCCGTCGGGGTGGACGACGGCGGGCTTGTCGGGGTGGACCCGGGCGTGGTGCTCCAGGAGGTCGGCGAGTCCGGTGCGGTCGGCGGGGAGGGACGCGGGGCCGGCGAGGAGAGCGGGGAGCGTGGCGGTGGAGTCCATCGGGCTCACCACGCCTCGGGCCGGTAGCCGACGCAGGCGGCGGTGGGACCGGCGCCGACGGTGACGAACAGCAGCTGGTCGTGCCGGCGTGGCCGGCGTTCGGCCAGCGCCTGGAGGTAGCCGAGGACGGGCGCGGCGGTGTGCGGCTCACCGGACCCACCGGCCCCGTCCGCACCCGCCCCGTCCGTGGCGGGGCCCTCCGCACCGGGACCGTCCGAACCGGCGCCCTCCGTACCGGGGTCCTGCGCGGCCGGGCTCCGGGTGACGACGACGTCGGCCGTGGGATGCGGGCCGATCACGCAGGTCCGGTCGAGGTCCAGGCCGTGCCGGGCGGCGTAGTCGGCGACGGCGGTGGCGGCGAGCTCCGCCCGGCGCGCCTCGTGGCCGGGGCTGCGCCGGACGGTGATCCGCGAGCGGCCCTCGCTGCCCATGGTGGCGGTGTCGAGGTAACCGGTGGTGTCGCTGGGCCCGTTGCCGTGGTAGTGCCGTACGGGCCCGAAGCCGGCGTCGGGGTCGGGGCTGCGTTCCAGCAGGAACGCCCCGGCCAGGTCGGCGTAGGGGTAGTGCGGGTCGCGGCGGGCGTCACCGGCGGGGTGCACGTCGGCGGCGGTGATCAGGAGGCGTTCGGTGGCGGCGGTGTCCAGCAGCGCCTGCCCGGCCTGGACGGCGTTGAGCACGCCGCAGGCGCCGTTCATCAGGTCGAAGGAGAACCCGGCGGCCGGCTGGGGGTCGGCGATGTAGTCGAGGTTCATGCCGACCTGCTTCTGGACGAGGGCGGCGACGGCGGGTTCGAAGGTGTTGGACTCGCGGTAGACCCCGACGTTGATGAGGATGCCGACGGCCGAGGGCGAGACCTGGGCGCGGGCCAGGCAGTCGCGGGCGGCGCGGGCCGCGAGGTCGACCGCGGAGGCCGGGGCACCGGCCGTGGTGTGCGCGGCGGTGCCGGCGGCGGTGATGACCATGCCCATGGTGCTCACACCCCCACGGTGGTGACGGTGGCGGACAGGGCTCCGGTGACCACGCCGGAGGCGGCGGGGACCAGCAGGTAGGTGGCGCCGCGGCGGGCGCTGCCGGCCTTGAGGTGTTCGCGCAGGGTGAGGAAGTGGGAGGTGGTGGCGGTATTGCCGAATCGTTCCACCACGGAGAGGGACTCGGGCATGGCGGTGCCGAACTCGGCCTCCGCGGTCCGGTTCGCGTAGTCGATGAAGCGGGTGCCGACCTGGTGCTGGACGATGTAGTCGAAGCGCTCGTCGGCGAACGTGCGGCCGTTCTTGGCGAGGACGTCCGCGTGGAAGCGGGGCCAGAGCTTGAGCCGTTCGCGGTCGTGCATCTTCTTGTTGTCGGTGTAGAGCGCGATGCCCTGGCTGCGCTCGCTCGGCATGCCCAGGCACAGGTGCGCGTACTCGGCGCAGGTCATGAGCTCGATGTAGTGGATGCGGTCGCCCGGGTCGGTGGAGCGGTCCAGCACGACGGCGGCGGCGGAGTCGCCGACGGAGAGCGAGGCGAACTGCGGGTCGTAGGAGTCGGTCAGTTCGCGGGAGGCGGTCTCGGCGACCTCGGTGGCCTGCTCGCCGCTGACGACCAGGCCGGTGCGCACGGTGCCGGCGCGGATCATCCGGTCCAGCAGGTGGACCCCGGTCATCATGCCGGCGCAGGCGTTGGAGACGTCGAAGTGGATGGCGGTGCGGGCGCCCAGCGCCCGGGCGAGCTGTCCGGCGAACGAGGGCTCGAAGGTGAAGCGACCGCCGTCGGTGAAGCGGGTGATGGACGCCGAGATGACGATGTCCAGGTCGGCGGCCGTGTGGCGGGAGACGGCCAGGCAGTCGCGGGCGGCGGCTAGGGCCATCCCGAAGGAGTCCTCCCCGGCCGCCGGGTCGGGGTCGTGGACCCGGCGTTCCTCGATTCCGGTGATGCGCCGGACGTCCACGTCCCCGAGGCCGGGGGTGCGGTCGGAGAGTTCACGGGTGGTCTGCCGGGCGGGTGGCAGGTAGGCCCCTAAGGCCTCTATTCGGCTGGTGATCGGGGTGTTCGGGGTGTTGCTCATCTTTCGCCCTCCATGGCGAACCGCGCAGGGAAGGGCCCTGGGCGGGGGG
>NZ_RPRY01000354.1 GCF_003949795.1 Streptomyces sp. WAC06614
GGGCGGAGCACCGGGTGTCCGGGGGTGGGTACCGCACGTGGCGTACCCGGCCCGGCCGGCGCGGCGCCCGATGGCACACTCGCCCCATGCTGGAGACCTCCGCACGACTCCTCCGCCTGCTCTCCCTCCTGCAGGCCCACCGCGAATGGACCGGCGCCGACCTGGCGCAGCGCCTCGGCGTGACCCCCCGCACGGTCCGGCGGGACGTGGAACGGCTGCGGGAGCTCGGGTACCCCGTCAACGCCAGCCCGGGCACCGGCGGCGGCTACCAGCTCGGCGCCGGTGCCGAGCTGCCCCCGCTGCTGCTGGACGACGACGAGGCGGTGGCCGTGGCGGTCGGGCTGCGGACCGCCGCCGGCAACGGGGTCGAGGGCATCGGCGAGGCCTCGGTCCGGGCGCTGGCCAAGCTGGAGCAGGTGCTGCCGGGCCGGCTGCGCCGTCGGGTGGCCGCGCTCAACGAGTTCACCGTCTCCATGTTCCGTGACCCGGAGCGCTCCACGGTGGACGCCTCCGTGCTCACCGAACTGGCCGCCGTCTGCCGGGACGGCGAGCGGCTGCGGTTCGCGTACCGCGATCACGACGGTACCGCCACCCGCCGCCTCGTCGAACCGCACCGCCTGGTGTGCAGCGAGCGCCGCTGGTACCTCGTCGCCTGGGACGTGGACCGCGCGGACTGGCGCACGTTCCGCGCCGACCGCATCGAGCCGCGCCCGCCGCACGGCCCCCGCTTCGCCCCGCGCACCCCGCCCGCCGAGGACCTGGCCGCGTACGTCTCCCGGGGCGTCGCGCAGCGTGCGTACGCCGAGCAGGCCGTGCTCCGGCTCCATGTGCCCGCCGAGGACGCCGTCCAGGGGATCTCGCCGTCGGCCGGAGTGCTGGAGCCGCTGGACGACCGCTCCTGCCTCCTGCGCACCGGCGCCGCCAGCCTCGACCACCTGCTCGTGCACGTGCTGATGATGGGCTACGAGTTCGAGGTGGTGGAGCCGGCCGCACTGCACGAGCGGGTCGTGGCGGCCCGGGACCGGCTGGCCCGGGCGGTCCAGCGGTCCTTGGACGGGACAACACCCGCGGACGTCCCGGTGAAGAAATGATGAGAAGCATCCCGGGAGATGTGAGGAACACGTAAGGGGCGTCCTGGGTGCCCGGCCACGGGTCGTCAGTTTTCTTGCGGGGCGCGCCCGCTCCTGAATGAACGGGCGGAATGCTGCGCGTCCGCGCCGGAATGTGAACGGGAATTCAGGTCGGGCGTGTCGGCGCTTCCGCGGGCAATGCCGGGGTGTTGTGCGGGCGGATCCGCGCGCCGGGTGACGGTGAAACAGTTGTCGACATTCCGTGACCCAAGCGTGACCCGGCTCGGAGGAACCGCCGGGCGCCACGCTGACGCGACCGGACGGAACGACGGCCGCGGGCCGGGCAAGGACCCGGCCCGCGGCCGCCGTTCGTCGTTCTGCTCCGGCGTCCGGCGTCCGGCGTCCGGCGTCCGGGGGCGGGCGTCGGACCCCGGCCCCCGCCCGTCAGGCCTGCCAGGTGCCAGGTGCCAGGTGCCAGGCGTGCGAGAAGGTGTGCGTACCCTTCCCGCTGCGCCCGGCCCCGCCCGCCGCGGCTCAGCCGCCGGTGACCGGGCGGGGGGAGGGGGCGCCGCGCGTCGCGGCGCGCTCGGCGTGGACCGGGCGGCGGCTGCCGACCGGGGCGCCCGGGGTCCGCTCGGAGCGGATCACGTGCGGGCGCGTCGACAGGTGGACCGCCGTACGGGCCGCCGGGGCGTGCCCCGGGCCGGTCCCGGACGTCGCCGTGGCGGCGGCCCGGACCTCCTCGGGCTCGTGCGCGCCACCGGCGGCCGCACGCGGCACGAACACCTTGGCCTGCGGCGACAGCGGAGCCAGCGGTACCGGGGTACCGGCCGGGGCCGGGGCCGCAGCCGGACGGGTGCCCGTGCGGCGGCCGCGCAGCAGCTCGCGCAGCTCGAAGACCTTGGCCTCGGTGCGGGCGATCAGCGGCTCGAACCACGGCAGTGCCAGCAGGATCAGCAGGCCCGCGGCCCAGCCGAGGAGCACGTCGCTCACCCAGTGCGTGCCGAGGTAGACGGTGGTGGCGCCGACGCTGAGCGCGACGACCGCGGAGACCACCGACAGCACCCGCCGGGTGACCACGGTCGACGCCAGGTAGGCGAGGATGCCCCAGGTCACGACGGCGTTGGCGGTGTGGCCGGAGGGAAATATATCGCCGCCGGCGAAGAGCTCGGCGGAGCCGATCTGGGTGGCGTAGTGCGGACCGAGCCGGCCCAGACCCAGCTTGACCGAGCCCACGGTGATGTTGAGCAGCAGCAGCGCCACGCCGAGGGTGAGCAGCGGGCGCAGGGTGTGCTGGCGCCACGAGCGCCAGCCGAGCCAGGCGGCGACCATCACGGCGGTGGGCCCGCGCTGGCCCAGGACGACGAGGTAGTCGAGGAACGCGTGCAGCTGCGGCCACTGCTCGTACGGCCGGAAGAACATGATCTGCCAGTCGAGCCGGACCAACCAGGAGGTGGTCAGGACGGCCACCACGATCGCCAGGTAGAAGGCGAGCGTGGAGCCGAGCAGCACGACACGGTGCCGGCTCATCTGCGGCGTCTGCAGATGAGCCGGTCGTTGGGGTTCACGGTCCAGCCGGGCGAAGACCCGCTCCAGACGGGTGAAGATTTGGTCGGTACGCACTCAATCGACGTTACCGCGCGCCGGTGGGCGACCCGGTCGAATCGCCGGGGTTGTGATGACCATGTGATGTGGAGTTGGTCTCATTCGCGGCACTATTGCCGCGAATCCGGAGGGAGTTCGGGGATATCGGGGAGGTGGGGTGGGGGAAAGGCGTTCGGATATTTTTTACCGAGTTCGTGGCGGTCGGTCGAATTTCCTTTGCGGTAAGTGCGGGAGGAATCGGAATCGATCTCCCTCCCCGGCCCCGCCGCCCCGCGAGGGCTACGGCGGCCCCGAGCCGTTCAGCCAGAAGGCCCCGTACACCGCCGAGACCAGCGCCACCGCGCCCAGCACGACCGCGGCCCGGCCGGGCCGTCGGCGGGCCAGGGCCACTGCCGGCGGCAGGACCAGGGGGAACGCCGGCAGCAGCAGCCGCGGCTTCGAGCCGAAGTAGCCCGAGGCGCACAGCGCCAGCGCGACCACGATGCCGCAGTACACCAGCAGCGCCACCGGCTGCCGCTGCCGTACGCACAGCACGTACAGCCACAGCACCAGCAGCACGCCGACGATCAGCCCGACCCCCGCCGCCGCCGAGGACACCGCCGTCAGCTTGCTCCCGACGAACCGTGCGAAGGCCAGGCCGCCGTCGAAGCCGTTGCCCCAGCCGCCTTGGACGTCCAGGTACCCCAGCGGCCCCCGACCGGTGCGCGCCCCGACCCACAGCACGTACGCCGCCGCGCCCAGCGGGGCGAGCAGCATCCCGGCGAGCGGTCGCCAGGGCCGTTCGCCGCGGCGTACCGACAGCACCGCCGCGACCCAGACGGCGGCCACCACCGCCGCCCCGACCGGCCGGGTCAGCCCGGCGCCGGCCGCGAGCAGGCCCGCCAGGAGCCACTGCCGCCGCAGCACGGCGTGGAGCGACCAGGCCGCGAGCGCCGTGAACAGGGACTCGCTGTACGCCATCGACTGCACGATCCCGACGGGCAGCGCCGCCCAGGCCGCGGCGGCGCACACCCCCGCCCGGCGGCCGTACAGCAGGTCGGTCACCGCGAAGATCCCCCAGGCCGCGGCGAGCGAGGCGACGGCCGAGACCACCAGGCCGGCGCTGCCGTACGACAGCCCGGTCGGCGCCGCGACCACCCGCTCCAGCCACGGCAGCAGGGGGAAGAAGGCGAGGTCGGAATGGACGGCCCCGTTCGGGAGCGCGATCGTCCGGCCATAGCCCTCGGCGGCGATCCGGGCGTACCAGAGCGAGTCCCAGCGCGCCGACAGCAGCGTGTGCGGGCTGCTGCCCGCGGCCGCCGACCACACCGCGAGCACCGCCAGGCCCAGCAGGCGCACCGCCGCGAAGGCGGCGAGGGCGGGCGCGGCCCGGCGCAGGGTGGCCGGGAGCGGCGCCGACGGGTCCCGTGCGGGCCGCCCGGGCCGGCCCGATCCAAGATCTTCCACAGGCATGATTATCGGTGGCACGGGAGCAAAGGCCCGGCCGCCGGAAACCACGGGCCGTGACGGGGCGTGTACCCGGGGGGAGGTGAAGTGGCGCACGCCACACCCGGGCCGGCCCCGGGGTGAGAGCTTGACCACGTGAGCCCTGACCGAACTCGCGTACGCTGACGGTTCACTCGCGTGTCGATGCCGGACCCCGTAGTTACGCCGCTCACCCGCGGCACGTCACAACAACGCTGGTCCGCCGCGCGCGAGGGATCACCTGGGAGGTACATGCATGTCGGGGACGAACCCGGCCGGCCGCAACCGGACCCTTTCCCCCTGGCAGGCCCGACGGCGGCTGACCGAGGTCGCCGGAGGCACCAACCGCTGGGTCGTCCTGGCCGTCCTGTGCGTGAGCCTGGTCCTCGTCGCGCTCGACGCGACGATCCTGCACGTCGCCGTCCCCTCCGTCACCGAGGACCTGCGTCCCGGATCGATCGAGCTGCTGTGGATCGTCGACGCCTACCCGCTGGTGTGCGCCTCGCTGCTGATCCTCTTCGGCACCCTCGGCGACCGGGTCGGCCGCCGGCGGATCCTGCTGCTCGGCTACGGCCTCTTCGGCGTGGCCTCGACCCTCGCGGCCCTGGCCGACGACGCCCACGTACTGATCCTCGCCCGGGCGCTGCTCGGCGTCGGCGGGGCCATGATCATGCCGGCCACGCTGTCGATCCTGCGGCAGGTCTTCCCCGACCGGCGCGAGCGGGCCCTGGCCATCGGCATCTGGACGGCGGTCGCCGCGATCGGCGCGGCCAGCGGGCCGGTGCTCGGCGGCTTCCTCGTCCAGCACTACTGGTGGGGCTCGGTCTTCCTGATCAACATCCCGCTGATGGTCCTCATCCTGCCGCTGGGCCGCTGGCTGCTGCCGGAGTCCAGGGGCGCGGCGGACGGACCGTGGGACGTGCTCGGCGCGCTGATGGCCGCCGTCGGTGTGCTCGGGGTGGTCCTCGGCGTCAAGCGGGCCGGCGCCGGGCAGAACCTCCTCGACGTGCGGGCCCTGGTGCCGATCGTGGTCGGCGCGGTGCTGCTCGTCCTCTTCGTACGGCGCCAGCGGCGGCGCCCGCACCCGCTGATCGACATGCGGCTGTTCTCCCGCGCCACCTTCACCACGTCGGTGGGCTGCATCGTGCTGGCCATGCTGGCGCTGGTCGGGCTGGAACTGATCGCCGTCCAGTACCTCCAGCTCGTGCTCGAGCTGAGTCCGCTGGAGACGGGCCTGCGGCTGCTGCCGCTGACCTTCGCCGCGATGGCGGCCGGGGCCACCGGCTCGTACACGCTCCACCGGGTCGGCCCGCGCCGGATGGTCTCCTTCGGCTTCACCCTGACCGCACTGGCCGTCCTGCTGCTGACCCTGATGGGCCTGCACGACCGGCCGCTGCTGCTGACGGCCGGGTTCATCCTGCTCGGCTTCGGACTGCAGACGACGCTGTTCGCGGCGTACGAGTCCATGCTGAGCGAGGCGCCCGTCCAGGCGGCGGGCGGCGCGGCGGCGATCGGCGAGACGTCGTACCAGCTCGGCGCGGGGATGGGGATCGCGCTGCTGGGCAGCGTGATGAACGCGGCGTACGCGCCCGGCTTGACGGACGTGCCCGGGGTGTCGCCGGCGGAGTCGGCGGGGGCCGCGCATTCGCTGGGCGAGGCGTACCAGATCGCGGCGCACCTGGGTGGGCCGGCGGGTGAGGCGCTGCACACCGCGGCGCGGACCTCTTTCGTGTACGGGCTGCATGTCACTCTCGTGGTGAGTGCGGGGTTGTTGGTGGCAGGGGCCGTGATGGCGCTGAAGCTGCCGCGGACCATGGACTGCGAACCGGCGCCTGGCCCGGGCCAGGCGCCGGAGGCTGCCGCGGCGGTGGGGGCCGGTGCCGGTGCCGGTGCCGGTGCCCTTGCCGTGCCTGGTGCGGGTGCGGGTGCTGGTGCTGGTGGCGTGCCTGGCTCCGGTGCTGCGCCCGGCTCCGGTGCCGCTGGTGGCCCCGTGCCCGGCTCCGGTGCTGCCGGTGCCGCGTCCGGCTCCAGCGCCGGGGGGCCCGCGGCCGTCCCGGGCGCCGCCAGCCGCGTGACCGGCTCCGGCGTCGGCCCGGGGGAGGACGGCTCGGCCGTGGCCGTGGAGGCGTCGCCCGGTCAGACCGGGCAGGGCTCCGGGTCGGTGATCCCGGCTCCGGCGGACCCGGCCCACGACCGCACCCTCAACGGCCGCCTGGCCTGACCCGCGGCGGCCACCGCTGTGCGCGGCGGCCACCGCTGTGCGGGGCCCTTTCCCCACCCCGCCCCTTCTCCCCCAGCTACCGCTGGGAGGTGCCGCCAGAGCCAGGGGCTCCGCCCCCGTGCCCCCGGTCCTCACACGCCGGACGGGCTGAAAGCCCCTGGGGCTCCGCCCCAGACCCCGCGCCTGAAACGCCGGCGGGGCTGGAAGTGGTGGGGCTCCGCCCCAGAGCCGGGTTTCACGCGCCGGCGGGGCGGGACAGGTGCGCGCAGGGCGGGACACATCCATCCACTGGCCGTCCGCCGGCACCCCAGACGGAACGGAGTCCGGGGGGTGGCGTGGGCGCGGAGCGCCCGGTCTGCCTGGACTCGCCGGGCAGCGTCCGGCGGGGCCGACCACATGTCCGGCCCCGCCGGCGTGTGAGGCGCTGGGGGTGCCCCCAGCGGTAGCTGGGGG
>NZ_RPRY01000355.1 GCF_003949795.1 Streptomyces sp. WAC06614
AGCCCGCCCCGCTGCAGCACGCCCCGGCGCCGTACATCCCGCAGCAGGCCCCCCAGCAGCCGCGCCCGGTCCCGGTGAACACCGGCTACGAGGCGATGCGCCCGGCCGCTCCGCGTCCGATGGCTCCGGCCCCGGTCCAGTCCGTGATGTCGAGCACCGCTCCGACCGGCATCCCGACGGGCATCCCCGCCTACCAGGACCAGTACAGCCGTCAGTACCCGGGCCGCAGTTACTGACGGAGGGTTCGGCAGGAGCGGGGGCGCCTGGCAGGATGCCCCCATGGTGAACATGTACGTACAGGCGCTCCACGTCCATCCCGTCAAGTCGGTGGCGGGGACCTCTCCCGACGAGGTGGCCGTGGAGCCCTGGGGGCTGTCCGGGGACCGGCGTTGGGCCCTGGTCGGTCCCGAGGGGACGGTCATCACCCAGCGCCAGCAGCCGCGCCTGGCGCTCGCCTCCGCGCGGCCGCTGTCGGCGGGCGCGATCGCGCTGGCCGCACCGGGCATGCCCGACCTGGTGGTGGAGGTGCCCGCGCCCGGGCCGCTGGAGCCGGTCGAGCTGTTCGGGAAGAAGATCGAGGCGGTGGTCTCGGACCACTCCGCCGCGCACGCGTGGTTCAGCGACTACCTCGGCGTCCCGGCGCGCCTGGTGCACCTGGACGACCCGGCCGTCCGCCGGCCCGTCGACCCGGAGTACGCGCTGCCGGGCGAGACCGTGAGCCTGGCCGACGGCTATCCGTTGCTCGTGACCACCCTCGCGTCGCTGGACGCGCTGAACGAGCTCATCGCGCAGGGCGACCACCCCGACGAGGGCCCGCTGCCGATGAATCGTTTCCGCCCGAACGTGGTCGTCGCCGGGGCCACCGCCTGGGCCGAGGACCACTGGCACCGCCTGGCGATCGGCGAGGTGCTCTTCCGCGGGCCCAAGAACTGCGGGCGCTGCATCGTCACCACCACCGACCAGCACACCGCCGAGCGCGGCAAGGAGCCGCTGAAGACGCTCGGCCGGCACCGGCGGATGGGCAAGTCGCTGGTCTTCGGCCGGATGCTGATCCCGCTCGGCACGGGCACCGTCCGGGTCGGCGACGAGGTGCGCGTCCTGGACTGACCCTGCGTGTCACGCCCCTTCCGGTCCCGCCCGCGCCGTCGTCGTTGCGGCGTCCCGCTCCCCCCACGCGGCGAGGACGAACCGGAGCGCCACCTTCGAGGGGCTCTGCCGTCCGTCGGGAACCGACCGTCCCCGCACGGGCGTTCAGTTCGTCGAGGCGCCCGCCACCCGTTCTCCGGCCCGACCACCGGATCGGGTGATTCGGGGCCTGCACGCCCCGGAATGCGTGTTTCCGGGGCATGGGGGAGGCTAGGACGCGCAGGAAGACGGAAGGCTGAGGGGGTGCCGGACGTGCGGACAGCCATGGGAGTGTGGCGCTGGCGGCGCAATCCGCTGCGCCGGACGACGGATCTGATCGAGGCCTGGGTGGCGTTCGCCGCCCTGGTGAGCCTGCTGGTGCTCGCCCCGGCCGCCGGCTGTCTCGCCGGCCTGCGGGTGGACGCCACCTTGCAACGGGCCGCGCAGCAACAGCAGCAGGAGCGGCAGCTCGTCCCGGCGGTCGTGGTGCGCCCGGCGGCCGGCCCGCCGGCGGACGCGCCGCAGGACCCGGCGGCGCAGCACCAGGGCCCGCGGCGCAGCGAGGTCGTCGCCGCGTGGACCGCCCCGGACGGCAGCACCCACCAGGGCACGGTGCCGGCCGCGCAGGAGCCGCCCCGACCGGGCGACCGGTTCCGGATATGGACGGACACCGCCGGCCGGCCGGTGACCCGGCCGCTGGAGCCCCGGACGGCCTCGGTGCACGCCGCGGTGGCCGGTCTGGCGACGGCCCTGGGCACGGCGGCCCTGACCGTCACGGTGCGCCGGCTGGTCGTCCGCCGCCTCACGCACGAGCGGTACCGGCGGCTGGACCGGGCCTGGGCCGCGGTCGGCCCGGACTGGGGCCGCACCGGCGCGGACAGTTGACCTGGCACCCCACCGGCTCCCGGCGCGCTACGGTGGAGCCGCCGGCTCGCGGGCCCGTCCGGCGGACGAGGGTCGGACAGGCGTCGCGGCCCCGGCCATGACCGCCGGACAGGCCCTGGGTCGCTTCGGCAGCACGAGTACGAGGGTGGGGGCACGGCAGCGCATGGCACAAGGCACGGTCCAGGTGACACACGGCGGGGCGTCGCGCTGGCGGCGCCGCTCGGGCGAGTACCCGACGCTGACGGCGGCCCTGGCCGCCGCCGGGGACGGCGACGTGCTGTCCATCGCCCCGGGCACCTACCGGGAGAACCTGGTGCTGCGTCATGCCGTCACCCTGCGCGGCCCGCAGGGCGCGCCCGGGGCCGTACGGATCGCCCCGCCCGACGGGGTCGCGCTGACCGTGCACGCCTCCGCCGTGGTCCAGGACCTGCACCTGGAGGGCGGGGACCGGGCCGCCCCGGCGCTGCTCGTCGAGGACGGCTCCCCGGAGCTGACGGACCTGCGGGTGAGCACCCGGTCGGCGGCCGGCATCGAGGTCCGCGGCGCCGCCCGGCCGGTGGTGCGCCGCTGCACCGTGGAGAACCCGTCCGGGGTCGGCATCGCCGTCGTCGACGGCGGGGGCGGGGTGTTCGAGGAGTGCGAGGTCCTCGCGTCCGGGCAGAGCGGGGTCTCGGTGCAGGGCGGCGGCCACCCGCGGCTGGAGCGCTGCCGGATCCACCACAGCACGGGCGCCGGCATCGCGGTCACCGGCGAGGGTTCGGGACTGGAGGCGCTGGGCTGCGAGGTCTACGAGATCCGCGGCACCGGGGTGCAGATCGCCCAGCGGGCCGTGGCCCGGTTCACCGACTGCTCCGTGCACCGCACCTCCGCCGACGGGGTCACCCTCGACACCGACGCCGTACTCGCCCTGGACGGCTGCGACATCCACGACGTGCCCGAGAACGCCGTGGACCTGCGCTCGCGCGCCGTGCTGTCGCTCAGCCGGACGGTGGTCCGCCGGTTCGGCCGCAACGGCCTGTCCGTGTGGGACCCGGGCACCCGGGTGGACGCCGAGTCCTGCGAGATCCACGACAGCACCGGCGACTACCCGGCGGTGTGGATCAGCGACGGGGCCAGCGCCGCGCTCGACCGCTGCCGGGTGCACGACGTGCCCGACGCCCTGTTCGTGCTGGACCGCGGCTCGCGCGCCGACGTGGTGGACAGCGACCTGTCACAGGTGCGCAGCACGGCCGTCTCGGTCAGCGACGGCGCGACCGTGCAGCTGGACGACTGCCGGATCCGCGACGCGGCCACGGGCGCCTGGTTCCGCGACCACGGTAGCGGCGGCACCCTCGCCAACTGCACCGTCGACACCGTGCAGACGGGCGTGATCGTCACCAAGGGCGCCGATCCCACGGTGGACCGCTGCACGGTCTCCTCCCCCACCGAGGCCGGGTTCTACGTGTCCGCGGGCGGCCGGGGCAGCTTCCGGTCCTGCCGGGTCACCGGCAGCTCCGGCTTCGGCTTCCATGTGATCGACGGCTCCCGCACGGTCCTGACCCGCTGCCACACCGAGCGCTGTGCCCGCGGCGGGTACGAGTTCGACGAGGAGGGTCCGCTCGCCGAGGGCTGCACCAGCGACGAGTCGGCCGTGCAGCGCCCGGGGGTGCTGGGCACGCCCGGGACCGCCCAGACGGCCGGGGCCCGTGCCGTGGCCGCCGCGGCCGCACCGGTGCCCGAACCCCGCGCGGGAGCGCGTACGGAGCCGGCCGCGGTGCCCGAGCAGCGCCCGTCGGTGCCGGACCGGGCGCCGGAGACCCGGGTCACCGCCGCCGAGGCGCTCGGCCAGCTCGACGCGCTGGTCGGCCTGGACAGCGTCAAGCGCGAGGTCCGGGCGCTGACCGACATGATCGAGGTGGGCCGGCGCCGCCGGCAGGCCGGGCTCAAGGCGGCGTCCGTGCGCCGGCACCTGGTGTTCACCGGCTCCCCCGGCACCGGCAAGACCACGGTGGCCCGGCTCTACGGCGAGATCCTGGCCTCCCTCGGCGTGCTGGAGCAGGGCCACCTGGTGGAGGTGTCCCGGGTGGACCTGGTCGGCGAGCACATCGGCTCGACCGCGATCCGTACCCAGGAGGCGTTCGAACGGGCCCGCGGCGGGGTGCTGTTCATCGACGAGGCGTACGCGTTGGCGCCGGAGGACTCGGGGCGCGACTTCGGGCGCGAGGCCATCGACACCCTGGTGAAGCTGATGGAGGACCACCGCGAGGCGGTGGTGGTCATCGTCGCCGGGTACACGGCGGAGATGGAACGCTTCCTGACCGTCAACCCGGGCGTGGCCTCCCGGTTCTCCCGGACGATCACCTTCGGGGACTACGGCCCGGAGGAGCTGCTGCGGATCGTGGAACAGCAGGCCGAGGAGCACGAGTACCGGCTGGGCCCCGGCACCGGCGAGGCCCTGCTGGCGTACTTCACGGAGCTGCCGAAGGGACCGGCGTTCGGCAACGGCCGGACCGCCCGGCAGACCTTCGAGGCCATGGTCGAGCGGCACGCCGGGCGGGTCGCCCAGCTCGTCGAGCCGAGCACGGACGAGCTCACCCTGCTGTTCCCGGCGGACCTGCCGGTGCCGGCGGCCCGCCCCTGACCCGCGGGCCCGGTACGACGGCCCCGCCCGGTACGACGGCTTCCCCCGGCGCGGCCGGGGGCCGTGCCGGGCCGGCGGCGAGCCGGGCCAGCAGGGCGGCGCGTTCGGCGGCGAAGGCCGGGTCGGCCTGGTAGTCGGAGTGCCCGAGGATCGGCGCGGGCAGCGGGTGCCGCTCGGAGCGCCCGTAGGCCAGCGGGTCCGCGAGCGGGCCCCGGTCCACGGCCGCGCCGTCCGCCGTCCCGGCCAGCACGGGGCCGCCGATCGGGTCGGTGGCCCGCCACAGGTTGCGCCAGCAGTCGACCTCCGCGTGCAGGGCGGTCAGCGGCGCGGGCCCGAAGTAGGCCGGGAACCAGCGCCCGTAGAGCCGCGCCAGCGGGGAGCCGAACGTCAGCAGGGCCACCCGGCGGCGGACCGCGGGCGGGAGCTGCCACACGGCGGCCGCCGCGAGCACGCTGCCCTGCGAGTGCCCGGAGATGACCAGCCGGCCGCCGTTGCGCCCGGTCCAGGTGGTCATCCGCCAGGTCAGGTCGGGCACGGCCCGCTCGGCGTAGCAGGGCGGCGCGAACGGGTGCGCGGCGCGCGGCCAGAACGTGCCGACGTCCCACAGGATGCCGATGGTGCGGCGGGCGGAGGCGTCACGGTAGGCACGCCGACCCCAGGTGACGAACAGCAGGAAACCGAAGCCGACCAGCCAGGACCCGGCGTCCTCGGCGGCCCGGGCGGCGAACGCCACCGGCGCGGGCCCGGTCCGGGCGGCCACCGCGGGCACCTGCCCGGTCAGCCAGGCCCCGGCGACCGCGACCGCGCCCAGCAGCAGCGTCAGCCCCGAGACGGCGGCCACGAGCCACGGCGTGGAGTCGGTGAGCGAGGCCGCCGCCCGGGCCCCGGCGATGCGCCGGCTGCGGGCCCGGTCGTGGACGGCGCCGGGGTACTCGGCGGCCACGGTGGCGGCGACACGGTGCCGGATCCGGATCCCGCGGACGGCGAACGCGCAGGCCAGCAGCGCCAGTACGGCGAGCAGCGGGGGCATGACGGCGGCCTGCCAGGACAGCAGCACCGGCGGCCCGGGCAGCGGTGCCCCGGCGTGGCCGGGGTGCGCGCCGCCGTCGAGCCAGTCGGCGACCCGGCCGGTCACCCCGCCGGTCATCACCCCGCCCAGGGCACAGGCCAGCAGGGCGATCGCGGGCCCGCCGAGACCGCCCAGGGCGGCGCCGGGCGACGGGGTGCGCCGGTGCAGCCGGACGGCGACCACCGCCAGGGCCAGCACGCACAGTCCCTGGCCGACGGTGAGCAGCCCGAAGAAGGCGTCCCCGGGCAGCCGCCCGGCGGAGTCCCGGCCGGGCCGGGACCAGCCCGCGTACAGCAGGACGGCGGCCAGCAGGGCGAGCGCGCAGCCGGGCAGCCAGGACACGGCGGCCCGGTCCGGCCGGTGGTCGGGCCGGGCCTCGCTGCGACCCCGCCGGACCACGACCCACAGCACGGTCAGCGCACCGGCCACCAGCAGGGCCTCGGCGCCGGCACCGACACCGGCGAGCACGGGCGAGCCGGCCGGGCCGCGGTCGTGCCGGGCCACGGGTACGGTCACCCCGGCGGCCACCGTGAGCAGTCCGGCCGTGGTGTGGGCGGCGCGCAGCCGCGCCACCAGGCGCCGCCCGTACCAGAAGCCGGGCCGGCCGAGGACCGGCGCGCTGCCCTCGACCCCGTCCGGGTCGGTGGTGCCCGGCGGCGGGGGCTGGGACTCGTACGCGCTCCAGGTGCGGTGCGACAGGTACCACAGCAGCAGGGTCAGGGCGGCCGGGAGCAGGGCGCCCAGGGCCAGCCGACGGCCGGGCGGGGACCACCAGCCGCCGCCCGCGGGGGCGAGGAAACCCAGCCAGGAGCGGGAGGCGGCGCAGTGGACCGAGCCCGCGCACTGCCAGGCGACCAGGTCCATGCTGACCTCGCAGGCGGCGGCCACCAGCAGCACGGTCAGGGTGAGGGCGAGGAGACGGACCAGGACGCCGTACGCGCGCAGGCTGCGCGGGGAGCCGGGGGCGGCGGGGCGGGCGGTGGCGAGCGAATGCACGGCGGGGGAGGTCTCACCGGTGAGCACGGCCTCCACGACCACGCCGGCCACCCCGGCCGGGCTGGTGACGGAGTGGCTCAGGAGGGTGACCCCGCGGCCGTGGG
>NZ_RPRY01000356.1 GCF_003949795.1 Streptomyces sp. WAC06614
GTCCCCGCCCGGTCCCCAGCGGAGCCCACCATGCCCCAGATCCCCCACCATTGCCTCCACGCGCGCACCCTGGTCGTCCTGGAACACCTGGACCGGCCCACTCAGCACACCCGTCGGCTGCTCACCCGCCAGTTCCGGCGCCTGGGCCTGCTCAGTGGTGGCGACGGCCCGGACCGGCGCCGCGCCGAGGAAGCGCTCCTGATCGCGAGTGAACTGGTGGGCAACGCCTGCCGGCACTCCCCCGGTCCCACCCGGCTGACCTCGCACTGGCACCCGGGGACGCGCCGCCTCACCCTCGCCGTGTCCGACCCCTCCTCCCGGCCGCCCCGGCGCAAGCCGCCGGAGGAGCGGGGCGCGGACGGCGGCTACGGCATCCTCCTGATCGAGATCCTCAGCCAGTACTGGACCGCCGTCCCCCATCCCGACGGCGGCAAGACCGTCGTCGTCTCGCTCGACTTCCCGCCCCCGGCCTCGCACCCCGAAGGCCGCCCCCACGCATCCGAATGAGGGACGCACCATGACCGCACAGCACCACCGGCCCGGCAAGGACTCCGAGGCCCCGTACACCGAGCAGCCGTACGTCGGGCAGCAGCTGTACGCAGCACAGCCGGCCACCGGGAACGACCCGGGACAGCAGCCCCGGCGCCGCCGGCGCGGGCTCTACCCGACGCTCGTGATCACGGCGGTGGCCCTGACCGCGGTGATCGCCACCGCGTGCTCGGGGAAGTCGCCCACCCCGGCCCCCAGTTCCTCGCAGGCGTCCACGTCCCCCGCCACGGTGCTGCCCGCCTCGGTGCCCGACCGCATCGTCATCCCGTCGATCGGTGTGAACGCCAAGCTGAACACGGTGGGGCTCCAGTCCGACGGCCAGATGGAGGCGCCCGACTTCGCCAAGCCCATGGACGCCGCCTGGTACCGGATGGGGCCCACGCCCGGCGAGGCGGGCCCCGCGGCCATCGTGGGCCACCTGGACACGCCGGAGGTTCCCAAGGCGGTGTTCTACAAGGTGCCCGACCTCAAGAAGGGCGCCGAGATCGACGTGAAGCGGGAGGACCACACCACCGCCGTGTTCACCGTCGACGAGGTGGAGACCTTCCAGAAGAACACCTTCCCCACGCAGAAGGTCTACGGGGACACGGGCGGCAAGGCGGAGCTCCGGGTCATCACGTGCGGCGGCTCCCTGACCCCGGACCGCCACTGGGACTCCAACGTGGTCGTCTTCGCCCACCTCACGGGCAAGGCGTAGGCCTGCGGCTGCGGGCGGGGACGGGCGCAGACCGGTCAGAGCTGGTGGTACGGCCGGTTCAAGTGTCGACAGATCGACTGCATCTTCACCACTTCCTCGTCGCTGTCCGCCGGTAGGCTGTGTTCGATCTTGCCGCGCAGCATGGTCAACTCTGTGAAGGACGCCCACCAATCATGCTGCTGAGCGACAAGGCGGTTGAACTTGTCGGCGCCCCCGTCGCTCAGGCTGTGCAACTTCTCCTCGAACGTGACCCAGCGCAGAATTTCGCCTTCGGCGCTGAAAACCTGGTCGAAGGCCAGCCACGGCTCGTACCAGTCACGGAGAAGAAAGAGCTGAGTCGTCGAGAGGGAGTCCCAATCGACGGGGACAAAGGTTCCGCTCTCCAACTGCCTTCGCGTCTCCAGTATCCAGGGCACGGCCTGGCGCACCTCGAGGAGCGCCTCCTGGGGCACGATCCGACCGATACGGGCACTGTCCCACAGCCCTTCGTCGTCGAGGATGCACCCTGCGACGTCCTCGCCGAGGGCACCACCCGCGCGGAGCACGGTGACCAGCGACAGCCCCGGGTCGTCCTCGGACAATCGTTCCAGCAGGACGACGGCCTTCTCGGTCTGCGCGATGATTCCGTCACCCGGGGATTCCTGCGCATAGCGCATCAGCCACTCGAAGTGAATGTCCTTGGAGTTGAGTTCCACCTCTCCCTCGTGAGTGAGGAAGAACTCGATCTGCCAGGAGTCGCACCCTACGGACTCGCCCAGCCCGAACGCCGACGCGGTCGCCCGGCACTTGTATCCCCCGGCCACTTCCTCGTACGAGGTGATGGCCGAGACCACGTCGGCCGCCGCCACTGATGCGCCGTTCGCCTGAAGGCTGAAGCGCCGCAGCCTCCGACCGGCGAAGGTGAACGCGCCGTCAGGGGCGATGCCGGGGAAGGGGTCCTGCGTGTGCCGCGTCCAGTCCGCGAGCGCCGCCACGAGTCCGCCGCTACGGTCGTCCGGAGAGAAGCGGCCGTCGCGCAGGGTGCCGGAGACGCCGTTCACCATGACCGTCGCGGTCCCGGTCGCGGGGTCGAACGCGAAGAGGTCCACCTTCCCCTCGGGGGCCGCCTCGCTCATGCCTGCGAAAGCCCGCTTCAGCAAGGTCACGAGCGCCTCACGGTCCCGGGTGTCCTCGAGGATCGCCGGATTGACCAACTTCTGCAGGTCCACCGCGATCTTGCCGATCTGGACGAGCTGCCCGACGACCGGCGCGCTCTTCGCCGCCATCGCGGAGCCGGTGGCCGCGGTGTCCCAGTGCAGTGCGGGAACGGCCACGCCACTGATCGGTTTGAGGACTTCCGAGGTCGTGTCGGCAAGGGTGCTGCTCCGCTTCGCGGCCGGATCCGGCTTGTACTCCCGCCCTGCGAGTTCGAGTATCTTCTCCGGATCGCGCGCCTGGCCACGGGCAGTGAGCCCCACGATGAGGCGCTCGAGGAGTTCGTACGTGGTGTTCATGGCGGCCGTCGTGGCGAGGACCGCCGGGGCGCCACCCGCCAGGCTGAGGCACTGGGCCGCCGCGGTCAGGGTGGCCAGGGTGATCCTGATGCCCACCAGGGCCGCCGCCACCCTGGGGTTCTCACTGCTCAGGTTTTCCTTGATCTTCTTTTCGGCGTCCTCGGTGGCCCACCGTACGATGTTCTTGGCGGCCTCGAACATCGCCGCGCCCAGCTCGGTGCACGCCGTCGTGTACTCCACCCAGGCATCGAGCAGCCCCTCGTCCCTCGCCTCTCTCCGAGCCCGCGAGCGGGGCGGTTCGTGCCGCTCCATGTGACAGGCTTCACGCAGCGCCGACTCGGCGGTGTTCAGGCCGGCATGGGCGGCTTCGAGCAGTTCCAGGGCCGGGAGCTTCTCCGGCATCTGCCGGTAGTGACCGTACAGCTCGGCGAACTTGGGTTTGACCTGGCGGGTGACAGCAGTCATGACCGCCTCCATACGGGCGACGGTCAGCTCGGACATGGCGGTTGTCAGACCCTGACTGCCTTCACGTTCCCACTGCTTGGACCGGGCCTTGGCAAGTTGCCGGCCCATGTTCCTCTGCTGCCTCTCCTTGACCTGCTCGTCGGTCACCGTCTGCGCTTCGGTCTGTCCCCGGTTGCGCGCCTGAGCCAGCTCTTCCGCCAGTTGCTCCCGGGCCTTTGCTACCGCTTTGTCCACCCAGCCGCGGATCGCGTTGCAATGTTCGAAGAACCCCAGCTCGAGCTGCAGGTTCCAATCGCCGATCAGCCTCTCGACGCCCGCCGCCTGCACCGCATCGGAGTAGCTCCGCGGATCACTTGCCCGGTACTTCTGGACCAGCGTCAACCAGAGCTCCAGCGTGGACTGGTCCGGCTTCTTCTCCAGCTCGTACCAGCGCCCGAACAGGTTGATCCAGTCGTCGCCCGCTGTGAACAGGTCTTCCACGGTCTGCGGGCACTCGTTCCGGTCCCGGACGAAGTCGAGGTCGGTCCCTTCAGAGATCCATGTCAAGTTCGGCACGTCCACCCCTCCTGTTCGAGCCGCCCGCCAGCTCTCCCTTCCAGGCTCTCGACGCGCCCGAACGGGGGCCAGCCCGAAGGGGACCACCTTCCGCCAGACCTCCACGCAGCCGTTCGGACGTCCCGAACGGCCCGGCCACGAGGGCGGCGGGGCAGCACACTGCCCCGCCGGCCGCCGGGTCTCCCCCCGTGTCCCGCCTCCCACCCGTCACCCGGCGGTGGTTCCGGTGCTTTCGCTCCACCTGGTGCAAACGGGTCCCATCCGGTCGATCATGCGGTCGGAGGGTGCCAGGTACCGCCCGTCCGTGCATGCTGGTGTTCTCCCACGTCAGCTGGACCGGTGAAAGGACACGGTGTGCACGCCGCCGCCCACGATGAGCTCAGCGCGCAGTGCGCCTTCCTCGACGCCCGGCTCGCCGACCTGCTCCGCAGGTCCGACGGTGCGGAGGTCATGCCGGCCGTCCAGGCCCTGGTCGACGCCGTACGGGACCTGGTCCGGCAGGCGGACGGCGCACGCGTGCGCGGCGACCGCGCCGGGTACGACGCGGCGGCGCGCTGCCTGCACTCCGTCGCCGGCCAGTGGGCCGACCACCCGGACTACCGCGCGCCGCGGCCGGACCTGACGGCCCAGGCTTGACGGCCCAGGCTTGACGACCCGGGCATGACGACCCGGGCTTGACGACCCGGGCTTGACGACCCGGGCATGACGGCCCGCCTCCGACGACCCGCCCCGTTCAGCCCCCCTCAGCTCTCCGGCAGCAGGATGCCCAGCTCGCGCATGGCGGCCGACGGCGGGCCGGCCGAGCGCTGGGTGCGGCGTCCGGGGTCCCGGGGCACCAAGGTGCGGGGGTCGACCGCCTCGGACGGGCTGCTGAACGCGTAGCTTCCGTCGGGCTGTTGGTCGCGGTCGTGCGGCAGCAGCCAGAAGACCCGGCGCAGGAAGGTGCCCGAGGCCCTGGAGGGCCTCGCGGCCGGCCCGAGCACCGCGTAGCCGACCATGCGGCCGTCCCGGTGGTACGGCGGCCGGCCCTGACGGCTCGGCAGCCGTTCCAGGCTCTGGCGCACGTAGTCGAGATGGCTGATGTCCTCCAGCCAGACCACCCGGCTCTCCTGGGCGATCTGGTGCGGTTCGATCAGGCCGCTCACGGCGTCACCTCGTCGTCGCCGGGAGAGAGGAGCAGTCCGATCCCGGGGTAGAACTTCCGCTGGTTGGACGTCAGCATCTGCTTGGGACTGCTCATCCCGAGCGTCTCCCGGATCCGGGCCGCGAACGCCCGTGAGGTGACGGGGTTCGCCCCCTCCGCCAGACACCACTTCCGGTAGGCCTGGTAGAGCATCGCCTGCTCGGCCCGCAGCCCCATCTCCAGCCGGCACCGCTCGGTGACAAAGCGTCCCATGTGGTCCTCCGTCTCGGCGTAGGCGGTCGTGGCCACGCGCACCCGGTCCGGTCCCGTCAGGTCCTTCTCCCCCGCGAGATAGCGACGGGCTCCTTCGATCAGCCAGTTGAGGATGGCCGGTCCCTCGTCCCGGACGAGGGAATCGGCGAGGTTGTCGACCTTGCAATGATCGGGTACGACGCGTTCGAAGGGAATCATCCGGATGCGCCGCCAGAAGGCGAAGCCGCCGGTGCCCACTTCGGGCCGGTGGTTGCCGATCAGCCAGAGCTTGTGGGTGGGGTTGATGGAGAAGAAGTCCTGCCGCATCCGTCGTGCCTTGATCCTGTCCCCGCCGGTCAGCAGCTTCACCCGGGCCTCGTCGAAACGGTCGCCCGGTTTGAGTTCGCTGCACACGATGACCCGCCGGCCGTGGAGTTCGGCGAGTTCGGTGGGGTGCCCCTCGAAGGGCTTGGCCATGAGGAAGCCGGGCGGCGCGGCGTCCGCGTAGTCGCCCAGCAGTTTCATCAGTACGTCGAGCAGTACGCTCTTGCCGTTCTTGCCCAGCCCGTGGAGGAAGGGCATGACCTGCGCGCCGACGTCGCCCGTGATCGAGTAGCCCAGCAGCAGCTGGAGGAAGTCGATCATCTCGGCGCCCTCGGCGTCCGGTCCGAAGGTGTCGCGCAGGAACGACTCCCACCGGACGGCAGGGACGCCCTCCGGCGCGACGCTGGTCGAGCGCGAGTGGTAGTCGCGGGCCGGGTCGGGCGCGCTGAGCCTGCCGGTGCGCAGGTCCACGACCCCGCCCGGGGTGCACAGGGCGTACGGCTCCGCGTCCAGGCTGGCCGCGTTGAGGACCATGCCGGGGGCCGACTTCGCCTGGAGGAGCAGGGCCTTCATCCCGGCGGTGGACAGGGCGCGGCGCCGGTTCTGGCGCAGTCCCGAGGTGCTGTGCACCCCGGTCGGGTCGTGCTCGGCGAGTTGCTCGGCCATCTCGCCGGCGGCCCACACGACCGTGTCGTCCTCGTCGGACTCCCAGCGGTAGCCGGTCCACCGGTACCAGCCGAGGCCGGGCACGTGCCGGTACTCGCGGCCGTACAGGGACACGAACAGCTTGGCGTTGCCCCGGTCCGTGAGGCTGTCGGGCAGCAGCCCGGCCGGAGGGGCGCCGACCGCGGGCTGCGCCTGCGGGGCGAGGGGGGTCCCGGCGGGGTGCCCCGTGGAGAGCCCGCCCTCGGCGAGGATCCGCATGGCCACCGCGACCGGGTCGAACCCCGTGGAGGCGTCCGTCATCCGCGTCCTCCCGCGTAGAGGGGTCTGGTCCTGCCCGCGGCCAGACCGCTGGAGATGATGCGGCGGGCCCGCTCGGTCTGGCCGGGCCGCACCCGGGCCGCGGCTTCGACCAGGGCGCGTTCGCCGGCCTCGGGGTCGAGACGGTCCGCGGCGATGAGTCCGCCCACCGTGTAGGCGGCCCGGTTGAGCCGCTCGGAGAATCCGGCCCCGGACGGGACGCCCGCACAGGCGGCGAGGTCCCCGAGCACCCGGGCCAGCACCGCCACCGCCCCCGACCCCGACCGCGGCCGCCCTGGCTGGGCCGGCCCGCCCGGCACCTGCCGGGCAGGCGCGGGCCGGGGACGCCCCGGCCGGGGGCCGGGAGCCGGGG
>NZ_RPRY01000357.1 GCF_003949795.1 Streptomyces sp. WAC06614
GGCCAGGACCGGGCAGGCGGCCTCCAGGTGCACGTGGTTGGCGAGCAGCATGGCGGCGAGCGCCGAACCCGACCAGGCCGAACCCGACCTGTACGACTACGGCGTCCCGCGGGTGCTGGTCTGCCAGGACCCGGACGTCGCCGCCATGCTGCTCGCCAACCACGTGCACCTGGAGGCCGCCTGCCCGGTCCTGGCCATGACGCCCGACGCCGTGCCCCTCGGTCCGCGCCTGCTCGCCGCCCTGGCCCGGACGCCCGAGGCGACCGTGTACGTGCTGCACGACGCGAGCCCGGCCGGCCTACGGCTCCCGGCCCGGGTACGCGCCGCCGTGTCGGGCGGGGGCGTCCGCGTACGGGTGACCTCGCTGGGCCTCGTCCCCCGGCACGCCATGGCGCTGGGCCTGCCCGCGGGGCGCGGGCCGGCCCCGTCGGCGCGGGCCCTCGCCGGCCTGCCGGCCGGGCTGCTGCCGCGCGAGGTGGCCTGGCTGGAGCGTGGACGGTTCGCCGAGGTCGCGGCGGTGCAGCCGGCGCGGCTGCTGCGTACGGTCCTGCGCCAGACGCGCGGCGGCCGGCCGGTACGCGGCTCGTTCCGCTCCGGCCTGCGCGAGCTGCGCGACAGCGGGTTCCTGACCTGGCCCGCCGTATGACCTGTCCACCCACGCGAGGACGCACATCATGAACCGGACCCAAGAGATCGGCTACACGGACGAGTTGCTCGCCGACGCGAGCGTGCACCGCAGGTACGAGGACGGCCGCGAGGAGTGGCGCAGCCGCTCCGGCACGGCCGGCTCCTCCGTCGTGACCTGGCACGACAACCGTGGCGCCGCCGGTACCGACGAGCTCCTCGGCGACCGCATCATCAAGCGCACGCTGTCCGACGGGACCGTCGTCTACGCCCGCGACATCGGCTACGGGCGCACGCTGTGGGGCCGGGGCGAGACCGTGCTGGTGAACCGGAGCTCGTTCGGCGGCACCATGGGCGCGCTGCTCGCCGGCCTGGGCCTGGCAGCCCTGGCGGTCACGGCCGCGCAGCTGCCGCCGGAGAGCCTGACCCCGGAGGAGGAAGAGGCCCTGCGGCAGCAGGCGCAGAACCAGGCCTCGTCGTCCGGTGGCGACGGAGGCGGTGGATACGACGGGGGCGGAGACGGCGGCGAAGACGGTGACGACCACGCGTGGGAGGTCGGCTGGGACGGCGGCGACGACACCTGGAGCGACGACGACTTCGGGTGATGGGCCCCGGCCCTGACCCGGAGCCGCCCCACCTCCGTACCACTGTCGCACCTCCGTACCACTGCACGCCGCCGTACCACTGCACCGCCGCCGTAAGGCTGCACCGCCGTATCACCGCGCCACCGCACCACCGCACGTTCGAGGAAGGGAGCCGCTCGTGGCCCGTCTGGTCGCCTGCCTGGCCGGCACCACCGACACCGCCCAGGCCCATCTGTCGACCCTCGGCGCGACCGGGCGGCCCGCGCCGGGCGGCGTCGCGCCCGGGGCCGCCGTCGGGCTGGTCGGGGGCGAACCGGGGCGCGCCGAGGGGCCGTTCACGGTGCACGGCCTGACGGCCGTCGGTGAGGTCACCCTGCACAACCGGCCGGTCCTGCTCGCCGCCCTCGCCGCCGCCCGGCCCGGCACACCGCCGCCGCGGACCGACTGTTCGGACGCCGAACTGCTGCTGCACTGCTGGGCGTTGCTCGGCGCGTCCGGGATCGCGCTGGCCGAGGGGATGTTCGTCCTGGCCGTCCTGGACGGCACGGACCTGGTCCTGATCCGTGACCACGTGGGCGGCCGTACGGTGTTCTACGCGCGGGCCGCGGGGGCCTGGGCCGCCTCGACCTCGCTGCGGGCGCTGCGCCGCTGGCCCTCGCTCGGGACGGCCATGGACCTCGCGGCGGTGCGCTCGTTCCTCACGTTCGCCTATCTGCCAGGTGCGGAGACGCTGTTGACGGGGGTACGGGAGGTGCTGCCGGGCCGGGTGCTACGGCTGGGCCGCGACGGCTCGGCCGAGGAGCACGTGTACTGGGAGCCGCGCGAGCAACTCCCGGAGCGTGCCACGGGCCCCGGCCAGGACCACGGCCCGTACGACCACGGCCCGCACGACCACGACCCGCACGACCACGACCCCTCCTCGTACGTCCTCGGGCTGCGCGCCCTGCTGGAACGGGCCACCTCGGTCCGGCTTCCGGAAGCCGAGCCGGCCGCGGTCCTGCTCTCCGGCGGCATCGACAGCTCGCTGGTCACGGCGCTGGCCGCCGAGCTGCACACGCACCCGGTCCACACGTACTCGATCAGCTTCGGTGACGACCTGCCGAACGAGCTCGGCTACTCCGGTCTGGTCGCCGCCCACTGCCACACCCGCCACCGGGTGCTGACCGTCTCCGGCGAGGCCGTGGCGGCGCGGCTCGCCGAGGCGGCGGCGCTGCTGGACAGCCCGGTCGGCGATCCGCTGACGGTGCCGAACCTGATGCTCGCCGAGGCGGTGGCGGCCGACGGCGCCTCGGTGGTGCTCAACGGGGAGGGCGGCGACCCGGTGTTCGGCGGGCCCAAGAACCTGCCGATGCTGGTGCAGGAGATGCACCGGACTCCGGGGGCGCCCTGGGACGAGGACCGCGCGACCGCGTACCTGCGCTCGTACCGCAAGTGCTGGACGGACCTGCCGCAGTTGCTGACCGCCCCGGCGCTGGAGGCGCTCCGGGACGCGCCGCGCCCGCAGCGGTTCGTGGAGCCGTACCTGATGCCGGGACCGGACAGCCCGCACCGGATGGGGCACCTCCTCAACCAGCTCCTGCACTGCAACCTGCGGACCAAGGGCGCCCACCACATCCTGACCAAGGTGGAACGGCTGACCACCTCCCAGGGCGTGGAGGGGCGGGCCCCGCTGTTCGACCGGGCCGTCGTCGACCATGCCTTCGCGACCCCGCCGACGCTCAAGCTGCGGGGCACGGCGGAGAAGTGGGTGCTGAAGGAGGCGGTCCGGGACCTGCTGCCCGCCACGGTCGTGGACCGGCCGAAGAGCGGGATGCGCGTACCGGTGCAGCAGTGGCTGACGGGACCGTTGCGCGAGCTGGGGCACGAGCTGCTGCTGGGGCGCCAGGCACGCGAGCGCGGGCTGTTCCGGCCCGAGACGATCCGCACCTGGCTGAAGGGCGAGGGAACCCTGCTCCCGCGCCAGGGCGGCAAGCTGTGGCTGGTGCTGACCCTGGAGCTGTGGCTGCGGTCGTACGACCTGTGAGCGACCCGAGCGATCCGCATACGAACCACCCGACCGACCCGAGAAACCGACCGACCAGAGCAACCCGAGCCACCCGAGCAACCCGAGCAACCAGAGCAACCCGACCCACCAGAGCAACCCGACCCGCCCGCGCACCACGAGCACCACGAACACCTGAGGAGCACCCACGATGACCGGGACCAGTGAGCTGATCGACCCGCGCACCGGCCGGGTCCGCGGCACGGCCCCGCTGTCCCGCGGGCCCGAGGTCGCGGCGGCCGTCGCCGACGCCCGGGCCGCGCTGCCCGGCTGGAGCGGGCTGACCCCGAAGGAACGGGCCCGCCGCCTGGACCGGCTCGCGGGCCTCGTCGAGGAGCACGCGCAGCGGTACGCCGCGCGAGAGCGGGCCGGTACGGGCAAGCCGGAGGCGGAGGCAGCGGGCGAGGTCGAGCAGGTGGCGGACCTGTTCCGGTTCTACGCCACGGCCGCCCGGACCCGGACCGCGCCCGCCGCCGGGCAACTGGTGCCGGGGCACGAGAGCTGGGTGCGCTGGGAGCCGGTCGGGGTGGTGGGGGTGATCGTCCCCTGGAACTACCCGCTGCTGATGGCGGCCTGGCGCTGCGCGCCGGCGCTGGCGGCCGGCAACACGGTGGTGGCCAAGCCCGCCGAGACCACCCCGGACTCGCTGGAGCTGCTGGCCGCGCACGCGGCCGAGGCCCTCGGCGCCGACGTGCTGCGGTGCGTGCCGGGCGACCGGGACACCGGGCGGCTGCTGGTCGCCGCGGACGTGGACATGGTGGCCTTCACGGGCAGCGGCCCGGCGGGCGCCGACGTCACGGCCCGGGCGGGCATCCGCCGGACCAGCCTGGAGCTGGGCGGGAACGCCCCGGCACTGGTCCTGCCGGACGCGCCGCGGGACACCTACGACGCCCTGGCGGACGCGGTCACGTACAACGCGGGCCAGAGCTGTGCGGCGCCGGCCCGGGTGATCACCCTCGCGGAGAACTACGAGGAGGTGGTCGCGGGACTCGCGAAGGCGCTGGGCGCGCGGCGGGCCGGGCAGGACTTCGGCCCGCTGAACAACGCGGACCAGGCGGCGCGTTACGACGCCCTGGTGGCCGCCTCGGCCGCCGGGCGCAGCATCGCGGCGGAGCCGGCCCCCGCGGCGGGCGAGGAGCACGGCCACTGGCGCGCGGCCCGGCTGCTGGCGGACCTGCCCGACGACGACCCGGCCGTCACCGAGGAGGTCTTCGGGCCGCTGCTGACGGTGCAGCGGGCCGAGGACCTGGCCGGGGCGCTGGCGCGGGCGAACGGGGTTCCGCAGGCGCTGGCCGCCAGCGTCTGGACCACCGACCTCGACCGCGGCCTGGCCCTGGCGGGCCGCCTGGACGCGGGCGAGGCCTGGGTCAACTGCCACCTGGTCCAGACGGCGGAGCTCCCCCACGGCGGCCGCGGCGCCTCGGGCCACGGCACGGACCTGAGCACCCTGGCCCTCCAGGAGTACCAGCGCCCGAAGACGGTGACGGTCCGTCTGACGCGCGGCCTCGACGCCCTCTGACCGCGCGGCGGGCGACGCCGGGACCCGGAAAGACGTCTTTTCGGCCAGCTCGTGGATCGTTTACGGGAACTCCCCGCGGGATTGATCAGTTCTTCTGGTGGCAAAGAAAGCCCCGTGATAATTTCGCGGACCAGCGAGGGGACTCGTGCCGACTTCTGGGGGACGGTCGGGGGTGGGGAACGTGGCAGTGCGGTGGGGCGCGGGCGAGAAGGCGCGCCTGTGGATGGCGCTCGTGGACGAGCTGAGTGCGCTGGACTGCGTCCGCGACCCCGGCCAGCGGGTGCTGTTCGGGCAGAGTGTCGGGGAGTACCTCGAAAGGGCCCTGGATCTGCCCGGCAAGGACGCGCGGAACGATACGGTCGCCCTCGTGCAGGCGGTGTTACGGGACCAGCAGGACATGGAGTCGGGCGTGGAGGCCCTGCTCTACGCCGTCGAGCTGCACGAGGGCAGTGATCTCGCCGGGCGGGTACGGGAGCGGGTGCTGCGGGCCCGGGAGCCCGGGGCCGGCACCGGCGGCGGAGCCGCCTCGGGGCTGCCGCTGCTCGGTGCGTTCGAGGACAAGGACCTCAAGGCCGCCCGGGCGCTGCTCGCCGGGCACACCGGCGTGGACGCGGGCGTCCTGCTGGAGCGGCTGGGCCGGGAGCTCCCGCTCGACCTGCCCCGCGGACTGACGCCCGCCGGGCTCTTCGACCGGCTGCTCGACCTCAATGCGCAGGCCGACGGGCTGCCCCCCGCCGTGGTGCTGCTGGAGTGCGTCGCCGAGCTGATGCCGCCGGGCGACGAGCGGGGGCGCAGGCTGCGGGAGTGGTGCGACACCTGGGCGGCCGGCGCGGCGGCCGGGACCGCCGACGCGCTGCGCAGGCGGCGCGCACAGCTCGGCGGCGTCCCGGGCCGGCCGGGGACCCCGGGCGGGCCGCCCGGCGGGGACGTCCCCCGCTGTCTGATCGTCATGGTGGACCCCGCGCTGGACGGTTCGCCGGACATCTACGTACGGCACTGGGTCAACCGGACCGCCGGCCACTGGGCCCCGGTCTCGGGTGCCCTGGAGCGGGCCACCCCGCCGACCCTGGGCACCGTGGTGGAACGGGCCGTCCGGCACGGCGAGGCGTACTGGGCCGACGCGGACAGCGCCGGCGAGGACCCCAGCCCGATCCACGTCGAGTTCGTGCTGCCGTACAGCATGCTCAACGCCGACGTGGCCGGCCTCGGCCTGCGCGAGGCGGGCGCGGAGGAGCCCGTTCCGATAGGGCTGCGCTACTACGTCCATCTGCGCAGCCTGGAGCGGATGCGGACCCGCGACCCGGCGCAGCTGCGCCGCTGGCGGCTGCGCTGGCAGACCCTGCGGGCGGCCAGCGCCGCCCGCCCGCACGCGTGGACGGGCGCCGACCCGACCACGACGGGGTTGCGCATCTGGCGCAACAAGCTGGTCGCGGACCAGCACCTGACCGCGGTGACCCTCGGCGCCCCCGCCCTGGAGGGGCAGGCCCTGGAGCCGCTGAAGGCGGCCATCGCCGAGGGCATCGGCGTGGCGCTGTGGGACCGGCGCGATCCCGCGCCGGAAGCGCTGGGCACCCCGCTGGACATGCTGGTGGGGTACCCCACCACCCAGCTGCCCGGAACCATCCACCGGTTGCGCATGAAGGCCGAGACCGAGGTGGACGGAGGTCACATGCCGGGCCGTCATGTGGCGTTCTTCTACGATGACCCGTTTCGGCTCATCGACTGCGAGGAGGTACCGGCGTGACCGAGTACGAGCGGGAGCAGATGCCGGAGCAGCAGGCGGGGCCCGAGCAGGGGCCCGGGCGAAAGGCCGACCACACCGCGGAGCACGCCGACGCCCCGGCCGGCACGGGCGCCACCGACGCCGGCACGGGCGCCACCGACGCCGGCACGGCCGGCGCCACCGGCGGCGCCACCGGCAGCGGCACGCCCGACGGTGCCTGGCGGGTGTTCCACGCGACCGGTGCGGCACCGGCCGGCGAGCCGCCGGTGATCCCGCCCGCCCCGCCCTGGCGGGAGTTCC
>NZ_RPRY01000358.1 GCF_003949795.1 Streptomyces sp. WAC06614
CCCGTACCCGCCCCTGGCACGGCATCATGGTCGCCACCACCCTCCCCCTGCGCGAGGACCTCTCCGTCGATCACGACGCCTACGCCGAGCACGTGGCCTGGCTCCTCGCCAACGGCTGCGACGGCGTGGTCCCCAACGGCTCCCTCGGCGAGTACCAGACCCTCACCGCCGACGAGCGCGCCCGGGTCGTCCGCACCGCCGTCGAGGCGGCCGGCGACGGTGCCCGCGTGATGCCGGGCGTCGCCGCCTACGGCAGCGCCGAGGCCCGCCGCTGGGCGGACCAGGCCGCCGAGGCCGGCGCCGGCTCGGTCCTGTTGCTGCCCCCGAACGCCTACCGCGCGGACGAGGCCGCCGTCCGCGCCCACTACGCCGAGGTGGCCGGCGCCGGCCTGCCCGTCGTCGCGTACAACAACCCGATCGACACCAAGGTCGACCTCACCCCCGCCCTGCTCGCCCGGCTGCACGCCGACGGCCACATCGTCGCCGTCAAGGAGTTCAGCGGAGACGTCCGCCGCGCCTACGAGATCGCCGAGCTCGCCCCCGGCCTGGACCTGCTGATCGGCGCCGACGACGTCCTGCTCGAACTCGCCCTCGCCGGCGCCGTCGGCTGGATCGCCGGCTACCCCAACGCCCTGCCGGCCGCCTGCGCCACCCTCTACCGCGCGGCCGTCGCCGGCGACCTCGCCACCGCCCTGCCGCTCTACAAGTTCCTGCACAGCCTGCTCCGCTGGGACTCCAAGACCGAGTTCGTCCAGGCCATCAAACTGTCCATGGACCTGGCCGGCCGCCCCGGTGGCCCCACCCGGCCGCCGCGCCTGCCGCTGACCGGGGACGTCGAGGCCGCCGTCCGCGCCGCCACCGAGAAGGCCCTCGCCGAGGGCCTCAACTAGCCACCAGGGGGGACCCCATGCGTACCCGTCACATCTACCACGCGGTGGACTCGCACACCGAGGGCATGCCCACCCGGGTCGTCACCGGGGGAGTCGGCGTGATCCCCGGTGCCACCATGGCCGACAAGCGGCTCCACTTCATCGAGCACATGGACCGGCTGCGCACCCTGCTCATGTACGAGCCGCGCGGCCACGCGGCGATGAGCGGCGCGATCCTCCAGCCGCCCACCCGCCCCGACGCCGACTACGGGGTGCTGTTCATCGAGGTGTCCGGGCTGCTGCCGATGTGCGGGCACGGCACCATCGGGGTCGCCACCGTCCTGGTCGAGACGGGCATGGTGCCGGCCGTCGAGCCGGTCACCACCGTCCGGCTCGACACCCCGGCCGGACTTGTGAGCGTGGACGTGCGGGTGCAGGACGGCGCCGCCGAGTCCGTCACCCTCACCAACGTCCCCGCCTTCAGCGTCGGCCTCGACCTCAAGGCCGACCTCCCCGGCTTCGGCACGGTCACCTACGACCTCGCCTACGGCGGCAACTTCTACGCCTTCGTCGAACTCGACTCCCTCGGACTGCCCTTCGACCGCGCCCGCAAGGACGACCTGCTCGCCGCCGGCCTCGCCCTGATGGACGCGATCAACTCCGGCCCCGACCGCCCGGTCCACCCGGAGAACCCCTCCATCGCCGGAGTCAAGCACGTCTACCTCGCCGCCCCCGGCTCCGACGCCACCCGCTCCCGGCACGCCATGGCCATCCACCCCGGCTGGTTCGACCGCTCCCCCTGCGGTACGGGCACCAGCGCGCGCATGGCCCAGCTCCACGCGCGCGGCCTGCTGCCGCTGGAGCAGGACTTCGTCAACGAGTCCTTCATCGGCACCGAGTTCACCGGCCGGCTGGTCGCCTCGACCGCCGTCGCCGGCCGCCCGGCCGTCGTCCCGACCGTCACCGGACGGGCCTGGATCACCGGCACCGCCCAGTACTTCCTCGACCCGAGCGACCCGTTCCCCGGAGGGTTCCTGCTGTGAGCACCGCCCCCGAGCCCTTCGCGGAGTCCCTGCCCGCCGTCGTGCGCACCACCGACTACCACACCGCGGGCGAGCCCTTCCGCATCGTCGACACCGCTGCCGCCGGGATGCCCCCCGTGCCCGGCGACACCGTGGCCGAGCGGTGCGCCACCGCCGTCGGCCCCGGGGGCTCGGGCACCGCGCCGCGCCGCGGCCCGCTGGACGACGTACGGCGGCTGCTGGTGCAGGAACCGCGCGGGCACGCCGGGATGTACGGGGGGTTCGTCGTGCCGCCCGACGACGACGGCGCCCACTTCGGGGTGCTGTTCTGGCACAAGGACGGCTTCTCCACGGCCTGCGGGCACGGCACCATGGCGCTCGGCGCCTGGGCCGTGGACACCGGGCGGGTGCCCGCCCCCGCCGACGGGGACGCGTCCGTGCGCATCGACGTGCCCTCGGGGCGGGTCACCGCCACCGTGCACCGCGCCGCCGGCCGCACCACGGGCGTCACCTTCCGCAACGTCCCGGCCCGGGTCACCGCCCGCAAGGTGCCCGTGGCCACCTCCCTGGGCATCGCCGAGGTGGACATCGCCCACGCCGGCGCCTGCTACGCCTCGGTCGCCGCCCGCGACCTCGGCCTGGAGGTCACCCGGGCCGCCCTGCCCGACCTCACCCGGGCCGGCCGGGAGATCCGGGCCGCCCTGGCCCACCACCCGGCCACCTGGCACCACGAGAGCCCGCTGCTGTCCGGGGTGTACGGGGTGGTCCTGCACGACGAGCTGCCCGACACGCCGTTCGGGCCGCACCAGCGCAACGTGACCGTGTTCGCGGACGGGCAGATCGACCGCTCGCCCTGCGGCTCGGGCACCTCCGCGCGGCTGGCGCTGCTCGCCGAGGACGGCCGGCTCGGACCGGGCGAGGACCTGCTCCACGAGTCGGTGGTGGGCTCGGTGTTCACCGGGCGCTGGCTGGGGGAGGGGATCACCGAGGTCACCGGCACGGCGTACCGCACCGGTGCGCACGCCTTCGACGTCGACCCCCACGACGCCCTGGGCACCGGGTTCCTGCTGTGACCGGGCGGAGCGCGGGGGCGGGTGCGACCGGTCCGGCCGGCGTGGGCGGCGCGTCCACCGTGGCCGGTGCGACCGCCACGGCGGGCGCCGGGGGAGGCCTGCCGTACCTCGACGCGGCCGCGGTCGGCCGGCTGGGGACGGCCGCGGCCGTCGAGGCGCTGGCCGGCGTCCTGCGGGCGGGCCTCGATCCCGAGGCCTGCCCGCAGCGCAGCGCCGTCGCCGTGCCCGGCGGGGAACTGCTGCTGATGCCGGCCGCGTCCGGGGCCCACGCCGGAGTGAAGATCGCCGGGGTGGCCCCGGGCAACGCCGCCCGCGGGCTGCCCCGGATCACCGGCTCCTACCTGCTGCTGGACGGCCCGACCCTGCGCCCGCTGGCGCTGCTGGACGGCGCGGCCCTCACCGCGCTGCGCACCCCCGCGGTCTCGGCCCTGGCCGTCCGCCACCTCACCCCGCCCGGGCGGCCGTTGCGGCTGGTCCTCTTCGGCACCGGGCCGCAGGCGTACGGGCACCTGGACGCGCTGCGTACCGTACGGAGCCTGGCCCAGGTGGTGGTGGCCGGCCGGAACCCGGCCGGGGTGGACGCCCTGGTCGCCCATGCCCGGGCCACCGGCCTGGCCGCGCGGGCCGGCGGCGCTGCCGATGTCGAGGGCGCCGACCTGGTGGTCTGCTGCACCACCGCCCGCGCACCCCTGTTCGACGGACGGCTGGTGGCCCCCGGTGCGACCGTGGTCGCCGTCGGCTCGCACGAGCCGGACGCCCGGGAGACCGACACGGCGCTGGTGCGGCGGTCCGCCGTGTACGTCGAGTCGCGGGCGGCGGCGCTGCGGGAGGCCGGGGACCTGCTGGTGCCGGAGGCGGAGGGGGCGATCGGGCCGGGGCACATCACCGGGACCCTGGCCGACCTGGTGTGCGGACGGGGACCGCTGCCCTCCGGTGCGGCCGCGGCATCGTCCGCGGACCGGGGTTGTCCACAGCTCTTCAAGAGTGTCGGTATGGCCTGGGAGGATCTTGCCGTGGCGGTGGCGGTGTACGCCGCCGCCGGGGCGAACAGCGAAACGTGACATTGTACGCTGTTCCTCTGCGAATGACGGAGGAAAGTGCGATGGGTGACCTGAAGCAGCACAGTCTCATCAAGGCCCAGGAACGGCTCCGCGACCAGGTCGGCCACGCCCTCCGAGCAGCCCTGATAGCGGGCGAACTGCGCCCGGGCAACGTCTACTCGGCGCCGGGCCTGGCCGCGGAGCTGGGCGTGTCGGCCACCCCGGTCCGCGAGGCGATGCTCGACCTGGCCCGCGAGGGCCTGGTGGAGCCCGTGCGCAACAAGGGCTTCCGGATCACCGAGGTCAGCGAGCGCGACCTCGACCAGTTCACGGAGCTGCGCACCCTCATCGAGGTGCCCACCGTCGGCCGGGTCACCGAGATCGCCGACCGCGAACAGCTGGAGGCGCTGCGCCCGATCGCCGAGGAGATCGTCACCTCCGCGCGCGAGCACAACCTCATCGGCTACCTGGAGGCCGACCGCCGCTTCCACCTGACCCTGCTGGGCCTGGCGGGCAACGACCGCCTGGTCGAGACCGTCGGCGACCTGCGCAAGCGCTCCCGCCTGTACGGTCTGACCGGCCTGGACGAGGCGGGCAAGCTGGTGTCCTCGGCCGAGGAGCACCTCGAACTCCTCGACCTGATGATCGCCGGCGATGCGGCCGCGGCCGAGGAGTGCATGCGCCGCCACCTCGGCCATGTCCGCTCCCTGTGGGCCCAGGGCCGTGACGAGCCGGTCGGCCGCCCGGCGGGCGGCCTCGGCGGCGGCCGCTGACCCGCCCGCCGACCCACTGACCCCGCCCGCCGACGCCCCGCGCGGCCCGGGCCCCCGCCTCAGCTTCAGCGGCCCGGGGTCCCGGCCACGCCCCGGGCCACGCTTCCTGCGGCCGGGGCCTGCCAGGCCAGCAGCATCCGCAGCGCGTCGTACGAAGCCGTGCCCGGCGCGGCGGCGTACGTGACCAGGGCCTGGCCGTCGTCGTCCGCCGAGCGCAGGGTCTCGTAGGACAACTCCAGCGGGCCGACCAGCGGATGGTGGAAGCGCTTGGTGCCCGAGGTCTTGTCCTGCACCGGGTGCTG
This sequence comes from Streptomyces sp. WAC06614, assembly GCF_003949795.1. Taxonomy (GTDB): domain Bacteria; phylum Actinomycetota; class Actinomycetes; order Streptomycetales; family Streptomycetaceae; genus Streptomyces. The sequence goes on from NZ_RPRY01000358.1 coordinate 5,080, forward strand.
CGCCCACCAGGTGCGGAACTCCTCGCTGCGCATGGACAGTTCGCCGATCAGCCGGGCCAGCCGGGGGTCGTCGGGGTGCCGCCCGGCCTCCAGGTGCAGATAGGCGACGTTCTCGCGGGCGCAGGAGTGCCAGTCGGCGAACAGCACCCGGGAGACCGGGTCCAGGAAGGTGATCCGGGCGATGTTGCGCTCATCCGGGTCCAGGGCGCCGTAGTCGCCGAGCAGGGCGACCGCGGCGGCGTTCCAGGCCAGGACGTCCATCCGGCGGCCCATCACCAGAGCGGGCACGTCCCGCAGTTCGTCCAGCAGCCGCCGTAGCATCGGCCGCACCTGCTGCCGCGGGGCCGCGGGGCCCCGGCGGGCCGGCGTCCGGGCGGTGTGCTGCGGTCCGGCCAGGTGGTGCAGGTGCCGGCGCTCGTCCTCGGTCAGCCGCAGGGCCCGGGCGAGCGCGTCGAGCACGGCGGCGGAGGGGTGCGGGACCCGGCCCTGCTCCATCCGCGTGTAGTAGTCGACGCTGACCCCGGCGAGCTGGGCGACCTCCTCCCGGCGCAGGCCGCTGACCCGCCGGCGGCCGCCGTAGTCCGGCAGGGCCACGTCCTGCGGGTGCAGGCGGGAACGGCGGGTGCGCAGGAACTCGCTCAGGCTGGTCGCGGTGGTCATGCCCCCGATTCTGGCCGACCGGCCGCTGCCGAGCCTGGCCCTGCCAGGGCCAGGCTCGGCAGCGGCCCGCCCCACCCGGCGCCGGCCCCTCAGGAGGCGGCGGCCCACTCCACGGACGGGATGACGGTGACCAGTCCACCGTCGACCCCGATGTCCTGGCCCGTGATGTACGAGGAACGCGGCGAGAGCAGGAAGGCCACGGTCTCGGCGACGTCCTCGGCGGTGCCCAGCCGCCCCAGCGCGACCTCGGCCCGCAGGGGCTCGTGGGCGGCGACGTCCGGAATCGCGGAGTGGAACATCTCGGTGACGATGTAGCCGGGGCTCACCGAGTTGATCCGGATGCCGCGGGTGGCGAGGTCGCTGCCGAGGGTGTGGGTGAGGTTGTGCACGGCGGCCTTGGTCGCGGAGTACACCGGTGCGTGCGGCATCCCCCGGAACAGCGTCCAGGAGGCGTTGACGACCACCGACGCGCCGGGGCCGGCCGCGTGGAGCAGCGGCAGGGACTTCTGGACGGTGAAGAAGACCCCCTTGAAGTTCACGCCGACGACGTGGTCGAAGTCCGCCTCGCTCACCTCGGTGGCGTGCTGGAAGACCCCGACCCCGGCATTGGCGAAGACCCCGTCGAGCCGGCCGTGGCGTTCGCCGATGGCGGCGACGAGCCGGTCGAGGTCGGCGGTGGAGGCGGCGTCCGCCCGCACGGCCATCACCCGCCCGCCCCCCTCGCAGGCCTCTTCCAGCCGCGCGGCGGCCCGCTCCAGCCGCTCGTCGTCCCGGCCGGTGATCACCACATGGGCCCCGGAGCCCACCAGCCGCCGGGCCGTGGCCAGCCCCATGCCACTGGTCCCCCCGGTGACCAGGACGACCCGGTCGCGGAACTCGGCGTCGGATCCGGCGCAGTGGGCGGTGGCAGGGGCGGCGGCAGCGGCAGCGGCGGTAGCGGCGGCGCGCTCGTCACGAGGCGCGATGTCGGCGGAATGCATGGCGTACGAGGTGTTCGTGCTGTTCGTCATGCCCCCACCCTCGCCCGCCCCCACCCCCGCAACCAGGCC
>NZ_RPRY01000359.1 GCF_003949795.1 Streptomyces sp. WAC06614
GCACCGCGCCGCCCTGATCGCGGGTCTGACCGCGGAACTGCCCTCCGGAGCGGTCCGGTACGGTACGGCCGTCCGGGACGTGACCGACGCCGAGGCCGGTGCCGCCCTGGTGCACACCGCCACGGGCGAGGTCCGGCCGGCCGATGCCGTGATCGCGGCGGACGGGATCAACAGCCCGCTGCGCCGCCGGTACTTCCCCGACCACCCCGGCCTGCACTACAGCGGCGAGACCGCCTGGCGCACCGTGCTGTCCGCGGAGGGCCTGCCGCCGCTGGTCACGTCCGAGACCTGGGGCCGCGGCCAACGGTTCGGGATCGTGCCGCTGGCGGACGGGCGGGTCTACGCCTACGCCACCGCCTTCCAGCCGCAGGGCACCCGGCCGGCCGACGTACGGGCCGAACTGACACGGCGGTTCGGCCCCTGGCACGCTCCGGTGCCCGCCCTCCTGGAGCGCCTGGACCCGGCCGCGCTGCTCCAGCACGACCTGTTCGACCTGGCGGCCCCGCTCCCCCGCCTCCACCACGGCAGGCTCGCCTGGCTGGGCGACGCCGCCCACGCCATGACCCCCAACCTCGGCCAGGGCGGCTGTCAGGCCGTCGAGGACGCCGTCGTCCTCGCCCACCTGCTGGACCGGGCGGACACCGACGGCATCCCGCACGCCCTCGCCGCCTACTCGGCCGCCCGGCGGGACCGTACCGACGCCCTCCGCATCCGCGCCCGCCGCGCCGGCCGCCGCCCCGTCGGTCTCCGCCGCGGTGCCGCAGATCCAGCTCATCCCGGCCTCGGCCGCGGGCGCGCTGGACGCCGCCGAGGAAGCCGTCGACCTGCTGCTCGACACCGGCCGCGCCCCCGGCGACGTGCTGGTGCTGACCACCGGTGAGCTCCACCCGTGGGCCGCGCACGAGCTGTCGTTCGGCGAAGCCGCGTACTGGGCCCAGCACGACGCCCGCGACGACGTCTTCTACGCCGACGCCACCCAGGTGGAGCGGGCCGCCGCCCGTCCGGTCGTGGTCCTCGCGGCCAACGGCGGACCGGCCGACGCCGTGGCCGCCGCCCTGCCCGGCGCGCTCGCGCGTGCCGGCGCCCTGCTCGTCGTGTGCGGCGACGCGCAGCAGATCAACTCCGTGCTGGGGGCGGGCGTCTGACGCCCCCTGCCATCCTCCGTACGAGGGCGAGGGGCGGGGCAGGCCGACGCCGGCCCCGCTGAAGCTCTCGGCCCTCCGGGCAGGGGCGGCCGCGCGCGACGTCCGGCGAATCGTTTCGCCGGGGTCGACCCGTGCAGCACGACCGCCCGGCACCCGGCCGCACCGAGCCGGGCTGCGCCGAGCCGGGCCGCATCAGGGCGGGCCGCACCGAGCCGGGCCGCATCAGGCCGGGCTGCGCCGCCGGGTGGGGTTGCGCCGGCGACGCGGCACCGTGAGGCCGGTAGGTCGACCTGGTGGCCGTGCGCAGGCGAGGCCGAGCTGGCCGTGCCGAGCCCCGGCTGGGCCGGGCTGGGCGTGCCGAGAGGGTCGGGCTGAGATGGCTGGGCCGAGCCCCGGCCGGGCCGGGCTGGGCGTGCCGAGACGGTCGGGGGCTGAGCAGGACGTGCCGAGTCTGGCCGTGCCGAGCTGGGCGTCCGAGCCCCGGGCTGGGCGTGGCGAGGGTCGGGCTGAGCTGGGCGTGCCGAGCCCCGGCTGGGCCGGGTTGGCCGGGCCGAGCTCTGGCGACGGCGCGGGAACGGTGGCGATGGCACGGGACGGTGGGGACGGTGCAGGCCGGTGGGCGGTGTGCTCCGCCGCGGACGGCGGAAAGGGCGGTCAGCGCGCGGCGGTGCGCCGCAGGGCCCTGATCGATCCGCCGCCGGTGCTCATCGCCAGCGGAACCGGCTCCACGGTCGTCTCACCGAGCGGCTCCGGCCGTGAGTGCAGGTCGGGCCGGCGGCCACCGCGGCCGTCGCCGAGTACCTGCCAGCCGTCGCGGCCGAGCGTGATGTACGCGCCGCAGCGCAGCCCGTGCAGGGTGCACGCGTCGCGCAGCCCCCACATCCAGGCCCCGTCCTCCTCGGTCCACCCCTCGTCGCCGTCCCGGCAGTAGAGCAGCACCGCGGTCCGGACGGGGGTGCGTCTGCGCAGGTCGTGCGGGATGACCCGGCGCAGCCGGGACAGCAGGGCGTTGCGGTACTCCCAGCCGTCGCCCGAGGCCGAGCGCTGCACGAACGAGGCGCTGGCCACGAGCCGTTCCTCCGGATCGAGGACGGCGATCACGGCGGTCGAGGGAGCCGGCTGGTGCCGGGAGTGCAACCCGCCGACCAGTTCACGGGGGTTGCGCAGGAGCGGGATCCCGGACGCCGTCCACTCGGCAGGTTCCAGCAGTCTGCCGTGCCGACTGGCACCTCCGGCGGCGGCGCCGAACGACGCGGTGGCGGGCGGAGCGAATCCGAAGGTCACGGTCCTCCCTTCGGGTACACGCCCGCGAACGGGCACGGCTGGGGTGTGGGCGCGCCGCAGCGCGGCCCTGTGGGTGCCGACGAGCCGAGCGGGAGCTCCCCCAATTCTCGCGTGGTGCCTCAGGCTGCGGCAACGAGCAATTGGCGCCGCCGACCGGAAATGGTGGGTATGCCGTTCATATCCTTGCCCAGTCGGGCCCGACATGACGCATCCGGCTACGGCTGAAGGGCGAGTACCAGCGGAAACACCTCCTTCGCACCGGCCTTGCGGAGCAGCCGTGCCGCTACCGCGAGGGTCCAGCCGCTCTCCGCGCGGTCGTCGACGAGGAGCACCGGACCCGCTGCTTCCGCCAGCGTCGCGGACAGCTCCGGGGGCACGCTCAAAGCCTGGTGGAGTCCCCGTACACGCTGGGCGCTGTTGGCGGCGGACAGGCCGAACTCCGGCATTGCGTCCGTGTACCGCAGGCTCCCCAGCAGGGGAAGCCTGCCCACCTGCGAGATCCGGGCGGCCAGTGAACCGATGAGCTGGGGCCGGTGGCGCGAGGGCAGCGTCACCACGCCCACCGGGCGGGCGGGGGCGTCCGGCGCGCCCGAGGCCCAGCCGCCCGGACCGCGCGCCCAGTCGGCCAGAACCTCCACCACCGCCTGCGCCACGTCGTCCGGAACCGGCCCGTCCGGAGTCTGCGTGGCGAGCATCGGACGCAGCCGGTTGCCCCAGCCGATGTCCGAGAGCCGGCCCAGGGCCCGGCCCGTGGCCGCCTGTTCCCCGGCGGGGATCCGGCCCTTGAGGTCCACCCCGACCGCGGCCAGCCCGGTCGGCCACATCTTGCGCGGCTCCAGCTCCACCCCCGGCCAGCCGAGCTCGCCCCGGGCCACCTCCAGGGCGGTCGACGACACATCGGCGGTGAATCGGGCGCCCGCGCAGTTGTCGCAGCGGCCGCAGGGCGCCGCCTCCTCGTCGTCCAACTGGCGCCGCAGGAACTCCATGCGGCACCCCGTGGTCGCCGCGTACTCGCGCATCGCCTGCTGCTCGGCCGCCCGCTGGCGGGCCACCCAGGCATAGCGCTCGGCGTCGTACACCCACGGCTCGCCCGTCGCGGTCCAGCCGCCCTTCACCCGGTGCACCGCGCCGTCCACGTCGAGCACCTTGAGCATGGTCTCCAGCCGGGTGCGCCGCAGGTCGACCAGCGGCTCCAGCGCGGGCAGCGACAGTGGCCTGCCGGCCTGTCCCAGCGCGTCGAGGGTGCGCCTGACCAGCTCCTCCGGAGGGAAGGCGACCGAGGCGAAGTACTTCCAGATCGCCTCGTCCTCCGGGCCGGGTAGCAGCAGCACCTCGGCGTGCTCCACGCCGCGGCCGGCCCGGCCCACCTGCTGGTAGTAGGCGATCGGCGAGGACGGGGACCCCAGGTGCACGACGAAGCCCAGGTCGGGCTTGTCGAACCCCATCCCCAGCGCCGAGGTCGCCACCAGGGCCTTGACCCGGTTGGCCTGGAGGTCGTCCTCGGCCTGCTGGCGGTCGGCGTTCTCCGTCTTGCCCGTGTAGGAGGAGACCTGGTGCCCGCGGTGGCGCAGGTACGCCGTCACCTCTTCGGCCGCCGCCACGGTGAGGGTGTAGATGATCCCCGAGCCCGGCAGCTCGGTCAGGTGGTCGGCGAGCCAGGCCAGCCGGTGCGCGGCGTCGGGCAGCGACAGCACGGCGAGGCTGAGGCTCTCCCGGTCCAGCGGGCCCCGCAGCACCAGCGCGTCCGAGCCCGCTCCCGTGCCCAGTTGCTCCGCGACGTCGGCGGTCACCCGGGCGTTGGCCGTGGCCGTGGTGGCGAGGACCGGCACCCCCGGCGGCAGGTCCGCCAGCATGGTGCGCAGGCGGCGGTAGTCGGGGCGGAAGTCGTGTCCCCAGTCGGAGATGCAGTGCGCCTCGTCCACGACCAGCAGCCCGGTCGCCGCCGCCAGCTTCGGCAGCACCTGGTCGCGGAAGTCGGGGTTGTTGAGCCGCTCGGGGCTCACCAGCAGGACGTCGACCGCACCCGCGGCGACCTCGTCCTGGATTTCCTCCCATTCCTCGGGGTTGGCGGAGTTGATGGTCCGGGCGTGGATCCCGGCGCGGGCTGCCGCCTCGACCTGATTGCGCATCAGCGCGAGCAGCGGCGAGACGATCACCGTGGGCCCCGCGCCGGCGGCCCGCAGCAGGGACGTGGCCACGAAGTACACGGCCGACTTTCCCCAGCCGGTGCGCTGCACGACGAGCGCGCGCCGCTTGTGCGCGACCAGGGCCTCGATCGCCCGCCACTGGTCCTCGCGCAGCCGGGCGGCTCCCGTCGGGTCTCCCACGAGACGGGCGAGTACGGAATCGGCCGAGGACCTCAGGTCTGCGTTCATGCCCCCATGCAACCCGATGCCTCCGACATCGCGCCAACGGCGCTCGAAGGCTGTGGAAGTTTCGAATTCAAGAGTTATCCACAGGGCTTTTGGGATCGGGGGCGGCGCGGGACCGTCGAGCCATGACGAAGAACCGCGAACCACGTGACCCGTCCGCATCCACCACCGTCCCGCAGATCACCCTGCGCAGCCCGGCCGAACTGGCCGACGCCCTGCCGTACATGGTCGGCTTCCACCCGAACGACTCGCTCGTGATGGTCGCCGTGCACGGCGAGGGCGGCCGCTTCGGCGGCCGGCTGCGCGTCGGCATCCCCGGCGACCCGGGGGAATGGGAGGAGACCGCCCGGCTGGTCGCCGACTGCCTCGTCCGCGGCAGCGAACGGCGCTCCGGCAAGCCCGACGGCATCGTGGTCTACCTCTGCCAGGACCCGGGCGAGGGCGAGGAGGCCCGCGCGGTGATGAGCCGGTTGCGCCCCCTGGCCCAGGGCGTCCGCGTCGCCTGCGGGGCCCTCGACGTGCCCGTCCTCGAAGCCTTGTGCATCTCCGACGGCCGGTACTGGTCCTACTGCTGTCCCGACGCCCGCTGCTGCCCGGCCGACGGCACACCGCTGGCCCCGGCCGGCACCTCGGTGATGGCGGCCGCCGCCACGTTCGCCGGGCTCCGGGTCAGGGGCAGCCTGAAGGACATCGAGCGGCGGATGACACCGCTGCGGGGACCCACGGCCGAGGCCCAGGAGCGGGCCCTCGACCGGGCCGCCGCCGCCCTCGTCCCGAAGATCCTCGACGGTGCCACCAAGCAGCAGGTGGGGGCCGAGACCGTGGCCCTGGTCCGCACCCTGCTGGAGCGCCTGACGCTGGCCCCGCCCGCCGAGGGCGGCACCCGGGCCGACGACTGGGACGACGCCCTGCTCGGCCACGACGAGGCGGCCTCGCTGATCCTCGGGCTCCAGGACCGCGAGGTGCGCGACATCGCCGCCGAGTGGATGGAGGGCGAGGAGGCCGCCCCCGCCCTGCGGCTGTGGCGCGCCCTGGCCCGGCGCTGCGTCGGGGCCTACGGGGAGCACGCCGCGGCCCCGCTGACCCTGGCCGGCTGGGTCTCCTGGTCCACCGGGGACGAGCCGACCGCCCGGATCGCCCTCACCCTCGCCCTCCAGGCCGACGGCGAGTACCGCTTCGCCCAGCTGCTGCACCACGCCTGCAACGAGGGCCTCGACCCGGAGGGCCTGCGGCACTGCCTGCGCGAACAGCGCAACAAGCGCGAGCCACGCCGCAAGCGGGCGAGCACCCGCCCGCCGGGCCGCCGCGCCCGCCTTCCGCGCCCCACCCGAACCCGCCGCACCACCAGGAGCGAACGATGAACACGCCCCGGCATCCCCACACAACCGACACCGACCCCACCCGGACCGCGGGCGGCGCCCCCGCACCGACCCCACGACGGAGGCCACCCGGCCTCGTCCCACCGCCGGGTGCACCGGATGCCCCGACGGCGTCCCACGCCCCGCCTCCCGCGGCTGCTCGCCGGGCGCACCGACCGGTCGACGGCGGCCATCGGCACCGGCCAGCTCGTGGCGCTTCTACGCCGCCCGCTCCGCCTACGTCGGCCGCCTCGCTGGCGCCGGCTGTCCCGCAGGCCCCGCCGGCGCGGCGCACCCGGACGCCGTCGTTCGCCCCGCGGGCGCGGCGCGCCCGGACGCCGGGGTACGCCCCGTTGGCAGGGCGTAGACCGGCCGGTCCGTGGCGGCCGTGCGCGCCGGATGCCTCGTCGGCCGCGCCCGAGCCGGCCCGGGCTTCGTCCCGGCCCGGCCCTGCGCGGGCCCGGGGCACGGTGGCGCGTCGGGTCACGAGGTGGTTGCGGGCGGCCCGGAGGGCGGTGGGAGCCGTGACCCGGGCCCGCGCAGGGCCGGGCCGGGAC
>NZ_RPRY01000360.1 GCF_003949795.1 Streptomyces sp. WAC06614
CGGTACGGCGGCCGGCCCGGCCCGTCCCCCGCGCCGCCCCCGGCCGGGCCGGCCGCCGTACCGTCTCCGCCGCCGGACGCGCCGCCACCCGCGGCCCGCTCGGCGTCCCCGTGCAGGTCAGGGGCAGGGTCGAGGTCCGCGTCCGCGTCCGGGTCCGGAGCGGTGCCGGCGTCCGGGTCGCCGCCGGGGGCCCCGGCCCCCTCCGCCGCCCGCCTGGCCTCGGCCGCGGCCGTGGCCAGGCGCTGCCGCCCGGCCAGCCACAGGGCGTCGGCCAGTTCCTCGGCGGAGGGATCGAGTCCGGCGCCCCGCAGGACGGATGCCAGCCGCACCACGCGGGCCAGCTCGGCCGGGCGGACGGGCCGGACCGGGCGGGACGGGCGGGCCGCAGGGGTGGCCACGGGCGGTCACCTCGAACGGTCGAGGCGCTGGATGAGCAGGTCGGCGAGGTCCTCCCGGGTCGGTGGGGCGGCGTAGTGGGTGAGGTAGATGGCGTTGAGCAGTTGGTCGGCGGCCACCAGCTCGGTCTGCGAACGGGTGAGGAACTCGCGGATGAGGTCGGCGCCGAGCCGGGCGGCCTCCTCTCCGAGGTGCGCCGTGACCATGGTGGCGAGCCGCTTCTCGCCGGGCTGGCCCAGCTTGAGCTGGATGCAGCGGCGCAACAGGGCCGCGGGGAAGTCCCGTTCGCCGTTGCTGGTGAGGATGATGAACGGGAACGCCCGGCACCGCACCCGCCCGTCGCGCACGGTCACCTTGGCCCCGTCGTCGGTCAGCACCTGCACCTCGGGTTCCCGGTCGGCGACCCGCTCCAGTTCGGGCAGGGTGAACTCGCCCTCCTCCAGGACGTTCAGCAGGTCGTTCGGCAGGTCGATGTCGCTCTTGTCGAGCTCGTCGATGAGCAGCACCCGCGGCTTCTCGGCCGGCAGCAGCGCGGTGCCCAGCGGGCCGAGCCGGATGTACGTGCCGATGCCGGGCGGCGGCCCGGCCGGGGCGCCGCCGGCCGCTCCGGCACCGGCCGCGATCTGCACGTCCTGGAGGCGGGCCATGGCGTCGTAGCGGTAGAGCCCGTCCTGCACCTGGGTGCGCGAGACGACCGGCCAGCGCAGCACCCGGCCGAGCCGCAACTCGTGGGCGACGGCGTGGGCGAGGGTGGACTTGCCGGTGCCGGGGTAGCCGGTGACCAGCAGCGGCCGGCGCAGGTACAGCGCGGCGTTGATGGCCTCCAGCTCCTCCGGCTCGGGCCGGTGGAGCGCGGCGGCGTGGCGGTGCGCGCCGAGCCGACGTGCGGCGGCGGTGTCGGGCACGGCGGCCGCGGGTCCGGGGGCCACGGGAGGTCCGCCGTCGAAGTCCCGCCAGGGCGGGGCGGGCGGCAGGGCGTCGATGCCGTCGTGGGGCTCACCGACGCCCCGGTAGATGAGCCACTCGTCGTTCACGGATCGCTCCCTTCGGTCGGCCCGGCCCCTGCACCACGCGGGACACCGGTCGCGTACGGCGGTGGGCCGGTCCCGGCCCCCGCACCGCGCGGGAGACCGGCCCCCGCCCCGCGCGGGAGACCGGCCCCCGCCGCGCGGGAGACCGGCCCGCCACCCCGCGCAGGACACCGGGCCGGCTCCGGCTGGGCCCCGTACAGCCGGAACCGGCCCCGCCCCGCCGGGCGTCGACGGCCCGTCACAGGTCCCCCTGCAAGGGCTCGTCCTCCGGCAGCGGCCTGGCCGGGTCCTCCCATACGAGGCCCAGGCCGGCCGACCAGTAGGCGTCGGGGTCGTGCCCGTGGGCCCGGACCCGCAGGGACTGCAGCCGCAGCGGCAGCGGCGCGCCCCGCCCGGCCTCGGCCAGTTCCTCGCGCAGCCCGCGGTGGAAGGCGGCGCAGGAGGTCTCGCCGGGCGGCGGCCTGCGGCACAGCACGATCCCGTACCCGGCCCGGCGCGCCGCGTGCAGGGCGCCGAGGGCGGGCTCGCAGTCGGCGCTGCGGCAGGAGACGGGGACGATGTGGTCGGGCAGGCCGGCCAGCCAGCCGTAGGAGGGGCTGCGCGGGCGGCCCCGGGAGCAGTCGGCCCGCTGGTCCAGCACCGGCCCGGCCAGCACCCGGGCCCAGCGTTCGGCGGCGCGGTGCGGCTCGTCGGCGCGGGGCCCGTCGGCCGGGAAGCGGTGGACGACCGGCCGCTGCACCCCGACGGGGACGTCCCCGGTCACGGCCCATTCGTCCACGGCGAGGGCGAACAGCTCGGGGGCGACGGCCACTTCGAGCAGGGCCGCGGCCTCGTGGGTGTCGCAGCGCCGGAAGGCCTCGGCGAGCGGGGCCCGTAGGACCTCCGGCAGCCGTTCGGGCCGTACCCGGACGCCGGAGTCCACGGGGGTCAGCTCGGCCGGCCGGTCGGGGCCGCCGAGCACGGAGACCCGCCAGTCGTAGACCTCCTCCCACCCGTGCGACCAGGCCTCCAGCAGCACCGACGGGCCGGCCGGCAGGGCGTCGGGGGCCCGGGCAGGGCCGTGCACGACGCGGCCGGCCGAGGCCCGGCGGCGCAGGTCGCGGGCGGCCAGGCCCCGTTCGTGCCGTTCGCCCAGTTCGCGGCGCAGGGGCCGCCACAGCCGTTCGGCGGTGGCCCGGACCCAGTCCCACAGCTCCTCGTCGGCGCCGGGCGCGGGCGGCTCGCGGTGGTCGGTGACACTCACGTCGGTGGCGTAGCGGAGCATGGCGGCCGCCTCGCTGACCCCGCCGGGCGGGTCGTAGAGCAGGCCGAGGCCGTCGCGCCAGCTCAGCGGGGCGGGGCCGGAGGAGTCGGGCTCCTCGCCGCGGGCGGCCTCGACCAGGGACCGTACGGCCTCGGACGAGCGGGGGGCGGGCAGCTCGGCGAGCAGCCCGTACAGGGTGGTGCGTTCGCCGGGGGTGAGCCGCAGGCGGGTGCCGTACCCGTCCCCGCCGGGGAGCTCGCCCTGGACGTCGGTCCAGGTGCGGCGGCTGTTGAGGTCGCTGAGGTGCTGGTCGTAGTGGTGCAGGTCGTGGGCCTGCATGACCCGGCGGTAGAGGCCGAGCTGGCTGCGGGTGGCCGCGGGCAGGGTGCGCAGCTGGACGATCGAGACGGCCAGGCCCCCGCCGCCCTCGTGGCGGCGGGCCTTGACCACGCCGACGACCTCGCCGCGGGCGAGGTCGACGACGGGACCGCCGGACATGCCGGGGACGATCTCGTCGTCGGCACCGAGCCGGATGGCCGCTCCCGCCCCGGCGGCGCCGCGCAGCCGGGTGGTGCGGCCGGTGATCTCGGGCATGCCGAGGTCCTCGGTGCACCCGAAGTAGGCCACGTCCTCGAACCGCGGCGGCCGGGCCCGGTCGGTCAGCCAGACGCAGGCGTGGGTGACCGGGGCCAGGACCCGGATCAGCGCGAGGTCCGGCAGCTCCCACAGCCCGCGCCGCCCTGGGCGGCGCTGCTCCAGGGACTCGGGCAGGACGCACTCCACCCGGCCGGCGACCGTGCCGGTGCCGGTGCCGCCGATGCCCCCGCCGAGGTCCCCGGAGGTGAAGGTGATGCCGACCTCACGACCCGCAAGACGCACACCCGCACCCCCTTCCCCCACCACGTGCGCACACGTCAGGACCCAGCCGGGAGCGACGAAGAAACCGCTCCCCCAGGTACGACGGGCCCCTGGGTCCTCATACCCGTCCACGGGCGCGTGGACGCGTACGGTGGCGGCCAGGACGAGGGGCTCCAGGAGCTCGAAGGCGCGTGCGGATGCCGCCGTGCGCCCTTCCGCCATTCCCCGCCTCCCGACGCCGCCCGCCGCATGGCCCCGGCGTCCCGCGCGTCCCGCACGTCCGGGCAGTTCAGGCTAGCGCCGGGCCCCTGCGGAGGGGAGGTCCGGGAGAAACCCGGATTATCCTGGCCGAGAATCACCCACGACCCATCCACACCGGCACGGAGCCTGTCTTGTACTTCACCGATCGTGGCATCGAGGAGCTGGAGAAGCGGCGCGGCGAGGAGGAGATCACTTTCGAGTGGCTCGCCGAGCAGCTCCGCACCTTCGTCGACCTCAACCCGGACTTCGAGGTCCCGGTCGAGCGCCTGGCCACCTGGCTGGCCCGCCTGGACGACGAGGACGACGAGGAGTCCTGACCCGGACCCCGGCCGGACCCCCGACCGGGGCCCGGGCCCGGGGCCCGGGCCGACGACCCGGGCCGACGACCCGGCCTTTGCGAGACACCGAAGCCCCCTGCCGCGCCCGTTACGGAGCGTGGCAGGGGGCTTCGGTGCAGGGCGGGGTCAGGCCGCCTTGGTCTCCCAGAAGATCCGGTCGATCTCGGCGATGAGGTCGAGGGCCTTCTGCCCGGTCGCCGGGTCGTTCGACGCCTTCGCGGCCGAGAGGGCCTTGAGGGTGTCGTTCACCAGCGTGTGCAGCTGGGGGTACTTCTCGAAGTGCGGGGGCTTGAAGTAGTCGCTCCACAGGACCGACACGTGGTGCTTGGCAAGCTCCGCGCGCTGCTCCTTGATGGTGATGGCGCGGGCGCGGAAGTCCGCGTCCTCGTTCGCCTGGTACTTCTCCTGTACGGCCTTGACCGACTCGGCCTCGATACGGGCCTGGGCCGGGTCGTACACGCCGCACGGCAGGTCGCAGTGGGCGCTGACCTTCGCCTTGGGGGCGAAAAGGCGGGAAAGCATTGAGCTCGTCCTCCTCGTGATCGTCTTCTCAAGGGGGAGATTACTCGGTGAGAAAGCGGATTTCGCGGGCGCCCCCATGGGCTTAGGACAAAAGTCCAGGGTCAGGATGGGGTGGGTGCGCGAACATACGGACGACCGGAGCAGGAGGTGCGCATGGGCTGGCGGGTGCCGTTCGTGGTGGTGGAGGTGTACGGGCCCTCGATGGTGCCGACCCTCTACGAGGGGGACCGGCTGTTCGTCCGGTACGGGGCGGCCGTCCGTCCGGGTGACGTCGTGCTGCTGCGCCATCCGTTCCAGCAGGACCTCGTCGTCGTCAAGCGGGCCGTCGAGCGGCGCCGGGGCGGCTGGTGGGTGCTGGGCGACAACGGGTTCAACCGGACCGGCGACAGCGAGGACTTCGGGTCCGTGCCCGAGGAGCTCGTCCTCGCCGTCGCGCGGCTGCGCTACCGCCCCCGCAGACCCGATCAGCGCTCGCTGAGGGCGCGGCTGTCCTGGGCCGTCTCCGCGGTGCGGCCGCTCTTGCCCGACCCGGCGGCCTCCAGCCGCTTGCGCGCCCTGTAGGCGGCGACGTTGGCGCGGGTGGCGCAGCGGTCGGAGCAGTAGCGGCGGGAGCGGTTGGTGGAGGTGTCGAGGTAGGCGTTGCGGCAGGGCGGCGCCTGGCACAGCCCCAGCCGGTCCGGGCCGTACTCGGTGAGGTGGAAGGCCAGGCCCATCGAGGCGATGGCCGCGTAGCCGGCCGAGGCGTTGGACGGGTGGTCGGCGAGGTGCATGTGCCAGTCGGGCCGACCCTGGTCGTCGAGGAACTTGTGCCCGGAGATCTGCGGGCTGACCGGGTACTCCATCAGCAGGGAGTTCAGCAGGTCGACGGCGAGGGTGTGGTCGCCGCCGTCGGCGGCCTCGAAGACGGCGCGCAGCCGGCCGCGGACGTTGCGGAAGCGGGTGACGTCCGCGTCGGTGACCCGCCGGGCCATCTGCACACCGGCGCCGAAGAGGGTGCGGACGGCGTCCACCGAGGTGAGCGCGTCCTTGTTGCGGGCCGGCTCCTCGGTGTTGACCAGGCGCACGGCATAGTCCGAGTAATAGGCCAGTTCCACTTGTAGTCCTTACGGCTGCGGTCTAGGGTCTCCCTGTCACGGCTGTAACGGCTGAGACCACTTCGAGGGTATTACGTTCGGAAGGCGGTTGCGATGACGGGCGGAACGACGGACGGACCGGCGGACGCCACGGCGGGCGCGACGACCGGGACCGGGACCGACTGGCAGGCCTGGCAGGACAGCTGGGACCGCCAGCAGGAGTGGTACATGCCGGACCGCGAGGAGCGTTTCCGGGTGATGCTGGACATGGTCGGGGCGACGGTGGGTACGGCGCCCCGGGTCCTGGATCTCGCGTGCGGTACGGGAAGTATCACGGATCGGCTGCTCAAGCGGTTCCCGGACGCCACGAGCACCGGCGTCGACCTGGACCCGGCCCTGCTGACCATCGCCCGCGGCCACTTCGCGGGCGACCCGCGGGTCTCGTTCGTCACCGCCGACCTCAAGGACCCCGCCTGGACCGCGGCGCTGCCGCACCGCTCGTACGACGCGGTCGTGACGGCCACGGCCCTGCACTGGCTGCCGACCGACCACCTCGCCGCACTCTACGGGCAGCTCGCACCGCTGCTGCCCGCCGGTGGCGTGTTCCTGAACGCCGACCACATGCCCGACCCGGCCACCCCGCGGATCAACGCCGCCGAGCGCGCCCACCGGCACGCCGTCATGGACCGGGCCCGGGCCGCCGGACAGGCCGACTGGCGGGAGTGGTGGGAGCTGGCCGCCGCCGACCCGGTGCTGGCCGGGCCGACCCGGGCCCGCTTCGCGCTCTACGGGGAGCACGCCGACGGCGACACCCCGCCCGCCGCATGGCACGTACGCACGCTGCGCGCGGCCGGCTTCGACGAGGCCCGGACGGTGTGGTGCTCGCCGTCCGACGCCCTGGTGCTGGCGCTGAAGTAGCGGACGCGGCCCGCGGGGGACGGGGGGGGTGG
>NZ_RPRY01000361.1 GCF_003949795.1 Streptomyces sp. WAC06614
CTCCTCTGTCCCGCCGGACCCCCCGAGCACGTCCGCTGCCCCTGGTCCCTCCCGGTCCACGCCCCTGACCGAACGGCCGGGGTACACCCGGGTGAGCGACGCGCGCGGGTTCAGCATGCTGGTGCCGGACGGGGCCCAGCGCTCGACCGACGGCGAACGGATCTTCTACATCACGCGGGACAACATTCGCGTGGGCATCAAGATCGGGGCGATCCCGCCCGGTGGGGCGATCGCTTCGATGCGCGCCGCGGACCGGGAGGGCCCGGTGACCAACCCGGGGTACCGCGACAACAGCGTGAAGGAGACCACCCACCACGGATGGCCCGCCGCGCGCTGGGAATTCACCTGGAAGGGCTTCGACAGCGCCGAGGGCCCCCGCCACACGATCGACCTGTGCTGGGAGAACGGGCTGCTCTACGACGTGTGGGTCTCGGCCCCGACCGGCCGCTCGGCCGAGGCCCGGGCCCACTTCGAGGCGGCGGTGGGCTCCTTCTTCCCCTACGACCACTGACCGACGGCCGGCCGGGAGGAAGGGAGGGAGGAGGGGTCAGGTGCGCGTCGCGCACTTCTTCCAGGTGAAGTGGTACTTGCTGTTGATGCTGCCGTCCGTCGAGTCCAGGGCCATGTAGCTGGTCCGGGTCGCGTCGGACGTGCCGACCTCGGCGCGCAGTTCGGTGTTGATGTTGAAGTTCCGCTTCTCCCCGCAGGGTGCGAAGACCAGGGCGTGGATGTCCGCCGTGTCGGTGACCTGCCAGTTGTCGTCGAGCGCGCCCTGGAAGCGGTGGCTGCGGGCGGCCGTCTGGCTCATGCCCTGGAAGTAGTAGCTGGCCTTCTGGGTGCCGACCGCGCCCGGCTGGAGGCTGCCGAACCCGCGGTAGTCGACCTGGGCGACGGCGTAGGTGTAGCCCTGCGGGACGTTGACGACCAGGGAGAGCTGGCAGTTCTTGCGGCCCTCGGTCGCGGTGCTGTCCCCGCCGGCCCGGGC
This sequence comes from Streptomyces sp. WAC06614, assembly GCF_003949795.1. Classification (GTDB taxonomy): domain Bacteria; phylum Actinomycetota; class Actinomycetes; order Streptomycetales; family Streptomycetaceae; genus Streptomyces. Next base: position 986 of record NZ_RPRY01000361.1, read on the forward strand.
GAGGTACTCGCTGTAGGTGACGGTGAAGGCCGTGTTGTCGGGGGCGACCGCGACGGCCGCGCTGCCGGGGCGGCAGCCCGAGCCGTTGACCGTGGCCACGTCCACCGTGATCTTCCCGGCGGGGGCGAGGTCGTCGGCCCCCGCGGGCGGAGCGGCGGCGGTGACGAGCAGCACGGCGGCTGCCCCACCGAGCATCACGGGCTTGAGCATGGGGGATCCCTTCTCGTACGTGCGCATGGAGGTGGCCGGGGGCAGCCGAGGCGGCCCGCGCCGGGATCCAGCGTCGGCGCGGCACCGGCGGGCCGCACCCGCACCTGGGCCGTCTGGCGCAGCGTCAACACCCCGGGAACCGGCTGTCGGTGGTGCGGTGGATACTGCCGGGTAGGCATCGACGTCGCGCGTCCCTTGAGAGGTCACCTTGAGCGGATCAGCCCCCGTGTCCCCGTTGGCCGGATGGCGCCGGGAGTCCTTCTCCTGGCAGGGCATCACCCATGACTGCTACGAGCGGGGCGAGGGGCCGGGCGTCGTCCTGGTGCCGGAGCTGCCGGGCATCAGCCCGGAGGTGATGGGGCTGGCCCGGCATCTGGTGGACAGCGGGTTCACCGTGGTGGTCCCCTCGCTGTTCGGCACCCCCGGCGCACCGGCCTTCGGCGCGCGGGCGGCCCTGACGACAGCCCGGGCCTGTGTCTCCCGGGAGTTCCTCGCCTTCGCCACCGACGGGCGGCGGCCCGTGGCCGACTATCTGCGGGCGCTGGCCCGTGATCTGGCCGCACGCACCCCGGGCGCGGGCGTCGGAGTGATCGGCCTGTGCTTCTCGGGCGGTTTCGCCCTGGCCACCGCCGTGGAGGAGTCGGTGCTGGCCGCCGTGATGAGCCAGCCCTCGCTGCCGCTGCCGGTCACCAAGGCCTGCCGCGCCGACGCCGGGCTGTCCGAGGGCGAGCTGGGTGAGGTGGTCCGGCGCACCCGGGAGGACGACCTGTGCGTGCTGGGCCTGCGGTTCACGGGTGACGGTCTCGTCCCGGCCGAGCGGTTCGAGACGCTGCGCCGGCGGCTCGGCAGCGCCTTCGCGTACATCGAGCTCGACTCCCGCCCCGGGAACGCGGACGGCTTCGGCCCGCGCGCCCACTCGGTGATCACCCACGAGGTCCGCGAGACCCCCGGGCACCCCGCCCTGAAGGCCCGCGAGCGGACGGTGGCCTTCCTGCGCGACCGGCTGGTGCCGTCGCCGGAACCGGCGGCCGACTGAGGGCGGCTGCTCACGACCCGGCCGGCCTGCATCCGCTGCCAGCCACGTCCCGGGGCACGGGGGTCTGCGGGAAGCGGACGCCGGTCGCGTCCCGCAGGGCGTTGGTGAAGTCGGGCGGCACGGCAGGGTCCCGGCCGAGCTGGTCCGGGCCTGTGCGCACCCCGGACGGGTGCCGTGCCACCTGCTGACGGCCAGCGGCCGCACGGTGGCCCGTACGCCGTCGGCGGCCGCGATTCCCGTGCCGCGGGCGGCGGCCGCGGTCGACGGCACGGCCCGGGGCGGGCTGACGCTGCGGGTCGCCGCCGAGAGCTCGCCGTACGACGCCTGGCACCTGCACCTGCACCTGCCGGACGCGGACGCGGCGCCGCCGCGGGTGCTGCACGAGATCGCCGAGGTGTTCGCCCGTACCGCGACGGCCGGGCCCGGCGGGCCGCGGCCGCCCGGGCGGCCGGCGTGCGGCTGGTGTCGGTGATCGAGTCGGCGGGGGCGGCCACGGGAACGGGGGCGGCGGGGCCGGCGGACACGGCCGCTGCGGAGGAGGCGCTGACGGCCGCCCGGCTGAGGGCGGACGGCGCGTGGACGTACGCCGTCCTGGCGGCGACGTCCGGGGACGTGACGGCGGAGGCGCTGGCGCACCCCCGGGTGCTGGGCTCGCGGGTGTCCCGGACGCGGCACCGGCCCGCACGGCGGAGGCCCTCCACCTGCACGTGAACACCGTCCACTCCCGCATCGAGCGGGTGGAGTCCCTCACGGGCCGCGACCTGTCCCGGCTGGACCACAAGCTGGACCTGTACGCGGCGTTGCTGTGCGCCGGCCGCGAGCCGGCGCACGGGCCGCTCGGCGGAACGGGCGGCCGGGTGTGATCCGGGCGGGTCAGCGGATGCCGTAGCGGGCGCCGACGCCGTCGAGGATGAGGTGGAGACCCTCCTCGAAGTGGGCGTCGTAGTCCTCGAAGATGTGGGTCCCGGCCGAGGCGGCGAGGGGGAACTCGGCGAGGCGTTCGCTGCGCTCGGCCATGTCGTAGCCCTCGCGTCGCTCACCGGCCATGGGCTGGACGCCTTGTTCCTCGGTGACGAACCCGAGGGTGTAGACGAAGGTCGTCACGAGGGTGCGCACGGCCTGCGGGAGCTCGAAGCCGGCCGCCAACAGGGCGGCGAGCTGGGCCTCCTGCTGTTCGGCGTGCTCGGTGCCGGTGAAGCGGGAGCCGCTGAACACGCGGGCGCCGTCGCGGTAGGCGAGCAGGGCGTGCCGCAGCGCGCGGTTGGTGGCCAGGATCCGGTCCCGCCAGCCCGGCTCCGACACCCCCGGCCCGCCGGACGGCGCCTCGGCCGTCATGCGCCGGTACATCTCGGTGGCCATCTCGTCGATGAGCTCTTGCTTGTTCTTGAAGTGCCAGTAGAGCGCGGGGGCCTTCACATTGAGCTCGGTCGCGATGGCACGCAGGGTCAGCTTGTCCAGCCCCGTCTCGTTCAGGAGGCGCAGGGCGGCCTCGGCGACGGTCTCACGGCTCAGCGGCGGGACACGGGGCGGGGTGCGGTCGGACGCGGACATCGCGTGCTTCTCCTCCTTCGTCGGGAACGACCCTTGCGGGGGTTGACAGCTTAACAGCGTTAAGGGCACTCTCGTGAGGCGACCTTCCTTAACGGCGTTAAGGAGCGTCCGGGGTGCCGCACGGTGCGGCCCCGCAGGATCAACGGGAGGCATGCGATGGACATGGGCGCGAACGAGAGCGCACACCAGGACGAGCACGAGAGCACGTTCAAGAGCGCGTACGAGAGCGCGTACGCGAGCGAGCACGGGGGCACGCACGAGGTCCTGATCGTGGGCGCCGGGCCGACCGGCCTGACACTGGCCTGCGACCTGGCGCGCCGCGGCCTGCGGCCGCTGCTCGTGGAGCGCGCGCCGGCCCTCTTCCCCGGCTCCCGCGGCAAGGGCATCCAGCCGCGCACACTGGAGGTCTTCCACGACCTCGGGGTGGCCGACGAGGCGCTGCGCCGGGGTGGACCGACGCCGGTCGGGATGACCTGGAAGGACGGGGCCCGTATGGGCGAGCACCGGATGTTCGACGAGGCCCCGGCCACCGAGCAGGCTCCGTACACGGGGCCGTGGATGCTGCCGCAGTGGCGCACGCAGGAGATACTGCTGGCCCGGCTGCACGAGCTGGGCGGGAGGGTGCTGTTCGACCAGGAGCTGACCGCCTTCACCCAGGACGCCGAGGGTGTCGACGCCGTCCTGACCCCGGCCGGAGGGGGCGAGGCCCGCACCGTGCGCGTGCGGTACGTGGTCGGGGCCGACGGCGGCCGCTCCGCGGTGCGCCGCATGCTGGGCATCAGGATGACCGGGGAACGCGTCGATCCGACGCCGGTGGTCGTCGCCGATGTCAGGATCAGCTCGCTCGACCGGGACAACTGGCACATCTTCCCGGCGGCCGAGGACGGCAGCCGGGGCTTCGCCGCCCTGTGCCCGCTGCCCCACACGGACGAGTTCCAGTTCGTGGGCCAGTACCCGCAGGTCCGCCCCGACCTCACCGCGGAGGACGTCCGCGCCCTGGTCGCCGAGCTGACCCACGTCCGCGCGGAGGAGGTCATCGAGGTCCGCTGGGCCTCCGACTTCACGGTCAACGCGGCGCTGGCCGACCGCTTCCGCGACGGCCGGATCTTCCTCGCCGGCGACGCCGCCCACATCCACTCGCCGGCCGGCGGCCAGGGCCTCAACACCAGCATCCAGGACGCCTACAACCTGGGCTGGAAGCTGGCCGCGGTGCTGCGGGACGGCGCGCCGGAGGCGCTGCTCGACACCTACGAGGAGGAGCGGCTGCCCAACGCGGCCGCGATGCTGGGCCTGTCCACCCGCATCCACCGCGGTGAGGCGCGACGCGGAGCAGCCACGCGCCAACTCGGCCTGAACGTGCGGGACTCCTCGCTCTCCCAGGAGCACCGCCCGGACCTGCCCGAGGAGGCCCTGACCGCGGGCGACCGCGCCCCGGACGGCCGACGCGACGGAGTGCGCCTCTTCGACGTCTTCCGGGGACCGCACTTCACCCTGCTCGCCGTGGACACCCCGCTGCCGGAGCAGCTGCCGCCGCTCCCCCATCTGCGCACGGCCGGGATCGGCGCGTACGAGGCCTACGGCCGTGGTCTGTTCCTGATCCGGCCCGACGGGTACGTCGCCTGGGCCGGCGCGTCCGCCGCGGACGCGGCGACGCTGACGGAGTGGGCGCAGCAGGTCGCCGCCGTCCCGGACCGCCTCATACGGGCGTGACGCGGCGGGGCCGACCACGGGCGGATCGTGCGCGGCGGCCGGAGCACCGGACGGCCGGGCCGTCGCACGACCCGGCCGTCCAGGGCTCGGCCGGACGGGGCTCAGCGGTCCGGGCACTCCTTCCACGCCAGGTGGTAGATGGTGCTGATGTCACCGTCGGTGGAGTCCATGGTCATGTAACTGACCGAACCGGGGGCCGAGGTGCCCTTGTTGATGCGGAGCTCGGTGTTGATGTTGAAGTTCCGCTGCACCCCGCAGGGCGCCCAGACCAGCTGCGCCCAGTCGGTGTCGTCCGTCGCCTGCCAGTTGTCGTCGTACGGGCCGCCGAAGGTGTGGGTCCGGTAGGCGGTCTGCGGCGAGCCCTGGAAGTAGTACGAGGCCTTCTGCGTGCTGGTGGCGCCACGGGCGAGGGAGGCATAGCCGCGGTAGTCGGCGCTGGCGACGGCGTAGGTGAAGCCGTGGGGCACGTGCACGACCAGGTTGAGCTGGCAGTTCTTGCGGGCGGCGGTGGGCGGCGCGCCGCCGCCCAGCTGGGCGAGGTACTCGCTGTAGGTCACGGTGAAGGCGGTGTTGTCCTGCGAGACGGCGATGGCCGCGGTGTCCTTGGGGCAGCCGGACCCGTTGACCGTGGCGATCTCGATGACGATCTTGTCGGGCGGTGGTTTGACGATGGACGAGGGGGTGGGGTGGTGTGCGGGAAGGGCGGCGGTGAGCAGAGCGGCGATGGCGCCGCCCACCCACAGTCCTCCGACCATGTTTCTCCAATCCACTGCTGCGGTAGCGGGCGGCACGCGGGCAGGACGGCGTACCGCGGGGTCAGGGGGGTGCGGTCCCGGCGGACGTCCGCCGGACCGTCTCGGACCTGGGCGTAGGACGGATGCACGAGAGGAGCGCGAGCAGCGCGGGGAATGCCATGCCCATGACAAGACATGGCGCGCGTCGATGCGTGGCGCACGCGAGGGGGGAACCGGGCCCGTGGAGGCCGGGTAACGGAATCGTAGGAATCCCCGGCACGGCTGACTAAGGCGATGTCCGGCCAATCGCTCGGCGCGGGTCGGCGCGGTGTCCTCACGCCCGGGCGGCGGGGCCGGGGCGTGAGGACACCGCGCCGACCCGCGCCGAGCGATTGGCCGGACATCGCCTTAGTC
>NZ_RPRY01000036.1 GCF_003949795.1 Streptomyces sp. WAC06614
GGTGGGGCCGGGGCGGTCGCCTCAGGCGTGGCGGCGCCGCCTTCGGCGACCTGGTGCAGGAGTGCGCGGGCCCGGTCGGCGGTGGGGCGGGCCTGCGGGTCCTTCGCCATCAGCAGCCGCAGCACGGGGGCGAGCGGGCCGGCCCGCCGGGGCTCGGGCAGCGGCTCGTTCACGATCGCGGTCATGGTCGACCAGGCGGAGGTCCGGCGGAACGGCGAGGCGCCCTCCACGGCCGCGTAGAGCGTCATGCCCAGCGACCAGATGTCCGAGGCGGGCCCGGGCTCCCGGCCCTGGGCGCGTTCCGGCGCCAGGTAGTCGAGCGAGCCGACCAGCATCCCACTGCGCGTCAGCTTGGCGGCGGCCTCGTCCCCGGAGTCGTCCAGCGCGGCGATCCCGAAGTCGGTCAGGACCACCCGACCCCCGCGCTCCAGCAGGACGTTGGCGGGCTTGACGTCCCGGTGCAGCACGCCGGCCCGGTGCGCCGCGTCCAGTGCGTCCGTCAACTTGGCTCCGATCGCGGCCACTTCGCGCGGATCGAGCGGGCCGCGCTCGGTCAGGACGTCGTCCAGGGAAGGCCCGTCGACGAGTTCCATGACGATGACCGGGCGGCCGTCCTGCTCGGTCACGTCGTGGACGGTGACCACACCGGTGTGCCGGATCCGCGCGGCGGCCTGGGCCTCGCGCTGCATCCGGCCGCGCAGATCGGCCAGTTCGGCCCCGGAGGCGTCGGTGTACGCCCGCATCACCTTGACGGCGACCTCACGTCCCAGCAGTTCGTCCACGGCCCGGGCGACCACGCCCATGCCGCCGCGTCCGATGGTCCCGGTCACCCGGTACCGGCCGCCGAGCACCTGGCCGGCCAGGACCGGCAGGACCGCGGCGGGGCCGGCGCCCGGGTCGACGGGAGACGGGTCGGGGCCGGCCGGGTCGGCAGCGCGGGCCAGGGAGGCGGTGAGGGCGGGGAGGCGGATGCTGCCGAACAGGACCAGACGGGCCAGGTGGGCGCCGAGGAAGGCCCCGTCCAGGCGGTCGCGGCCGGCCAGGGTCAGCAGGGCCGCGACGGCCGCCTCCCGGTCGGGCTCCGTACGGGCGCCGAGCCCGTACGCCAGGGCCAGGTGCACGGCCGGTCCGACAGGACCGGCGCTGCGCGCCAGGGCGGGCAGGAACTCCGGGCCGCCCTCGGCCCCGTCCTGGTCGGCCGTGGCCGCGACCTCGGTCAGCAGCCGGGCCGCGACGAGTTCGGGGTGCCGGGGCAGGACGGCGGCGGCGTGGCGTTCGCGGTGCCCGAGGAGCAGGTGGTTGCAGCCGATCAGCGGCTCGAAGCGGCGGAAGAGCGGCCAGAAGGTGCGGGGGAAGTCGCCCCGGCCGGGCAGCTCGGCGGTGCCCACGAGGATCCGCCGTCCCACCCGGGCCCGGCTGCGGCGGCTCGGCGGCAGCGGTGGGCCGGGCTCCGCCTCCACGGTCCCCGCCGGCTGCGGCAGTCCGCCCCGCCGGAGCCAGGCGACCACCCGCGGCCCCTCGGGCAAGGTCAACGCATCCGCCGCGTGCAGGACTTCCTCCTCGGCCGGGCCCCCGCCGCAGCGCAGCAGGGCCTGCCCCAGGTCGGCGGGACCGGGCCGGGCGCCCGCCTGCTCGTACTCGGTCAGCCGCATGACCAGGTCCCGCGGGTCGACCGCACCGTCCGGCCGGCTGGGCGTGGCCAGCAGCATCGGCAGCGCGCTGCCCGAGCGCAGCCCCGCGCACAGCTCGCCGGTGCGCGTGCCGAGCACCAGCTGGACCGCCTCGTGCTGACAGGTCTCCAGCCAGGGCGCGGCCTGCTGCGGTCCGGCCGGCCGGGGCCCGTCCGGTGGGGTCGCCGCGCTCCGGACGACCGTGAGCAGGCGCCGGGCGGCGAGCGTACGGGGCCGGTGGGGGCCGCTCCAGCTCTCCGCCACCGGGCGCAGGGCGGTGACGAGGCCGGGCCGGTCGCGGCCCGCCCACCGGACCACCGCGTCGAGCAGGGCCTCGTACGCGGGCACGTCGCCGCCGTCGCCCCCGATCAGTTCCTCGGCCGCCGTGGCCACCGCCTGCGGCGATCCCGCGATGCCCGACCCGTCCATCCGCCCCACCCGTTCCCCGGTCCGTGTCCGCCCGTCGGGGCGGCGCGCGAGGATAGCAGGGCCGGGACCCTACGGTGGGCGGTGTGACCGACGAGTGGGCGCACGACACCGAGGTGGCGACGGCCAGGCTGAAGGAACGCCTCTACGCGACGATCACGATGATCTCCGTGGTCATCGGGCTCGGCGCGGGTGGCCACGTGGAGGCGGCGGGCGCGGCGGTGACCGTCGTGACCGCCTCGGTGGGCCTGTGGCTGGCCGCGCTCGTGGCCGACCAGCAGGCGCACCGGGTGGTGCACGGAGCCCTCGCCAGGGGGCCGGAGCTGCGGAGCATGCTGTTCGTCAGCAGCCCGCTGCTGCTGTCCGCGGTGGGCCCGCTGCTGCTGATCGGCGCCTCGGCGCTGGGATGGATGGAGCTGGACACCGCCCTGGTGACGGCCGCCGGGGTGAACATCGCCGCGCTGTTCGTATGGGGCTGCTACGGCGGTGTCCGGATGGGCGGCGGCACCCTGTTCGCCCTGGTCGCGGGCGGTATCGACGCGGCGATCGGCACGGCGGTCGCCCTGGTGAAGGCGGCCGCCGGGCACTGACCGCGGCGCGGCGCCGGCGCGCCGGCCCGCGGGGCCGGGCGCGGGTCCTGGGTCGCCACCGGCAGGCACTGCGCTGCACGGCGGTTCGCCCTCCACCGCCGTGCAGAGCGTGGCCCCGGGGCCCCCAGGCCGTCGGCCGTCGCCGGGCGGCCGCCCGTGCAGCTGCTCGGGCGCCATGAGGGCGGCGGCCCGGCGGTTACTTGGGCGCGGCCCAGACCTGGCGCTTGTCGCCGCCCGCCGCGTACAGCTGCACCACGGTGCCGTTGTCGGTCCTGCCGCCGGTCACGTCCAGCACCTTCCCGGAGGCCACGTGCACGATCTGGCCCTTGGTGTTGACCGACCAGCGCTGCGCGGGCGTGCCGTTGCAGTCGTAGAGCTGGATCCTGTTGCCGTTGGTGGTCAGGTTCCGGGCGTTGTCCAGGCACTTGCCGAGCGCGCGGAACGTGCCGTCCTTGCCGAGGATCCAGGACTGGGCGGCCGAGCCGTTGCAGGTGTAGAGCTGGATCTGGGTGCCGTTGGCCGCCTTGCCGCCCTTGACGTCCAGGCACTTGCCGCTCAGACCGGTCACCTTGCCCTGCGGGGGCAGCGCGGCGCCCGCGCCGGCGGCGAGCAGCCGCAGCCCCTGCACGTCGAACTGCTGGACGTACGTACCCGCCCGCTTGTCCTGGTACGCGTACGTCGGCGAGCACATGACCGGGAACTCGCCGGAGTCGGTGCCCTTGACGCAATCGCCCTTGGTCAGGCTGCGGTTGGCGTGGGTGAGACCGAGGGTGTGGCCGATCTCGTGGCTGATGTGGTTCCTCATGTACGTCTCGCCCATCGCGGCCGTGGGCTTGCCCTGGGCCGTGAAGAAGGAGTCGTCGATGTAGGCGTGTCCGCTGGTCACCGTCCCCGGCACGGAGGAATTGGTGAAGCCGCAGCTGAGGTTGGCGGTGCCGGAGCCGTCGCGGACCACCTTCCAGCCGGTGCTGCCCATGCTGCCCTCCCCCTCGGGCGGGACGCACGGACGGTGCAGCACGCCGACGATCACCTCGCCCTTTTGCCGGACGTGGTCCCAGCCCACCGGGTCGGTGGCGACGGTGACCGGCAGGGTGGTGATCCGCTGGAGGTCGGCCGCCGTGGCCTTCACGTACGGGGCCAGCCAGTCCGCGGACTTCTGGTCGTAGAACCTGATCGTGTAGCCGGCCGCCAGCCACTTGGTGGCGCCACTCAGCTTCCACCCCTCGCCCGACGGCGGGGCCGGCGCACCGGCCGCGGCGACGCCCGCGCGCGGGGCGGTGCCCGGCGCCCGCCCGGGGTCGAGGGTCATGACGCCGTCCTTGAAGGGGGCGTTGTCACTGGTGAAGGTCGCAGAGTCCGCCGCGTGGGCGTCCAGCGCGTCCTCGACCGGCGGGCCCGTGACCGTCTCGGCGGCCTCCGGCCCGGCCGTGATGTCCTCCGTACCGAACGCGGTGGGGGCGAGGAGCCCACCACCCGCGACCGCCGCCACGGCGCAGGTCGCGATCACTGCTCTCCGGTACTTGCCCTTGAATCCCAAATCCCCGTTGCCTCTCCTTGCGAAGCTCCCCGGTCCGTACCCACCAGCCCGTGGGAGACCGGGAGTTGATCAGATCATAGGAGAGGCGGGAACCGCCGGGCCGCCGCGGACCTTCGGCTCAGGTGCGGTACCGGTAGACGATCCGGCCGCGGGTCAGGTCGTAGGTGCTCAGCTCCACGAGGACCCGGTCGTAGGGGAGGATCCTGATGCGGTTCTTCCGGATCTTCCCGCTGATGTGCGCGAGCGCCTGGTGCCCGTTCTGGAGCTGCACCGTGAAGGTGGCGTTGCGCAGGCACTCGACGACGGTGCCTTCGACTTCGAGTCCCTTGGCTGTTCTCGGCAATGTCTCTCGATTCCGTGAGGTGTCGGCCGCGGTGCGGACCCGGTCCGCAGGACCACCGCCTGGGCAGGCGGCGGGCACGGCACCCCCACGCTAACGAGCAAGACCCGCCGCACCCAACCGGTTTTCCCGAACGCCGCCCGGCCGCGGTCGGGCAGGAACCGCTCCCCTCCCCCACCCGTCCTCCCGGAGGGGATCATCATCACAGGCCCAACTCCCTTCCCGTTCTTCCCCATCGCGGTCCGAGGAGATCCATGGTCGACACCGTCAACGCACTGGCCACCCGCTTCCACGACGTCCTGGTGACGCTCCTGACGCAGGGCTCGGGACCGGGCCGCGCCGCCGCCACCCCGGCCCTGCACGACATCGTCGCGCGCGCCGGCGCACTCGGACCCGACGGCGCGTGGCTCGTCGCCTCGGGTCATGCGAGCCTGGGCGGGCTGGCCCTCGCGCACGGGGAGGGCGACCTGTGCACAGCTCACCTCGACGCCGCGGTGACGGCCGGCTTCAACGACTGCGTGGCCCTCCACAGCCCGCCCCTGCGCCCGCTGCACCACGACCCGCGCTTCCGGGCCCTGTACGAGCGGATGCGCATCACCCGGGCCGACCTGGACGAGTTCTTCTGGCTGCACCAGGAGATGCAGACCATGTCGCGGGAGGCCCAGCAGGCCACCGTCGACCACATCGGCCGCCTCGACACCGGCGTGTCGCTGCTCCCGCAGGTCCCCCTACCGACGCGCCGGCCGCACACCCCCGGCGTCCTGGCCACCCGCGTGGAGTTCGCCGCCCTCCAGACGGCCCTGCACCGGGCCGTCGCCAAGGCCGAGTTCCAGCGCAGCGCCGGCAACACCAGCCTCGGTCTGATAGACGACACCTGGGACTACGCGCAGGCCAGACGCGACGCCTGGCACGCGGAGGAGCTGGACTCCCGCCGCCGGCGCGAGGCCGAGGCCCGCGCCTACGTCGAACGCCCCGGCACCGACACCACCCTCACCCCCTGCCCACCGCTGGGCTCCCTGACGTACCCGGCCTGAGCGACCCGCACCGGGAGGAGCGAGCGGCATCAGGTCACGTCCCGGAACCCCGCGCGGTGGACCCTGGGTCCGCCGGACGTACGGGGGCCGCCGCCGCATCGGTGGCCGGCTCCGGTGCGGCAGCGGCGGCGGGGGTCAGTCGGTGCCGAAGGCCGAGACCATGTCGGTGGAGTCGCCGCCGAGGGCCTCCATGCCCACCAAGGGGTTCCAGAAGTCCACGTACCGGCTGATCCTGCCCTCCTCGGTCTCCACGACCGAGATGTACGTCTGGTCGTAGGGGCGGCCGGTGCTCAGCGCGACACCCTTGCTCTTGAACTCGGCGATGACCAGCGAGGGGTCGACCGTCTCGTGGAAGTGCAGGTCGACGAACTCCACACGGAAGTGCTCGGGGAAGTTCCTCATGTACGCGAACAGGCCCTCCTTGCCCTCGGTCCTGGCCGGGAAGCCCTTCGGCGCGTAGGGGAACTCCAGCACCCCGTCCTCGGTGAACAGGTCCACCCACTCCGTGATCCGCCCGGCCGACAGGTACGCCAGGTGGTTGCGGAACGCCTGCTGGGCGGCGGCCCGGACGGCGTCAGGGTTCTGGGGGGCGGAAGGGGTCTTGCTCATGTCGATGCTCCTTCGTGTCGTAAGCGGTTGACCGCTTACTTTGTGGGCCGCAAAATTTCGGGTTCGCGGTGCGGGTCAGGCGGTCGGTCGGAGGGTCTCGTCGAGCCGGTCGGCGATACGGGCCGAGGCCAGGCGCCGGGCGCCGGCGTGGCCGTGGGCGCCCAGCTCGTCGTCGAGGACCAGGAGGGTGCTGTGGGGGACGTGGTCCTCGAAGGGGATCTCCACCGGTGCGACCGGACGCCCGGAGAGTGCCGTCGCGGACCTGAAAGCGGCCACGCTCGCCCCGTAGGCGTGCTCGATGCGCAGGTCGCCGGGGTTCCCGTGCAGGAAGAACTCCGCGGAACGGTAGGAGTTCGAGGCACGCAGCCAGGCGTCGCGTGCGGAGGCCGGGTGCTGCCGGCGTTCGGCCTCGCGCGCCACCTCCGCGACCCGGTCGGCCGTCGGCAGCCACTCGTCGCACCAGCTGTCGAAGTCGCCTTCGCGGATGCGCTGCGCGGTGGTGAGCACCTCCGCGAAGTCAGCGCCTCCGTAGCCGATGTGACCGAAGGACCGCAGGGTCTCGCACCAGAACGACGGGGTGTTCTCGAACAGTGCAGGACGCACAGCTGTCTCCTGGGGGATCGCTTGCTGGAACATTTGGTAAGCGGTTGACCGCTTACTCCGAAAGGCGAAGGAAGGGGCCGCCCGGGAGCGGCCCGTGCGGCCCGGCGCGGGGCTACGGCAGCAGGGTGCGCACCCACGGTGCGCTGACCGAGGCGGCGTCGATCGCCAGCATGGCGTTGCCGAGCAGACCGTCGGCGAAGAACCGTCGGATCTGCTCGTCCGAGGCGCCGGAGACGGCACGGACGTACTCCACCTGCTTGGCGTAGCAGGTGCGGACCGCGTCGCCGATGACCGGCTCGCTCGCGCTGCACTGGGCGTGCAGGAGGATCATGAGGATGTCCCGGTCGGCGCTGACCTGCTGGTACGAGGCGGCCAACGCTTCGAGGACGGCTTCGGTCTCGACGCTCTGCACGGCCGCGGCCGCGGCGGCGGCCTCTTCGCGCAGGCGGTCGGAACAGTGGTCGACCAGAGCCGCGAAGAGCGTCGCCTTGTCCTTGAAGAGCCGGTAGAGATAGCCCTGCGAGATGCCCGCGGCCTTGGCCACGTCCATCGTCGACGTGCCGTAGTACCCCCGCTCGGCGAAGCTCTTGATCGCCGTGCGCATGACCGTGGCCCGGCGCTCGTCGGCGGTGGAACGCTGCCGTGTCCTCGCATCCATGGAAGTAATTAACCACTCGCAAGTGGTGCACGTCAATGCGGCTGCCCGGGGCCGCCGCCCTCACCCAGAGGGCCGGGGGATGCCGGGCCCGCGGGCGTCAGGGCCTCGCCCAGCCCGCCGTGACGGACGTGATCGCGTGCGCCACCTCGTCGCGCCGGCCGGGGTCGACGCGGACCGAGCGGGCGAGTTCCAGGTGGAGGAAGCGCGTACCGAGCTCGGCGGCCAGTCGGCCCTGGACGTTGCCGCGGCCCGCCATCGGGCACCTGGTGCTCCAGGCCCGGCAGGGGCGGACGCCCCGGGAGGCCAGACCGGCCGCGAGCCGTTCGGCGTCGACGGCGGCCGCGTTCCCCGCACCGGTGGAGACGACGGCTCCGGAGCCGGGGACGGTGGAGTCGGCGAAGCCGTGCAACTGGACGCCGGGCAGACCCTGCCGGGTCAGTTCGGCGACGACGGCGTGGAACACCGAGTCGGTCCGGTGCGCCATGTCGGCCGCGCCGGTCCCCCCGTCGCCGTCCCCGTCCCCGACACCGCCGCCGGAACCCGCGCCGCCGCCGGACCCGGACCCCCCGCCGGACCCGGACCCGGACCCGGTCACGGGCGCGGCCACGCTCCCGCCGTCCTCCTCGCCCTCACCCCCGGCCCGCTCGCCGGCCTCACCCTGCTCCCCGGCCTCGCCCTGCTCGCCGGCCGCCTTGCGGTGGGCGCCCGCCAGGACCATGACCCCGCCCGGGGTCCCGCGCAGGACGGCGACGCCGAGCCGTTCGGTGTCCTGGTCGGCGATGGGGTGCGGGACCTGCACCGACCAGCGCACGGGCCCGCCGAGGTCGACGTAGACCCGGCCCCAGCCCCGGTTGGTGGAGCCGGAGCGGGCCGCCGCGTCGGCGACCTCGGCGTAGCGGCGGCCGCCGGGGCCGTCGGTGAAGGTGTCGAGGCGGTAGTCCACCTCGGCGAGCCGCAGCCGGGCCTTGTCGACATCCCCGCTCAAAAGGGAAGAAACGCCGTCCAGGAGGGCGCCCCTCTCCGCCTCCGTCGGGGCGCGGTACCCGCCCCGCACCCCGAAGGAGGACGTGAAACGGATCACGCGACCCAGGAGATCAGTGTCCTGCGCCACAGCAGGCGGAATGATCTCCTCCGCCTTTTTGACCGAATTGGTCGGGCGAAAAGCGACATAGCCGACCACTAGCGTGATCATTACGCAAATGATCACTCGGATCGTTATGTTTTTCGTCAATTTCACCGTCATCACTGGCTGAAAATAACCGAATGCATCCCCGCCCCACCCGACTGGTCCACCGCCGGGCCCTCGCCGCGCTCCTCTGCGTACCGCTCGGCCTCGCCCTCGCAGGCTGCGGACCGATCGGGGGCGACGACGGCGCGAGCAGCGACGCCGGCGGCGGGAGCGGCGGCAGCGGCGCCGGGAGCGGTGGCCGCTCCTTCTCGGTCGCCGCGGCCGGCGACATCCTCATCCACCCCCAGCTCACCGACCAGGCCGCCCGGGACGCACGGGCCGCCGGGCGCACCGGGTACGACTTCGACCGGATCATGGCGGGGGTCGCCCCGGTCATCGGCAGGGCCGACCTCGGGATCTGCCACCTGGAGCCGGTCCTGGGCGAGCCCGACGGGCCCTTCCGGACCTATCCCGACTTCCTCGTGCCACCCCAGATCGCCAAGACGATCAAGAGCGTCGGCTACGACACCTGCTCCACCGCCTCCAACCACACCCTCGACCACGGCCCCGAGGGCGTCCAGCGCACCCTGGACACCCTGGACCGCGAAGGCCTGCGGCACACCGGCTCCGCCCGCAGCCAGCAGGAGGCGGACAGGCCGAACATCCTGGACGTCAAGGGCGTCAAGGTCGCCCAGCTCTCCTTCGCCTCCGGGTTCAACGGCAACGAGGTCCCCCGGGACAAGCCCTGGCTGGCCAACCTCGTCAGCGTCAAGGCCGTCGCCACCGCCGAGAAGCAGGCCCGCGCGGCCGGCGCCGAGGTGGTGATCCTCTCCCTGCACTGGGGCCGCGAGCACCAGCCCGAGCCCAGCGGCCCCCAGCGGGAACTGGCGCGCAAGATCGCCCGCGAGACCGGGGTGGACCTGGTCGTCGGCCACCACGCCCATGTCGTCCAGCCGATGGAGAAGATCGACGGCACCTGGGTCGCGTACGGGCTCGGCAACCAGCTCGCCCGCCACGACGTGCCGAGCGGCCTCACCGAAGAGGGCGTCATCGGCTGGTTCGAGTTCACCCAGCGGGGCGGCCCGAACGGGAAGTGGGAGGTCCAGGCCCGCTTCGTGCCGACCTACACCGACATCCCGCCGGACCACGAGAGCACCCCCGGCACCGACCTGCCGGGCGCCGCCCCGGCACCGGCACGCGACCACCGGCTGGTGGACGTGGCCGCCGCCCTCACCTCCGGTACGGCCCCCGACGGCACGAAGCTGCTGCCCGAGCAGCGCGCCCGCTACCGCCTCGCCTTCGAACGCACCCGGGGCACCCTGCTCAACCGCGGCGCCGCCAAGGACGGGCTGCGGCCGCTGCGCGAGCTGCCCGACTGACCCCCGCCCGCGCACGCGGCCCCGCCGGCCCGTAGCCCCGTAGCCCCGTAGCCCCGTAGCCCCGTAGCCCCATGAGCCCGACACCCGTCAGCCCGACACCGCGCAAGCCCGTAAGCCCGTAAGCCCGTCAGCCCCAGGAGGACCCCGCTGTGGCCGCTTCGCCCGCCAAGCGACGGCGCAAGGCCCGCCGCAGGGCCGACATGTCCCTGCTCGGCGGCATCAGGCCCCCGATCACCGTGCTGTCGGTCCTGCTGCTCGCCCTGGCGGGATTCACCGCGATCAGCCTGGGCAGCGTCCGCGAGGACCGGCTCCCCCAGGCCGTCCTCACCTCGCAGCAGCACTTCGCCGAGGACGGCGCGATCGCGCTGCGGGCCTCCCTGGACGAGAGCGTCACCGACCTGAACCGGGCCGCCGACCTGTTCTCGGCGGGCAAGCCCGTCGCCCCCGACGCGGTGCTCGACCGGATCGGCAGTGTCTACCAGAAGTGGCGCGGCACCGCCGTCGTCGAGATCGGCTCGGGCCGGCTGCTGGCCGCGCGCGGCGAGAACCTCCCGCTGACGGCCGTCGACCGCACCAAGCTCTCCGGCGAGGGCGGTCTCGCCCCCCGCATGGTCACCCTCGCCAACGGCGAGACCCGGCTGCTCACCCTCGCCCTGCTGTCCTGGAAGGACCAGCCCCAGCAGTTGCTGGTCGCCTCCAGCAGCCTGCGCTTCCCCGGCATCAGCCTCGGCGACTTCCGCAGCATCGCCGTCGTCGGCGCCGACGGGACCATCCTGAGCACCGACGGCATACCCGAGCCGGAGATGCTCCTCAGCGACGGCCGTCGCGCCGACGTCAAACGCGACACCAAGCAGCTGGCCTCCTTCGCCAGGACCGCCGCCAAGAAGACCAAGGCGAACCCGCTGACCGTGAAGGAGCCCGGCTCCGGTGGCTTCCCCGGGGTCAGCGGCAGCCTCATGGGCAACGAGACCAGCGGCGAACGGGCCGCCGCCGGGTACGCCCGGCTGGCCGGGCCGGAGGCGGGCGTCGGCACCGGTGCGACCAGCCTGGAGCTGACCGTCGTCGCGATGACGGACGTCACCCAGAACCCGTCCCGCGCCACCGACGCCTTCGCCGGGCTGGTCCTGGCCGGCACCCTGCTCCTGGTCGGCGCGCTCGTCGTCGCGCTGCTGGTCGCCACCGTGCAGCGGCCGCTGATCACCCTGTTCCTGGAGAGCCGCCGGCTGACCCGCGGCGACCTCACCCGCCCCGTGACCATCCCCCGCGGCGGGGAGGCCGCGCGGATCGCCCTCGCCCTGGACCGGCTGCGCTGCCAGCTCCGCGACCGCGACGCCGACGGCGGTGGCCCGCCCGCCGCCCCCGGCGCCCGGGGCCGGGACAAGCGGCGTACCGGCGCCCGTACGCTCGTCGCGGTCTGCGCCGTGCTCCTCCTGGCCTGGTGCATACCGCTGGGCCTGCTCGTCAACCGCGCCGGGGACTCCGTGGTCGTACCGCAGCAGCTGGTCGACGACCAGCGCGAGCGCACCGACACCCTCAACGACCGGGTGCGGCGCGCCCTCAACGAGGGCCAGGCCGACCTGCTGTCCGTGGCCGCGCTGATGGGCGCCGACGCCGGAGCCGACCGGATGACCGACGTGCTGGAGCACACCGTGCGCGAGCACGCGCGCTACGCCTGCCTGTACGTGCTCGACGGCTCCGGCAAGGTCCTCGCCCAGGCGGGCGGCCAGCCGCGGGCCCCCTTCGGCAAGGGCCCGCGCAAGGAGCCCGTCGCCCTCTACGACGGCGCCAAGGAGCCCGTCGTCGTCGCCACGGCCGAGATCCCCGGGCGGGCGGGCACGGCCGTCGTCGGCGAGTTCCGCATCGACTTCCTCAACGCCCTGCTCAAGCGGCCCGGCCTCGGCGAGATCCGGGTGGTGGACGCCCGGCACCGGGTCATCGGCTCCAACAGCGGCTACCGGGCCTTCCAGAGCCTCGGCGACGACCGCCTCGACGCGCTCGTACGGAGCTCCACCCTGAAGGTCGGCGCGGCCGCGAAGCCCG
Source organism: Streptomyces sp. WAC06614 (assembly GCF_003949795.1). Classification (GTDB taxonomy): domain Bacteria; phylum Actinomycetota; class Actinomycetes; order Streptomycetales; family Streptomycetaceae; genus Streptomyces. Next base: position 12,055 of record NZ_RPRY01000036.1, read on the forward strand.
GCGGCGTCCTCTACCGCAGCGGCGGCGACCCCGTCATCGCGGCGGCCGCGCCCTTCTCCGGCGGCGGCGCGGCCGGGGACCTGAAGTGGACCGTGGTGAGCTGGCAGCCCGCCAAGGGCCTGGCGATCCACGAGTACAGCCTGCAGAACCGCACCGTCCTCGCCGGACTCCTCGGCTTCGCGGTCGGCGCGGCCTGCCTGGGCTGGCTCCAGATCATCGTGGTCGCCCCGCTGCGCGAACTCGCCCGGCGCGCCGAGGCCCTCGCCGACGGCGACCGCCGCACCGTGCTCTACCCGCGCCACCACGACGAGGTCGGCGCCGTGACCCGCAGCCTGGAGATCATCCGCCAGCAGCTCCAGCAGGGCGGCCGGCGGCGCGGGCAGCAGCGGACGACGAGGACCGACACCGGGGGAACGGCAGCCCCCTCCGCCCGTCCGGCCGGAAGGAACTGATCCCCCGTGCTCTTCCTGTACTGCGTCCTGCTCGTCAGCTGTCTGATCATGCTGGTCGCCGGCGTCGTCGAGCAGCGCCGGCACTTCGCCAACCTGGACCGGATACCGAACCGGGTGCTGGTCAACGGCATCCGCGGCAAGAGCTCCATCACCCGGCTGTGCGCGGGCGCGCTGCGCGGCGGCGGCCTGACGACGGTCGCCAAGACCACCGGCACGGCCGCCCGGTTCATCCATCCGGACGCCACCGAGGAGCCCGTCCACCGCAAGTTCGGCATCGCCAACGTGGTCGAGCAGATCGGGATCGTGCGGCGCGCGGCCGCGTACCGGCCGGACGCGCTGGTGATGGAGTGCATGGCGGTCATGCCGGCGCTCCAGGAGATCAACCAGTCGAAGCTGATCCGGTCGACCATCGGCGTGCTGTGCAACGTCCGCGAGGACCACGTCGCCGAGATGGGCCCGACCCTGGACGACATCGCGCGCTCGCTGTCGCGGTCGATGCCGTACGGCGGGATCTGCGTGACCGCCGAGAAGGAACGTTTCGACGTGCTCCAGGAGGAGGCGGACGCGCGCGACTGCACGCTCGTCTACGCCGACCCGGACACGGTCTCGGACGAGGAGCTGCGCGGGTTCAGCTGGTTCACGTTCAAGGAGAACGTGGCCATCGCGCTGACCGTCGCCGAACTGCTGGGCGTGGACCGGGCCACGGCCCTGCAGGGCATGTACGAGGCGCCGCCGGACCCGGGCGTGCTGTCGGTGGAGCGGTACGTGGCCCCCGGCGGCAAGCGGCTGCGGTTCGCGAACGTCTTCGCGGCGAACGACCCCGAGTCCACGCTGATGAACATCAACCAGCTGCTGGACCTGGGCGCGGTGGACCGCCCCCTGAACGTGGTGATCAACTGCCGGCCGGACCGGGTCGAGCGCAACGGGCAGATGGGCGCGATCGTGCCCGACCTGCGGCCGGACCGGGTGTTCGTGATCGGGCACCCGGCGAAGAGCGCGATCGACGCGATCCCGGCCGAGTGGCGCGACCGCGCGGTGGACCTGGGCGGTGAGCAGCGCGACGGCGAGGAGTTCGTGCACGAGCTGCTCGGGTACCTCGGCGAGAGCTCGTCGCTGGTGGCGATCGGCAACATCCACGGGCAGGGCGAGGTGCTGCTGGAGCACCTGGCGGAGCTCCCGCCGGACGAGTCCCAGGACACCCCGTCCCCTGCTCCGACCGACCCGCAGCCCCCGTCCCCGTCCCCGGCGTACGCCCGCCCGTTCGACCCGTACGCGGACGAGCCGTACGCGGACGATCCCTACGCGACCGACCCGTACGCGACCGACCCGTACGCGGGCGCCGCGCCCGGCCAGGGCCCGTACGGCGCCCCGTACCCCCAGGGGCCGTACGCGGCCGATCCGTACGCCGGGATGCCCGGCGGCGGCCGGCCGTACGCGGGCGCCGCGCCCGGCCCGGCAGCCTACGGGCAGGACCGGTACGACCCGCAGGGCTACGGGCAGCAGCCCGCGTGGGACCCGTACTCCCAGCCGCAGCCGCACCCGCGGCCCGCACCGCCGCGGCCGCGGCCGCCCGCCGACCCGTACGGGATCGCCGCCGCCACCCCCGTGCCGGCCTGGCCGCAACCGCAGGCGGCGCCGGCACCGCAGCAGTACCCGTACCCCCCAGGAGAGCCCCGTTGATCCCCGCCGTCCTCACCCCCGAGATCGCCGCGATCGGCATCGCGCTGGGCCTGCTGTTCTCCCTGCTCTGCTACCTGACCACCAACCTCTCCCCCGGCGGCATGATCACCCCGGGCTGGCTGGCGCTGACCCTCGTCGAGGACCTCCAGCGGGCGGCCCTGGTCGTCGGCATCACCGTGCTGACGTACGTGCTGACCCTGCTCACGCAGCGGTTCGTGATCCTCTACGGCAAGCGCCTGTTCGCCGCGGTCGTCCTGATCGGCGTCCTGCTCCAGGCCACCGTGGTGATCGTGCTCCAGCTGGAGTTCCCGCTGCTCTACGCCAACCAGACCCTCGGGTTCATCGTCCCGGGCCTGATCGCCTACCAGTTGGTCCGCCAGCCCAAGGGCGCCACCCTCCTCGCCACCGGCAGCACCACGCTCATGACGTACGTCGTCCTGACCGCCGGGATCCTGCTCGGCGTCATGCCCACCGGCTGACCGCACCCGCACCGCCCGCACCACCCGCACCGCACCCCACCCCCGGAGCCACCGTATGACCGCCAAGCCGAAGGGCCGCCGCCGCACCCGCCCGGTGCTGCACACGCTCACGGTGCTCGCGCTGCTGGCCGGCAGCGCGTACTTCACCTACGCGCTGCGCGCGCAGGAGCAGGCCAAGGCGCCGTCCGTGCAGATGGTGCAGGACAAGAACATCACCGCCGCCCTCAAGGCGGGCGATTCCACCGGCCAGAAGTGGGAACGCGTCCCGAGCCCCGCCCGGTCGGTGCTGCGCGACGCCGGCGGGCAGGTGCTCGCCACCTTCACCGACGGCGCCCGCACCGCCACTCTCACCGGCCCCAGCCGCACCTTCACCGAGCCCGCCAACACCACCACACGGGTCGTCACCGAGAACTGGGTACGGCTGATGCCCGAGCCGTGGAAGCAGGGCGCGGAGAACACCCCTTGGTTCAAGGAGTGGTTCAAGAAGTACTACGGGAGCCAGGAGGACGACCTGTTCGCCTTCGCCTTCCAGTACGGCCACCAGGCGCCGGTGAAGAAGGACCCGCAGGGCGTCTCGTACGCGGGTGACGCCTCCTTCGGCCCGCTCAACCCGAACGGCTCGGTGGGCAACGACCTGCGCCTGGAGCAGTCGGACTTCTTCGACTACCTCGGTATCCCGTACACCTTCCGCAACGGCGTCAAGAAGCAGCCGCAGGCCGCCCGCTACCGCTCGATGGACTGCTCCGGCTTCGTCCGCACGGTCTTCGGCTACCGCGCCCGCTACCCGCTGATGCCCGACGACACCCCGGGCCCGGGCCTGCCGCGCACCGCGAACGGGATCGCCCGCTCCGCGCTGGGCACGGACGTGATCCCGCTCAAGGGCGTGGGGGCGCAGGCCCGGCCCGCGTCGATCGACGTGATCCAGCCCGGCGACCTGCTGTTCTTCAAGCTCGACGCCCGCACCAAGGACCGCCTGGACCACACGGGCATCTACCTGGGCACGGACACCGACGGCCACCAGATCTTCATCTCCAGCCGCGAGGAGGCCGACGGCCCCACCATCGGCGACAAGGGCGGCACCTCCCGCCTCGACGGCAACGGCTACTACGCGACGACCCTGCGCAGCGTGAAGCGCCTCTAGGCCCCGCAGCCCGTCCGCGACGCTGCGTCAGCCCCGACGCCCCCGGCGGCCGTCCTGGCGGCCTGCTCGATCCTCGCGCGGTGGACCGCACGGGCTTCGTCCGAGTGTTCCCACGCCTGCCGGTAGAAGCCGATGATCTGGTCGCGGGTCTCGTCCTCGGCCGCCCACAGATCGCTGCCGTCGGAGTCCTGCCACCGGGGCAGTGGTTGCGGGAACGGGCGGTCGAAGACCTCGCCGAAGTACCTGGCCTCGACGAAGGCCACGTGCTTGACCAGGCCGAGGAGGTTGGTCCCGGTCGCCGTCAACGGCCGGCGGACGTCGTACTCGGACAAGCCGTCGAGCTTCCAGAGCAGCGCCTTGCGGTCCCGCCGCAGTCGCCCGTGCAGGTTTTCCTTCGCGAACTCATCGATCGTGGGGCAGGAACCTACCCAGGCAGCGCGGAGTTGCTGGCGAAGGTGGCACCGCCAAGTGCTCCGCTTCGAAGTCTCCCTCGAAGCGGAGCCCCCCGGCGGTCAGTCCAGGAGCTCGACGTACCCGTCGGTTCCGTGGACGCGGATGCGCTGGCCGTCGCGGATCGAGCGGGTGGCCCGGGCGACGCCCACGACGGCCGGCAGGCCGTACTCGCGGGCGATCACCGCGCCATGGGTCATGAGGCCGCCCACCTCCGTCACCAGGCCCGCGATGCCGACGAACAGCGGCGACCAGCTGGGGTCCGTGAAGACCGTGACCAGGATGTCGCCGGCCTGGAGGTCGGCGTCGGTCATGTCGAGGACGACGCGGGCCCGGCCCTCGACGGTCCCCGCGGAGACGGGCAGGCCGACGAGGGCGCCGGCCGGGACGTCGTCGCGCCGGTACGAACCGTCCAGGGCCTCGCCGTCCGAGGTGAGGACCCGGGGCGGCGTGAGCGCCCGGTACGACCGGAACGCGTCCTTGCGCTGCTGGACGAGCCGCTGGTCCACCCGGTGCGAGCGCACGGCGTCGTGCAGTTCGGGGAACGTCAGGTAGCAGGCGTCCTCCTGCTCGGCGAGCACGCCGGCCCGCACGAGCCGTTCGGCCTCCGCCATCAGGGCCTGCTTGTAGACGAAGGAGCGGCTGACGATGGCGTACTTCGGGTACTCGCGGTAGCCGATGAAGGTCCTGACCCGGTCGATCATCCGCTTGGTCTCGTCGGCCTTCCGGTCCCCGTCCGGCAGTTCCCGCAGCCGCGACAGCACCTCCCGCTCCTTCTCGCGCGCCGTCCGCAGCCCCTGCTCGAAGCGTCGTGCGGCGGCGCCGGGCCCGAAGTTCCTGACGTTGTCGAGGATCGCGGGCACGAGCGTGGCGGGGCGTTCGCGCCACCGCGGTCGCGTGATGTCGATCTCGCCGACGCAGCGCATGCCGTAGCGGTCGAGGTAGGCCTCGATGGCGTCGCGCGCTGCGGGGCCGCCCGGGAGCTTCGCCAGCTCGTCCAGGAAGTCGTCGTCCTCGACGTCCTCCAGGAACGCCACCACCTCCGGCTGCGCGCGGATCACGTCCGCGACGTCGAGCAGTGCCAGTCCCATCTCCGACGTGACGTTGCCGGGGGCGGACAGCGTCAGCGTGTCGGCCGCGTTCTTCTCGCCGAGCCAGGCGCCCAGGTGGTCGTTCAGCCACCAGGTGGCCTCCATGCCCGCCATGATGACCTGGAGGCTCTGCGGATCACCGACGAGGCGCTTGTGCTCCTGGAAGGCCTGCAACAGGAATTCGAACAACTCCGGTCCGGTCCGCGCCCGGATGTCCCGCTCCAGGCCGGCGAGGGATTCCCGGCTGCGCTCGTCCAGCTCGGTGACGACGGCCGGATCGGTCGCGAGCGGGGCGGGCGCGCGGGCGGCCGGGGAGGCCAGGCGCGGGGTGACGTCGACGAACAGCCGACCGCCGGCCTCGTGCATCGGCACCATGGCGGTCAGCTGCCACACGGAGAGCCCCAGCGGCTTCATGGGGTCGGTCATCATCTGCTGGTGCCCGACGGAGACGTAGACGCGGTTCTCGTACGGGCCGGTCTCGGGGTCCGAACCGGGCCCGGGGACGGGTGCCGGGGCGGGAACCGGGAACAGCGTGGTGATCGGACGGCTCTGGAGCAGGTGGAACTCGCCGTCGGCCAGGCACCATTCGATGTCCTGCGGGCGTCCGAAGTGCGCTTCGATCCGCCGCCCGAGCCGGACGAGCCGCACGGCCTGCGCGTCCGTCAGCGTGGGCTGCTCCTGCCGCCGCGCGTCGATCGCCACCTCGTGCGTACCGCCGGAAGGCAGGGCCTGGACGGCGCGTTCCTTGGCGACGATCGTCCTGGCCACGACCTCGCCGTGCCGCACCGTGAAGACGTCCGGATTCACCAGGCCGGACACCAGGGCCTCGCCGAGCCCGAAGCTCGCCTCCACGGTGGCGGCCTTCCGATCGCCCGTGACGGGGTCGGCCGTGAACAGGACACCGGCCACCTGCGGGAGGACCATCCGCTGGACGACCACGGCCATGTCGACCGTACGGTCGTCGATGCCGTGGCTCCGGCGGTACGTGACGGCCCGCTCGGTGAACAGCGAGGCCCAGCAGCGGCTGATGTGCCGCAGGACGGCCGCCGGCCCCACGATGTTGAGGTAGGTGTCCTGCTGGCCGGCGAAGGAGGCGGACGGCAGGTCCTCCGCCGTCGCGCTGGACCGGACGGCGTAGGCGGCCCGCTCGCCGTACCGGTTGAGCGCGTCGGTGATCGCCGTCGCGACGACGTCCGGCACGGGGATCCCTTCGACGGCGCGGCGCACCTCGGCGCTGAGCGCGCCGACGGCTTCCCGGTCGTCCGGGTGCACGCGTCCCAGACGGTCGATCGCGTCCTGGACGGCCGGTGCTTCCGCCAGGATCCGGCGGAAGGCGTCCGTGGTCACGCAGAAGCCTTCCGGGACGCGGACGCCCTCGATCCGCGCCAGCTCGCCCAGGTGCGCGGCCTTGCCGCCGACGACGGCGACCTGTGCCGCGTCGATGTGCCGCAGATCCCGTACGTACGGTCCGGTCATCGCGACACCTCCGGAGTCGGTATCGACAGCGCTCGCATCGTGGGCCCCATTCTTCGCGATTCGTGGCTTCGGCGGACGATTCTGCGCGAGGACAGGGGCCTTGCGGCAAGCCCCCCGGTGCGCTATAGCTTGGTAGTGGCAGGGAGAGTGATCTCCCTGCCTTTTGCGTGGGAGCCGTCCCCGCCCTCCGCACGGCACTGCGGACAGGCCGTGCGAGACTGCGGCATGCGCAGATCAAGATCACTGGCGGTTGCGGCGGGGCTGATGATGGGGCTGGCCCTCCTCGACGCACCCGGGGCACAGGCCGTGGACGACACCGTGGCGGTCACCGCCACCTTCAACGACCCCGCCGGCACCACGGCCCAGCAGGACGCGATACGCAACCAGCTGATCTCGTTGGTCAACCGGGCGCCCGCGGGTTCGGAGATCAACGGTTCCGTCTACCTCATCACCGACGGCGGGGTCCGCAGCGCCCTGGTCGCGGCCAAGCAGCGCGGGGTCAAGGTCAAGGTCATCGTGGACGGCGACGCCGTCGCGGACGTCGACCCGGACAGCGGCAAGGCCACCGGGTCCGAGTACTCCGCGCTCGCGGCGGCCGGCGGACTGGGCACCGATCCGAGCGCGGACTCGTGGGTGATGGCCTGCCCCGCGCACCGAGGTTGCATCGGAAACCGCGACCTCGGGGGCGGCGACGACGGCGCGATCAACCACAACAAGTTCTTCCTGTTCTCCAAGGTCGGCGCCACGGAGAACGTGGTCTTCCAGACCTCGGCGAACCTCACCACCAGCCAGCGCCGCAACCTCTACAACAACGCGGTCACCCTCCCCGACAACGGGTCCGGCCTGTACGCGGCGTACCGGAACTACTGGCAGGACCTCCAGACGTACGGGTCCTCCGGCACGGGCCTGGCCCACTACTACAAGACCCAGGACAGCGGCCCGTACAAGACGTACTTCTTCCCGCGGCAGGAGAAGGCGGGCACCACGTACAGCACGGACGCCGGCACGGACACCGTCGTCTCCCTGCTGGGCAACCTCGACTGCGCCGGTGGGACCGGCCGGGTCCGCATCGGCATGTACGCCTTCACCCGCCCGCAGGTGGCCGACAAGCTGGTCGAGCTCCAGGCCGCGGGATGCCGGGTGGAGCTGCTGCACAACGGTGAGGAGGGCAACCTCGGCACCACCGTGCAGAACACGATCGCCGGCAAGCTCGGCTACGTCGCCCGGTGCGCGGGCACGGCGACGGACAGCGGCGGGGCCTCGCGCACCATCGGAATCCACTCCAAGTACCTGCTCGTGGAAGGCACTTACCTCGGGGTCCCGAACCGCAAGCTGGTGTTCACGGGAAGCCACAACTACACCTTCCCCAACCTCCGCTCGCACGACGAGACCCTGCTGAAGATCGACAACCCGGCGGTCCATGACGCGTTCGCCGCGAACTTCGAGTCCCTCAAGGCAGGACCGCACTGCACCAGGTGGCTCCAGCCCCCGGCCCCCGCCCCGGGTTGGAAGACCGAGGTCCTCGCGCGGACCGACACCGGCCTCTACCAGGGCATCCGTCTCGCCGACGGCTCCTGGACCGGGTTCACCGACGTCCAGTCCAAGGCCGGGAACATCAACGGGGTCCACGCGGTCGCGGCCGCCGGGATCAACGCCGACACCCACGTCGTCGCCCTCGGCGGGGACGGCCGTATCCACCACACCGTGCGCAAGGACGACGGCACATGGGCCGCCTTCGGTGACGTGGGCGCCGTCGCCGGTGTCCTCGGCAGCGTCACGCAGCTCTCGGCCGTCTCCCTCGGCAACGACCTCCACGTCGTAGCGGTCGCCGACGGCAAGGTCTTCCACACCATCCGCAACGCCACCGGTCACTGGACCCCCTTCGGTGACGTCGCCGGCGCCGTCGGGCCGATCGGCACGGTGACCGCCGCGGCCACGGCCGGCGTCGGCGGCGAGCTCCAGCTCGTCGCGATCAGCGGCGGCAAGGCCCTGCACACCATCCGCAACACCGCAGGGCAGTGGAGCAGTTGGGGCGACGTCGCCGCAGCGGCCGGCGCCACCGGCCCCATCAGCTCCGTGAGCATGGCCGGCACCGGCGGCGACGCGCAGATCGTCGTCGCCACCGACAACGGCTCCCGCCAGTACCACGCCGTCCGCAGGACGGACCGGACCTGGACGCCCTTCGCCGACCTGAAGGACCGTCTCGGGACGGTCAGCGCGACGTCCCTGGGCGCGGCCCACGTCGACGGCGAACTCCAGCTCACCGCGACCACCTCCGCCGGCGGGCTCCTGCACGTCATCCGCCACGCCGACGGCACCTGGTCACCAGCCACCACGGTCGCCCTCCAGGGCGTGACCGGAACGCTCGGGGCCGCCTCCGTCACCGGGACGCTCTAGCACGTCCGTGCGGGAGACGGCACGGCGTGCATACGATCAGGCCATGACGACGACAGCCGGCTCCCGCTGGTCCCTCTGCTCCCGGAACTCGTTCCTGTCGATCGGATCCGTCGGCTCGACGTTGTCGATCGGGTCCGTCGGCTCGTTCCTGTCCGTCGGATCGGTGGGCTCGGCCGCGTCCGTCCTCTCGGTCGGCTCCTGGGCGAGCTGCGGTTCGCTGCTGTCCGCCGGGTCCCGCTGGTCGGTCCTGTCCTGGCGCTCCCGCTGCGGCGTCCTGGCCGGAGGTACGGCCCTGGCCGTGGCGACGGCCCTGGTGCTCACGCGGCACGGCACCGACTGAGGGGCAGTCACCCGGCGGCCGAGCTCGGCCTCCAGGGCGGCGCGCGCCCGGTCCGGGTCGTCGCCGCCGGTGAGCGGCATGTCCACGGGTTCACCTCCTGCGCACCCTGCCGAGGGGGGTGCAGCCCGGCCAGGGCGGCTTCGAATTCCTCGATGCGGTCCAGCAGGTCGAGTGCGACCCCGAGGGCGGCGTGGTTCAGCCCCGGGCCGTGCGCAGCCGGTGGATGCGGGCCAGCGGGTATCGCCATGGGTTCTGCGCCACGTGTACTCATCCCCTTCCGCTGCGGTGGCGGGGGTCGAAGCCGGACTCCTTGGCCAGCCGCTGGAACAGGTCCCGTTCCGTCGGCGTCGGCTCGGCCGGCACGACGATCTTGACCTCGGCGTAGAGGTCGCCCGGCTGACCGCGCCGGTCGGGCATGCCGCGTCCGCGCAGCCGGAGTTTGCGGCCGCTGGAGGAGCCCGGCGGCAGGTCCACCCTGGCGGTGCCGCCCGGGGTGTCCACGGGGACGGACGCGCCCAGCGCGGCCTCCCACGGTGCGACCGGCAGATCGACGGTGATGTCGCGGCCGTCGACGCGGTACCGGGGGTGGGGTGCCAGTCGCACGATCAGGTAAAGATCGCCGGAGGGGCCGCCGCCGCTGCCGGTTCCGCCCTGGCCGGCCAGGCGGATGCACTGCCCGTCGGTGACGCCGGGCGGGATGGTCACCTCCAAGCTGCGCGGGCCGGCCGAGGTGTCGAGCGTGATGCGCCGGCGGCCTCCGACGTACGCGTCCTCCACGCCGAGGGTGATCTCGGCCTGTCGGTCGGCGCCCGGCACCGGGCCGAAGCCGCCACGACCCGCCGCGCCGCCGCCGAAGAGGCCGCCGAGGAAGTCCTCGAAGCCCCCGCCCCCGGCGCCACCGAACCCTTCGAAGTCTCCGAAAGGGGCTCCGCCGAAGCCGGTGCCGCCGCCGGTGTTCACGTACACCCGTCGCCCGCCACCCGGCCCGAAAGGACTGCCGGCTCCGCCCGTCGGCTCCTCGCGGGCCTGGCGCCAGGCCGGTCCGAAGCGGTCGTAGCGGGCGCGGCCGTCCGGGTCCGAGAGGGCCTCGTAGGCCTCGTTGACCTCCTTGAACCGCTCCTCGGCCGCGGGGTCCTTGCTGAGGTCGGGGTGCCAGCGGCGGGCGAGGTTGCGGTAGGCGCGCTGGATCTCCTCGGCGCTCGCGTCGCGGGTGACACCGAGTACCTCGTAGTAGTCACGGTTCGCGTTCGCCATCGACTGCTCCCCTGATCGCTGTCGCCGCCGTGATCGCTGTCGTCGTCGCAGTTGATCACCGCCTGGGTGATCTTCTCCCCGAGCTGCTCGGCGGCATCGTCCGCGAGCTTGCGGAGCATGGCGGCGGAGATCTCCTCCTGCCCTATCTCCGGGATAGGACTTGAGTAGGGTCTTGTCAAGAATGTAGCCAAGGGTTATATAAGAAGTGCTGAACCAAAGGCCACGAAGAAGGTCAAAGGAGGCGTGCTCACATGCTGATGCGGACCGATCCCTTCCGTGAACTGGACCGACTCAGCCAGCAGCTCTTCAACGGCGCACAGCGCCCTGCGGCGATGCCGATGGACGCCTGGCGCGAGGACGGCTCGGTCTGGGTCACGTTCGACCTGCCGGGCGTGGACCCCGACTCGGTGGACGTGAACGTCGAGAACGATGCGCTGACCGTCCGGGCCGAACGGAAGTCGGAGATCAAGGAAGGCGCCGAGGCGCTGATCACCGAACGCCCCACCGGCACCTTCACCCGGCAGCTGTTCCTCGGCGAGACGCTGGACACCGAGCACATCGAGGCCACGTACGACGCCGGCGTACTGAGCCTGCGCATCCCGGTGGCCGAGCAGACCAAGCCGCGCAAGATCGAGGTCAACACCGGCGGCAACCGCGCGGAGCTGCAGTCGCACTCGCAGTCGGAGTCGGAGTCGGAATCGTAAGAGAACCCGAGTGCCGACCGGCCCGGAGGCACTCCCGACCGGCCCTGCGGCCCCCATCGGGCCGCAGGGCCGGCGCGCTCGATCCCCGGACGGGCTCAGGACTCCGTTTCCGCGCCGGACGCCACCGGGAAGAAGCTGATCAAGGTCGCGGCGCCTTCCTCGTCCAGCACCTGAACGGCCGCCTCGGGGACGCCCAACGTCGCGACGTCGATCTCCTTGGGGTGCTGCACCATGTGCCGCAGCACGACGGGGTACTGCGACGACCGTCCACCCACGGCGACGATCACCACGTCGTCCTTGGGGTCGTAGCCGAGGTACGAGAAGGGCAGTCGCTGCGCTTCGTACTGGTGGCCGATCTCCGGGTCCAGCACCTCGATGGTGACGCTTTCCCCGGCATGGGCTTCGGTGAGCTCGTCGAGCGCGGTCGTCCAGCCGCTGCGGTCGAGCGAGGGCGTCTCAGCCATGGCGTCGATCCTCCTTACGCCAGTTTGTCCACCTGTCGGAAGGGCGTTGCGGCCGGGCGCCGCCGCCGCACACACTGGGCCGACCCACTCCCGTGAGAAAGGCTCAGTCATGGGCGAGCACGTGCACGTCCGTGTACAGGACGGCATGGACGTCTCCGCGACCGGTCAACTGGTCGAGACCTACCGATGCCGTTGCGGCGACACCTGGACCAAGATCTACCCGGTCGAAGGCGGTGCAAGGGACGGACTGCCCGGCTGACGGGTCCGCCCTGTGCGCGACGCGGGTCGTTCGCGACCGACGTACGTCCTACGCCACGTCCCCCGTGAGTCCTTGGCCCTGCATGCCCGTGTCTCCCCGTCTCCCCTGCATGCTGGTGTCTGCTTGCCTGCCCTCCATCCCGCCGCCGGGCGTACTCTTCGAGCCCTGACTCCGAAGCTCGATCTTGTGCCGCTTGCCTTCGGCCTTCTTGGGGATGCGCAGCGTGAGCAGGCCGTCGCTGAGGTCCGCCTCGCACTCCTCCGCGTTCACCGCGGCGGGCAGGGTGGTGCGGTACAGGAACTTTCCCGTCCTGCGGGACAGGACCTTGCCCTGCTGTTCCTCGGAGATCTCGCCGGAGATGCTCAGCTCGTTCCCGTCGACCTCGATGTTCACGTTGTCGGCCGGGACACCGGGCAGCTCCATCCGCACGACGTACGCGTCGCCGGTCTCCGTCTCCTCCGCCATCGGAAGCCAGTGACCGCTTTCACCGGGGGCCGGAACCGCCGCCTGCTCCAGCAGCCGCCCCATCTCGCCCCACATGTTCTCGAAGTCCCGGAACGGGTCCATCGACCCCCACGCCGGACGCAGCCGCTCGGACAGGCCGCCGCCGCGTCGAATGGGAAGCGCCATCGTCAACACCTCCATGTCGTCGATGACAGGCGACTGTCCGCCCCACCGCCCGATAAACCGCCACCCCCGCTCACGATGCGGGTCGCAGCGCCAGGACGCCGGCCGGCACGAGGGAGGGATCAGCCGTCCGTGGGCGCCGCGTCGTGGTAGGGGTTGCGGGGTGGGTCGACGGGGTTCACGGTGGCGACCTCCAGGGTCGGGACCGGGCGGTCGGCGGCGACGACATCGCCCCGCCAGACGCCGGTGACCTCGACCCAGGTGTCGCCGGCCGGTGCCTGCACGCCGCGCATCTCCACGCGCAGGGTCCGCGCGTCGGCCGCGCAGCAGCTGAGTTTGAGGCGGTTGAGGTACCAGGTGCCCGGGGTCCTGCCGGCGGAGGCGAACCCGAGCAGCCGGACCGTACGGCCGCGGAGGGTGTTCGGCGCGTGCACGGAGCGTCCGACGAAATCCTCCAGGGCGAGGGGGGTGACGGCCGCGTCCGGCAGTTCCTCGTAGGCGGCCCGCTCCACGCCGGCCGCGGCCCGGTCCCGGGAGGCGGTGTACGAGCCGAGCGCCGGCGGGGCGATGAACATCAGGGTGAGGGCGGGCGCGGCGAGGAGCCAGGCGACGTGCGAGGCGCCTCCGTGGCCGTGGTCCACGGGCCCTTCTGCGTGGTCGTCCGGTTCCGCCTCTGCGTGATCGTCCAGCGGCTGCCGTACGCGGCGCACCACCTCGGCTCCCAGCCCCGCGAGGCCGAGGGCGAGCAGCAGTACGCCGGACGCGATGAGGTACGGCCGCAGGCCTTCCTTGACGTACCGGAGGTAGACGTCGCTGCGCACGGTGGTGTGCAGCAGGCCGGTGCCGGTCAGCGCCAGCAGGACGGGCGGCCCGAGGCCGCTCAACAGCCCCGGCCGTGCCGCGCGGGCGGGGGGTCGTCCGGTCACAGGAACAGACCTCCGACGAGTACGCAGCACAGGATCGCCACGACGAACGTGCCGGTGCAGAACCGCACCGCGAACGCCCTCCCGAAGGCGCCCGACTGCAAGGCGATCAGTTTCATGTCGACCATCGGGCCCACCACCATGAAGGCGAGGCGGGCGGTGGGCGAGAAGCCGGTGAACGAGGACGCGACGAACGCGTCCGCCTCCGAGCACACCGACAGCAGGACCGCGAGCGCCGCCGCCACCAGGACGCCCAGCCAGGGAGAACCGGAGAAGGCGTCCAGGACGGACGGCGGTACGAGGACGTTGAAGGTCGCCGCGGCCATGGCGCCGACCACCAGGAACCCGCCCGCCTGCAGGAAGTCGTGCTGCAGCCCGCGCCGGAAGGCCTCCAGCCGGCCGACGCCGGACGCGTGCTCCGCGTGCCCGGTCGGCAGCCGCAGCCACTCCTCGCGCCCCCACCGGACCCACAGCCAGCCCATGACGACCGAGGTGACGAGCGAGGCGGCGAGCCGCGCGGCCACCATCTCGGGCCTGCCGGGGAACGCGATCGCGGTCGAGACGAGCACCACCGGGTTGACGGCGGGCGCGGCGAGCAGGAACGTCAGCGCGGCCGCCGGAGGCACGCCCCGGCGCATCAGACTGCCCGCGACCGGCACCGAGGCGCACTCGCAGCCCGGCAGCACCACACCGGCGGCACCGGCCACCGGAACGGCGAGTACGGGGTTGCGGGGCAGGACCTTGGCGAAGACCCGGGCGGGGACGAACGCGCCGATGGCCGCCGAGACGACGGTGCCCAGCAGCAGGAAGGGGACGCCCTGGACGACGACGGCCAACAGCAGCGTCCGCCACGCCTCGAACGCCGCGAGCCCGAAGCGTTGCTCCAGCCACGGTCCGGCGAGCACCGCGACCACCACGGCCCCGACCAGGGCCGAGCCGGCCCTGCCGGTCGCCGGCCGGCGCCGGCGCCCCGGGGCGTCCTCGCCGTCATCGGGGCCCAGCGGGCGCGGTGGTGCCGTCGCCGCCCTTGCCGAGCCCTCGACCACGCTGCACCTTCCCTCTCGACGTCGCGGCGCGGGGGAACGCGCCCGGCCCGCCCCGAGGGGGCCGGGCGCGAGCGGGGACACAGTAGCCGACGGCCTCCCCGGAGGCGCCATGCGGCGGCCCGGCCGCCCGGGGCGACGCCGTCGGCGCTGATGCCCGGACGGCGCACCGCGCCCGCATCCCGCCGGCGAGGGGGCCCACGTCGGCGAGGGGGCCCGCCGGCGAGGGGGGCCCCGCGTCCGAGCGGCCGGTCGCCGGTCCTACCAGGACGACTTGGTGACTCCGGGCAGGAACCCGGAGTGCGCCTGTTCACGCATCCGGACGCGGGAGAGACCGAACTTCCGCAGGTGGCCACGGGGGCGACCGTCGACGCCGTCGCGGTTGCGCACCCGAGTGGCGCTCGCATCGCGCGGCTGCTTGCGCAGTTCCGCCAGCGCCGCGTCCCGTTCGGCCTGCGTCGAGGAAGGCCGCCGCAGGACGTCCTTGAGCGCGGCGCGCCTCGCGGCGTACCGCTGGACGATCGCCTTGCGCTTCTCGTTCCGGGCGATCTTGCTCTTCTTGGCCATCAGACCTTCACCCCCCGGGCGCGGATCCGGGCGACCGCGGCCTCGATGCCGATGGCGTCGACGGTCTTGATCGCCTTCGCGCTCAGGGTCAGGCGGACGTGGCGTCCTTCGCTCGGGAGCCAGTAGCGCTTGCGCTGGATGTTGGGGTCGAAGCGGCGGGACGTGCGCCTGTGGGAGTGGGAGACGGTGTTGCCGAAGCCGGGCGCGGCGCCGGTCAGCTGGCAGTGGGCGGACAAGGTGCTACCTGCCCCTCTCGTGACGGAAGCGGTTATTGGAAATGATTTCCATTGCCGTATAGTAGCGGCATGGCTCGCAACGAAGTACGCCCGATCGTCAAGCTCCGCTCCACGGCCGGCACCGGCTACACCTACGTCACCCGCAAGAACCGGCGGAACGACCCGGACCGCATGGTGCTGCGCAAGTTCGACCCGGTGGTCCGCCGGCACGTCGACTTCCGCGAAGAGCGCTGACCCCCGCCCCTCCTGTCCGAAGGACACCGCCATGAAGCCCGGCATCCACCCCGCCTACGGCCCCGTCGTCTTCCGCGACAAGGCCGCCGACTTCGCCTTCCTCACCCGCTCGACCGCCACCGGCGAGAAGACGGTGGAGTGGGAGGACGGCAACACCTACCCCGTCATCGACGTGGAGATCTCCTCGCAGAGCCACCCCTTCTACACCGGCACCGCCCGTGTCCTGGACACCGCCGGCCGCGTCGAGCGCTTCCAGCGCCGCTACGGGAGCAAGCCGTGACCCTGCCCGTCGTCATCGTCGGCGGGCTCCACGCGGACGCCCGCCAGGAGGTCGTGGACCGGCTGCTGCACACCGTGCCCGGCAGCGTCGCCCTCCACCACGACCTCGCCACGGCAGCACAGGGCACGGTGCAGCGCGTGGTGCGCGACGCCTCGGGAGAGCGGTCCCGGGGCGAGACACCCCTGGTCAACGACTGCGCCTGCTGCGCCCTGCGCGAGGACCTGGTCCCCGAGCTGGAACGGCTGGCCGGCAGCGGCCTGACCCGGCTGGCCGTCGTGGAGCTGTGGGACTCCGTCGAGCCCAGGGCGATGGCCGAGGTCGTCGCCGCGCACGGCGCCGGCGTGCTCGACCTCACCGGCGTGATCACCGCCGTGGACCCGGCGCTGGTCCTGGCGTACCTCGCCAACGGCGACGACCTGGCCGACGCGGGTCTCGCCGCAGCCGCCACCGACCGGCGCACCGTCGGAGACACCTGGGCGCGGCAGCTCGAGTACGCGCCCGTACTGGCCCTCGTCGACAGCGGCGGAGCCGACGACGAGGACCGCGCCCTGCTGGCCCAGCTCCACCCCACCGCTCGACGGGTGGATGCCGCGTCCGGCGAGCTGGCGCGGGCGGCCTTCGCCGGGTTCGACGTGGAAGCGGCGGCCGCCGCCCAGCATCCGGCCTGCGCCCTGCTGCCCCAGGAGGCGGAGGAGGCAGGAGTGGCGACCTTCGTCTGGCACCGGCGCCGCCCCTTCCACCCCGAGCGCCTCTACGACGCCCTGGAGGACCTCTGCTGCGCCGCCGCCCGCAGCCGCGGCCGGTTCTGGCTCGCCGACCGTCCGGACACCCTGCTGGCCTGGGATTCCGCGGGCGGCGCCCTGTGCGTGGAGAACGTCGGCCCCTGGCTGGCCTCCCTGCCGGACGCCGCCTGGGAACTGGTCCCGCCGATGCGCAGGGCCGCGGCCTCGCTCGACTGGCATCCCGACCACGGCGACTGCTGCCAGCACCTCGTCTTCACCTCCCCCGGCCTCGATCGCCAGGGCCTGGAACAGCTCCTGGAGTCCTGCCTGCTGACCGACGCCGAGTACGCGGCGGGACCCGAGGCCTGGAGGTCCCTGCCCGCGGCAGCCTTCGACTCCCTCCTCGACCCCGTCCCGTAAGCCTCGTACCCGCCGACACTCGACCACCCCGAGGAACGCCCATGGCCCGCCGCCAGAACCCCCTCAAGCCGCTCAAGGCCCGTCCCAACCCGCTGGACGCGGCAGGGATCACCTCCATCGACTACAAGGACACCGACCTGTTGCGGAAGTTCATCTCCGACCGCGGCAAGATCCGCAGCCGCCGCGTCACCCGCGTCACCACCCAGCAGCAGCGCCAACTGGCCACGGCGATCAAGAACGCCCGAGAGATGGCACTGCTGCCCTACGGCACCCGATAGGGCCCGGCCCCGGCTCAGGTTCCGGGGAGGATACGGCGCGTCTCGTAGGCCCACATCGCGATCTCGACCCGGTTGCGGGCGCCGAGTTTGGCCATCAGGCTGGCCAGATGCGTCTTCACCGTGCTGAGGCTGATGTGCAGCGCATCGGCGATCTCGGTGTTGGTCAGCCCGCGAGCGACGGCGAGGAGCACCTGCTCCTCCCGCGCCGTGACGGGAGAGACCGGCTGGGCCATGGGCCGCCCCGCGGGCAGGTCCGCGAACGCCTGGAGCAGACGGACGGTGACGCTGGGCGCGATGAGCGCCTCACCGTCGGACGCCGACCGTACGGCCTGGGCCAGGAGGTCCGGTCCCGTGTCCTTGAGGAGGAATCCGCGGGCGCCGGCACGCAGTGCGCCGTAGACGTACTCGTCGAGGTCGAACGTGGTGATGACGACCACGGCCGGCGGGTCGGCGACGCCCGGGCCGGCGACCAGCCGGGTGGCCTCGAGCCCGTCGAGTGCGGGCATGCATATGTCGAACAGACAGACGTCCGGGCGCAGTTCGCGGGCCAGACGTACCGCCTCCCGCCCGTCGGCGGCCTCGCCGACCACCTCGATGCCGGGCTGGGCGCTCAGTATCATCCGCAACCCGGTGCGGATGATCGTCTGGTCGTCAGCGACGAGGACGCGAATGGACACCGCTCTCGCCCCTCGCTCTCGGCAGTTCGGCCTCGACGTGCCAGCCCCGGTCGGTACCCGGCCCGGCTCGTAGTGTGCCGCCGAGCAGCGTCGCGCGCTCGCGCAATCCGGTAAGTCCGTATCCGTCGCGACCCCGGCCGGTGCGCCGGCCGTCGTCGTGCACGCTCACCCGCACCCTGTGTCGTTCCGCGGCGACCTGGACGACGACCTCGGTCGCGTCGACCGCATGGCGCAGCGCGTTGGTCACCGACTCCTGCACGATCCGGTAGACGGCCGCGTCCACGGCCGGGGGCAGCGCGTCCAGCTCGCCGTCGAGCCCCAGGTCGACCCTGAGGCGACCACCCGGGGTGCGCACCAGGCGCTCCAGATCCGCGACACCGGCAGGGGGCGCCAGCTCGGCGCCGACCCCGCGGTCGCGCAGCGCGGCGACCATGGCGCGCATTTCCTCCAGCGTGCGCGCCCCTTCCTCCTCGACCCCCTCCAGCGCCTCGACGGCGGCGGACGGGTCGGTGCCCGCGAGCACCCGGCCCGCCTGGGCGATGATCACCATGGCCGACACGTGGTGGGCCACCGTGTCGTGCAGTTCCCTGGCGAGCTGCTCCCGCTCGCGGGAGCGCACCTGGTCCAACTGCCGCTCGCGCGCGGTCACCCGGAACCGTACGGCGGCCCCGATCACGCCGGGCAGCAGCAGGAAGACGAGGCCCACGACCTTTTCGACGACCGGGGTCCCGTCCGCGACGACACACAGCGCGCCGACCGCGAGGACCACCGCGCCGCCCAGCACGATCTCGCGGCCCGATCCCCACCGGGGCAGCGCGTACACCAGCACGAGCACGACCGCGCCGGTGTACAGGCCGACGGGCTCGCCCGCCGCGGCGACGAGCGAGGCCACCGCGAGCAGGGCCACGGAGCCGAACGCCAGCGCCACCACCGCCAGCGGGCGGGTCCGGCGCCACAGGGGCAGCAGGCACAGCCATACGGCGGACACGACCGCCACCGGCCGCCACACGACGTGGTCGCGCAGGGTGGCCTCCAACCCCACACCGGCCAGGCCCACCACGAGCAGCGCCCGGTCCCGCCACACCCGGGCGGGCGCGTCGGGCGGCCGGGGTTCGGTCCACAGGGTTCGCAGGTCGTCTCGGAGCACGGTTCTCAGCGTAGGGACCGCGGCGTGCCGCGCATCGGCCGAAAGGACGGGTCCCCACTCCGACTTGGGGCCGACGGATCCGCGGCCCGCAGGCCGATGCCGCGGAGCGCCGTGGCGACGAGCCTCGGCATCGACGGCCGTACAAGGACGGCCGACGAGCTGGTTGGAGGACCCGATGCTCTCGAAAGCCCTGTTGCGCCTGGGCGGGGGCGCTGCCCGCCGTCCCTGGTGGGTGATCGCGGCGTGGCTGGTCGCCGCCACGCTCGCCGTCCTCGCGGCCGTCGCCTTCGGCGGGCGGACCGCGGACTCGATGACCGCTCCGGGCCTGGACTCCCGACGGGCCGCGGAACTGATCGAGCGGGCCGGCACCGGCCAGGACGGGATGACCGCCCAAGTCGTCGTCACCCCCCGCGACAGCGCTGCGACGTTCTTCGACCACGACGGCGCGCGCACCGCTCTCACGCGGTTGCAGGCCGAGGTGGAGCGGCTGCCGCACGTGCTCGGCACGAGCGACCCGGCGGGGGCACTCGCCGCACGCGGGGACACGGCCGTGCGCGGCGGCCTCGTCTCGGCCGACGGGCGGATCGCGGTCGTCCGGGTGCAGTACCCCGACCAGAGCCGGCTGTCGGCCGAAGACCTCGACGCCCTCGTCGAACTCGGCGACCGGCTGCGCGCCGAACTGCCCCTGCGCATCGAGATGGGCGGGAGCCTCTTCTACGCCTTCTCCGACCCCGACGGCGGCGTGAGCGAGCTGATCGGCCTGCTTGCCGCGGCCGCGATCCTGTTCCTGGCGTTCGGTTCGCTCGTCGCCGCCGCGCTGCCGATCGGCATGGCGGTCTTCGGACTGACCATCGGTGTCGCCACGATGACGGTACTGGCGGGAGTGACGGACGTCCCGACCTTCGCACCGGTGCTGGGCAGCATGGTCGGGCTCGGCGTGGGCATCGACTACGCGCTGTTCGTGCTCGCCAGGCACCGGGAGTACCTTGCGCGCGGGCTCGACCCGCAGGCGGCGGCCGGACGAGCGGTGGCGACGGCGGGGCGGCCGGTGGTCTTCGCCGGCGGCACCGTCGTCGTGTCGATCCTCGGCCTGGCGGTCGCGCACGTGCCGTTCATGACGGTGGGCGGCCTCGCCGTCTCGATCGTCGTCCTGACCATGGTGCTCGCATCGGTGACGCTGCTGCCGGCCTTCCTCGGCGCGGCCGGCCCACGCCTGGCCCGGGTCGGCCGGATCGGCCGGGCTCTGCGGACCGGGAAGCCGGTCCGACCCGCACGGCGGCGGGACAGGGGGGCGGGCACCGCTCCCGCCGCCGGTTGGCGGCGCTGGGTCGGCCACGTCGGCCGGCACCCGCTGCCGTACGCGCTCGGGGCGGCGGCGCTGCTGCTGACGGCGACGCTGCCCGTGCTCGGTCTGCGCGTCGGCCTGCCCGACGACGGGTCACTGCCCCACAGCCGGACCGAGCGTCGCGCGTACGACCTCGTCGCCGAGGGGTTCGGCCCGGGCAGCAACGGTCCCCTCGTCATCGCCGCGGACCCCGCCGGTGACCCGGGAGTGCTGGACCGGCTCGTCGGGGGGCTCGCGGCGGATCCCGGCATCGCATCCGTCGCGCCGACGCACATCGATCCGGCGACCGGCATCGCGACCCTCCTGGTGTTCCCGACCACCGGCCCTCAGGACAAGGCCACGACCGACACCCTCGACCGGCTGCGCACCGACGTGCTGCCCGCGGCGGTCGGGCACGGCCCGGCCAGGGCCCACGTCGGCGGCGCCGCCGCGAGCCTGTCCGACGTGGGCCGACGCACCAGCCAACGCCTGCCGGTGCTCGTCGCCGCCGTGCTGGCGATGTCGTTCCTGCTGCTGATGCTGGTCTTCCGTTCGATCCTCGTACCGCTCAAGGCGGTCCTGCTGAACCTGCTGAGCATCGGCGCGGCCTACGGCATCATGGTCGCGGTCTTCCAATGGGGCTGGGCAGGCGCACTCATCGGGCTGGAAGCGACGGTCCCGATCGTGTCGTTCATCCCGATGTTCCTCTTCGCCATCCTGTTCGGCCTGTCGATGGACTACGAGGTGTTCCTCCTCTCCCGCGTACGCGAGGAGTACCTGCGCACCGGCGACAACGGCACGGCGATCGTCGAGGGCGTCTCGGGCACCGCCCGGATCATCACCTCGGCCGCCCTCATCATGGTGGCGGTCTTCCTGTCCTTCGCCGTCGCCGAGGACCCCTCCACCAAAATGTTCGGACTCGGCCTGGCCACCGCGATCTTCATCGACGCCACGGTCGTGCGCATGGTGCTGGTACCGGCGACCATGACACTCCTCGGCCGGGCCAACTGGTGGCTGCCGAAGTGGCTGGACCGGATCCTTCCCCACGGCACGGTCGGCACCGACGACACCGACGCGGAACCCACGGGCGAGGCCCCGCGACCCCGGCCGGTCGACCGCTGACCCCACGCCCGCCCGCCCTCGGTGTCCGGCACCTCGGCGTGGAGGAGGCCCAAGCCCCGCCAAGTCGGGTGCTGTCACACGTTCTTCATGCTGCGTGCATGGTCCCGGTGCGGCTTCGGCGCGCATGATCGGCTGGCGCCCGGCCCGGGCGCAGCCCACCCGCACAGCCGAGGAGCAGTTCCCCATGCCAAGTCGCCGTTCCTTCCTCGCCGCGTCGACCGCGACGCTCGGTCTGACCGCCGGCACCGTCACCGCCGCCGGGGACGTGCAGGCGGTGGCCGCGGGGGCGGTGCCGGACGGGGCGGAGGGGGCCGGCGGGCGGCTGCCGAACATCGTCGTCGTCCTGGCCGACGACCTCGGGTACGGCGAACTCGGCGCCTACGGGCAGAAGCTGATCGCCACCCCCCGCCTGGACCGGCTCGCCACCGAGGGGCTCCGCTTCACCGATGCGTACTCCACCGCCGCCGTCTGCGCGCCCTCCCGCTGCTCCCTGCTGACCGGGCTCCACACCGGTCACTCCACGGTCCGCGCCAACCCCTCCTCCGGCGGGCAGGGCTCGCTCACCGCCACCGACACCACCTTCGCCCAGGTGCTCCGGGCGCGCGGCTACCGGACCGCCGTGATCGGCAAGTGGGGCTTCGGGCCGGAGGCCGCGGGCCAGGACAGCCATCCGGCCGCCCGCGGCTTCGAGGAGTTCTACGGCTACATCGACCACAGTCACGCCCACCAGTACTACCCCGAGTACCTCTGGCACAACGCGGTCAAGGAGCCCATCCCCGCCAACGCCGGCGGCGCCAAGGCCGTGTACGCCCCGGACCTCCTCGCACAGCACGCGCTGGAGTTCATCGACGCCCACGCTGGCGAACCGTTCCTTCTTCTCCTCACCCCGAACGTTCCGCACGCTCCCAGCGACATCCCCGACACCGGCGCGTATGCGGGCCGGAGCTGGTCGGCTGCGGACAAGGGGCACGCGGCCCAGGTCAGTTACTTCGACTCCCTGGTCGGCAAGGTGGTCGACCGGCTGCGCGAGCTCGGCCTGGAGCAGGACACCGTCGTCCTCGTCACCAGCGACAACGGCCCCCACGAGGAGGGCGGGGTCAACCCCGACCTGTTCGACGCCAACGGTCCGCTGCGTGGCTACAAGCGCAACCTCTACGAAGGCGGCGTACGCGTCCCCCTCATCGCCTGGGGTCCCGGCCGGGTCCGGCAGGGCACCAGCAACCGCCCCACCCCGCTGACCGACGTCCTGCCC
>NZ_RPRY01000362.1 GCF_003949795.1 Streptomyces sp. WAC06614
ACGGCCGCGCTGCGCGCCTCGGGCCCCACCCTGCCCGGCATCTCGCAGCAGCAGGTCGACGAGCTCGCCACCGACCTGGAGACCAAGCTCAGCAAGCTCTCCCTCGCCCGGGCCATGAACGCCTCCCCGCTGATGGCCGCCTGGTACACCCTCTTCGGCGTGCTGGAGTGGACGTTCCACCCCGGAGAGCCCGCCACCGACCCCACGCGTCCCCCCTACGAACAGCTCGACCTGTACCTGGAGCGGCTGCTGCCGTCCCTGCTCGATCCCGCCGGCCAGCTGCGCGAGCGCTACGGCTGGGGCACGGCCGCCCTCGACGCGGCCAAGCTGCTCGCCGTCCTGGAGATCGTCCTGACCCGGGTCGGCCTGCCCGCGCTGTTCGTGCCCGCCACCGCCACCACCCCACCGCTGCTCCAGGCACTCGCCGTCGACCTCACCCCCACCGCCGACGGCGCGGGCCTCGACGTGGAGGTGGTGCTGCGCGGGGAGGGTGAGGTCACCCGGCCGGTCGAGGGGCTGCGGCCCGGCGTCACCGGCACCGTCGGCGTCGGCGGCACCCTGCCGACCGGCGCCAGGGGAGAGCTGCGGCCCTCCTTCGCGCTCCGGATCGCCCCACCCGCGCCGGACCGCCCGGTGGAGCTCCTGCTGTCGGTACGGCTGGAGTCCCGCCCCGGGCAGCCCATCGTGCTGCTCGGCCAGGCGGGCGGCAGCAGGCTGGAGATCGACGCGTTCTCCGTCGCCGCCGGCCTCGCCCTCACCGCCGATCCGGCCACCGGACATGCGCACGGCGCGCCGCTGGCCGAGGCCTCGCTGAGCGGCGGACGGCTGATCATCGACGCCTCCTCCGGCGACGGGTTCGTCTCCTCCGTCCTCGCCGGGGGCCGCCTCGAAGCCGGCTTCGAGCTCGGCCTCGCCTTCGCCCCCGACACCGGCCTGCGCTTCACCGGGAGCGGCGGGCTGGAGGTGCAGATCCCGGTCCACCTGGCGCTCGGCCCGGTGGAGATCCACACCGTCCTGCTCGCCGCCCGCCTCGGCGGCGGTAGCGTGCCCGTCGAGCTCTCCGCGGGCTTCACCGCCGCCCTCGGCCCGGTCACCGCGGCCGTCGAGCGGATGGGCGTCGTCGCCGAGTTCTCCCTGCCGCCCGGCGGCGGCAACCTCGGGCCCGCGCAGCTCGACTTCGCCTTCAAACCGCCCAGCGGGATCGGCCTGCTCGTCGACGCCGGCGTGGTCACCGGAGGGGGCTACCTCTACGCCGACCCCGACCGCGGCGAGTACGCCGGCGCGCTGGAGCTGGACTTCGCCGGCCTGGTCGCGCTCAAGG
Organism: Streptomyces sp. WAC06614; assembly: GCF_003949795.1. Lineage (GTDB taxonomy): Bacteria > Actinomycetota > Actinomycetes > Streptomycetales > Streptomycetaceae > Streptomyces. Next base: position 1,322 of record NZ_RPRY01000362.1, read on the forward strand.
CGATCGGCCTCATCAGCACCCGCCTGCCCGACCGGCCGGGCGGGTTCTCCCTCCTCGTGCTCATCACCACCGAGTTCGGCGGCGGCGGGATCCAGCTCGGCTACGGCTTCACCCTGCTCGCCGTCGGCGGCCTGATCGGGCTCAACCGCGGCATGGACCTGCGGGCCCTGGTCGAGGGCGTCGCGACCGGCCGCGTCGAGTCCGTGATGTTCCCCAAGGACCCCGTCGCCAACGCCCCCCGCGTCATCAGCGACCTCAGGGCCTACTTCCCGCCCGAGGACGGCACGTTCCTGATCGGCCCCATGGCCAAGATCGGCTGGGGCACGCCCACCCTGGTCAGCGTCTCGCTCGGCGTGGTCATCGAGATCCCGGGGAACATCGCGATCCTCGGGGTGCTGCGCTGCGTGCTGCCCACCGAACACCTGCCGCTGCTCGTCCTCCAGGTCGCGTTCATCGGCGCGATCGAGTTCGACCGCTCCCGGGTGTGGTTCTTCGCCAGGATCTTCGACTCGCGCATCCTGACGATGACGCTCGACGGCGGCATGGGCCTGCTCGTCTCCTGGGGCGACGACCCCCAACTGGTCCTCACCGTCGGCGGGTTCCACCCCGCGTACAAGCCGCCGCAGCTGCCCTTCCCGGTGCCCGAGCGGATCTGCGTCGACATCCTCCACCAGCCCGGCCGGCTGATCCGCGTGTCCGGGTACTTCGCCGTCACCAGCAACACCGTCCAGTTCGGAGCCCGCGCCGAACTGCGCCTCGGCTTCGACGACTTCGGCATCGAAGGACACCTGAGCTTCGACGCGCTGTTCCAGTTCTCGCCGTTCGCCTTCGTCGTCCGGATCTCCGCCGGCGTCTGCCTCAAGGCCTTCGGCGTCGGGATCTTCGGCATCGACCTCGACTTCCAGCTGGAGGGCGTGGCGCCCTGGCGGGCGCAGGGCCGGGGCTCGATCTCCCTGCTGTTCTTCGAGATCTCCGCCGACTTCGACATCACCTGGGGCGAGGAGCACCACACCACCCTCCCGCCCGTCGACGCCCTGACCCTCCTCGCGGCCGAACTGGCCAGGACGGAGGGCTGGGAGACCCGGCTGCCCGCCGGCGGCACCGTTCCGCTCGTCACCCTGCGCCCGCTGCGCGAGCAGGACCGGCTGGTCCTGCACCCGCTCGGCAGCCTCTTCGTCCGCCAGCGGATCCTCCCGCTCGGCGTCCGCATCGACCGGATCGGCGCCCAGCGCCCGGCCGACGCCGTGCGCTTCTCCGTCGGCCCCGCCGACGGCAGCGAGCTGGTGCGGCTCTCCACCACCGCCGACAAGTTCGCCATGGCCCAGTTCCGGGACATGGACGACGCCGGCAGGCTCTCGGCGGCCGCGTACGAGGACCAGGACGCCGGGATCGAACTCGGCACGGCCCAGGACGCCCTGGCCGCGGTGCGCGCGGTGCGCCGCAGCGCCCGCTACGAGGCCCACGTGTTCGACAGCACCACCGCGCCTGCCCCCGGCGCTCCGGTCGGCTCCGCGTCCGCCCACCGGGTCGCCCGAGCGGCCGCCGGCGCCGCCGGAGCCGCAGGTACGGTCACCCGGTTCAAGAGCGTCAGCGGCGCGGTGTTCGACCGGCTCCGGGCCGGCAGCAGCACCAGCCGCTCCCCGCTGTCGCGGCACGAGGAGCGGCTGCGCCGCCCGTTCGACGCCGAGGACACCGCGCGCGTGGCCGGCCCGCGCTTCGTCATCGCGTACGTACGCAACAACGCCCAGGCCTTCGCCCCGTCCGCCGGCCTCGACCAGGGCCGGGACGGCCACCGCAGCCGCACCGCCGCCGAAGAGGCCCTGGCCTCCTGGGTCGTGGCCGACCCCCGGCTGACCGGGCGGCTGCACGTGCTCCCCGAGTCCGAGGCGGCCCGGGCCCTTGCCCGCCCCGGCAGCTGGTCCGACGCCGGTTCGGCCCCGTACGCCGCCCATCTCGACGCGGCCGACGCCGTCCGGCTGGCCGACGGCGCCGTCCTGATCGCCGGGGGCGCCGACGCCAGCGGCGCGGTGCTCGCCTCGGCGGCGGTGTGCGACCCGGTGACGCTCGACTGGACCGCCCTCCCCGACCTGCGCACCCCCCGCGCCCGCCACACGGTCACCCGGCTCGCCGACCACCGGGTCCTGGTGACCGGCGGACAGGACGAGCACGGCCGGGCCCTGTCCTCCGCGGAGATCTTCGATCCCGTCACCCGAGCCTGGAGCGACGCCGGCGCCCTCGGCACGGCCCGCTACGACCACCGCGCCACCCTGCTCGGCACCGGCGAGGTCCTGGTGACCGGCGGCACCGCCGCCCCCGGCGAGGGCAGCGCCGCCCGCACCCTGAGCTCGGCCGAGCTGCTGGACCCGCGCACCGGCACCTGGAGGCCCGCCCGGGACATGGCCGACGCCCGCTGCCGCCACGAGGCGGTCCTCCTCGGCGAGCAGGGCCCCGTCCTGGTCGTCGGCGGCGCCCTGGAGACCGGCGGGGAGCCGGCCGCCCTCGCGTTCTGCGAGCGCTACGACCCCACCACCGACACCTGGACCCCGGCGGCGAGCCTCACCACCCCCCGCACCGGCCACCAGGCCACCCGGCTGCCCGACGGCACCGTCCTGGTCACCGGCGGCCGGGCCCCCGGGGCCGACGGGCCCGGCGCACCGGGCCGGTTCGACCCCGCCGAGCCCACCTCCGTCGAGCGGTACGTGCCCGCGGCGGACGCCTGGTCGGCCGAGGCCCCCCTGCCCGGCGCCGGCCGCAGCGGGCACCGGGCGGTGCCGCTGCGCTCGGGCCGGGTGCTGCTCGTCGGAGGGACCGGCGGCCCCGGACGCACCACCGGCTACCGCAGCACCCTGCTGTTCGACCCGGCCACGCACACCTGGACCCCCACCGGCGGGACGGCCACCGGCCGCCACGGATTCGCCGCCGTGGAGCTGGACGACGGCCGGGTCCTGGCCGTCGGCGGCACCGTCCGGTCCGGCCCGGCGACCCCCGACGGCAGGCGGACCACCACGGCGACGGCGGAGGTCCACACCCCATGAGCGTCATCGCCACCACCACCACGAAGGGTTTCGAGGCCATGAGCAGTCCCACCGCGGCGGCCGCCGGCGGCTGGACGAAGACCGGCGACCTGCCCCTGGCCGCGAGCTGGTACGGGCAGCACGACGGAGCCGTCCTGCTGAAGAACGGCCAGGTCCTCGTCGTGGGCGGGGCGGACGCCCAGGGCCGCGCCCTGGCCAAGGGCGCCGTCTACAACCCCGCCACCGGCGCCTGGACGGCCACCACCTCGCTGCGCGACCCGCGCCGGCTGCACACCGTCACCCGGCTGGGCAACGGCAAGGTCCTGGTCACCGGAGGCACCAGCGGCCCGTCCCGGCTGTCCCCGCCGCTGAACACCGTCGAGCTCTACGAGCCCGGCACGGACACCTGGAAGACCGTCACCGGCATGCGCGAGGCGCGCTGCGGCCACATCGCCGTCCCCCTGGACGGCACCCTGCTCCTGGTCGCCGGCGGCTACGCGGCCCGGTCGGCCACCTCGGTACGGGCCCTGCGGACCGCGGAGGTCTACGACTGGGAGGCCGACACCTGGCACGACGCCAAACCCATGAACGACGCCCGCGCGGACCACGGCGCCGTCCGCTTCAAGGCCGGCCGGGTGCTGGTCTGCGGTGGCACCGTGCCCGTGTCCGGCACCGGCGACACGGCCCTCGCCTACTGCGAGCTGTACGACCCGGCCACGGACACCTGGACCCCCACCGGCAGCCTGCTCCAGCCGCGCGGCGGCCACCAGACCGTCCTGGCCTCCGACACCACCGCCCTGGTGGTCGGCGGGGCGACGCCCGGCACCGCCGGCGACGGCACGTACGCCCCCTTCCGCACGCTCACCGCCGAGCGGTACGACGTCACCACGGGTGAGTGGGCGGCGCTGCCCGAGGCACCCGGCGGCCGCGGCGCCCACCGGGTGGTCCCCCTGGGCACCGGCAGCTTCCTGGTCGCCGGCGGCACCGCCGACGTGCGCAACGGCGCGGGCTACCAGAGCACCCTGATCCTGGACCCCGCCGCCCGGACCTGGACCGCGGCGCCCGGGCAGCTCACCGGCCGCTGGGCCTTCGCCGCCGTCGCCCTGGACCGCAACAAGGTCCTCGTCACCGGAGGGACCGTGCAGAACGGGCTCGCCGCCCCCGACCCGGCCACCGCCGAACTCACCCGGACCACGGAGATCTTCACCGCAGGGAGCCCCGGGTGACCACCAACGGCTACTCCTTCCTGCCCTGGCTGCGGACCGGCATCGCCACCCGGATCGCCGACCCGGCCGGCACGGCGTACACCGCCCCGACGACCGGACGCGCCACCGTCCCCGTCGAACTCGACGTGACCGGGGAGCCCGTGGTCCCCGGCCCCCTGCTCCACGCGCCCGTACGGCAGCGCGTGCAGCTCTACGGGCCCGGTGACGTCATCGGGGTGGACCCCAAGGCGATCTCCCGGGTCGAGCCCCGCCCGGGCACCACCGAGACCGAACCCAACTACCTCGCCCACATCGAGTTCTACCCCGAGGACTTCGCCTGGCGGTACAGCCCCGCCGCCCCGGACCACGCCACCGGCCGGCTGCGCCCCTGGCTCGCCCTGATCGTCCTCGAAGGGCCCACGGACACCGGCGGCCCGGGCGAGTTCGAGGAGGGCGGACCACCGGCCGGCCCGCTGCCGTACATCACCGTCCGCGATCCCGCCGCCTGCCTGCCGCCCGCCGAGGAGCTCGGCGCCTGGGCGCACGTCCATGTCGACACCGACCCCGACGAACCGCTGGTCTCGGAACCCGAGGACATGCCCGCCACCCTCGCCCGGCTGCGGGAACTGCTGCGCACCCGACCCGACCGGGCCTGCTCCCGGATCATCAGCCCCCGCCACCTCGGCGCGAACACCCCCTACCACGCCTTCCTCGTCCCCGCCTTCGAGACCGGACGGCTGGCCGGACTCGGGGAGCCGCCCGACGACACGGACGCCACCCTGGCGAGCTGGGGACCCGGCCGGGCGGGACTGCCACTGCCCTACTACCACCGGTGGTCGTTCCGTACGGGATCCACCGGCGACTTCGAGGAACTGGTCCGCCGGATCCAGCCCCGCAAGCCCGACCCGCTGGTGGCCCGGCGCGACATCGACGTCCTGCGGCCGGACTTCGGGCTGCCCCCGATCGACCGGCCCCCGGCCCTCGGCGGGGTGCTGCGCCTGGGCGGAGCGCTGCGGATCCCCCGCCGCACCCGGGACCTCTGGGACAACTGGGACGGAAGGTTCACTGCGCCGCCACCCCCGCAGCCCTACCCC
>NZ_RPRY01000363.1 GCF_003949795.1 Streptomyces sp. WAC06614
CCTCCGAAGGAGCACCCCCCATGACCCGCCCGGCCATCGCAGCGAACGGCCTGCGCAAGTCCTACGGCGACAAGACCGTCCTCGCTGGCATCGACCTCTCCGTCCCGGAAGGAACGGTCTTCTCCCTCCTCGGCCCCAACGGCGCCGGCAAGACCACCACCGTCAAGATCCTGTCCACCCTCGTCACCGCCGACGGCGGACAGGCCCGGATCGCGGGCCACGACCTGGCCGCCGACCCCCAGGCCGTACGCGCCGCGATCGGTGTCACCGGGCAGTTCTCCGCCGTCGACGGGCTGATCACCGGCGAGGAGAACATGCTCCTCATGGCGGACCTGCACCACCTCTCCCGGCGCGACGGCCGGCGGGTCACCGCCGAACTCCTGGAGCGCTTCGGCCTCGCCGACGCCGCGGGACGGCCCGCCTCCACCTACTCCGGCGGCATGAAGCGCCGCCTCGACATCGCCATGACCCTGGTCGGCGGCCCGCGGGTCATCTTCCTCGACGAACCGACCACCGGCCTCGACCCGCGCTCCCGGCACGACATGTGGCAGATCGTCCGCGAACTGGTCCAGGGCGGTGTCACCGTCTTCCTCACCACCCAGTACCTGGAGGAGGCCGACCAGCTCGCCGACCGCATCGCCGTCCTCGACGACGGCAGGATCGCCGCCGAGGGCACTGCCGAACAGCTCAAGCGACTGGTCCCGGGCGGACACGTACGCCTGCGCTTCACCGACCCCGCCGCCTACCACGACGCCGTCTCGGCCCTGCCGGCCGCCGTCCGCAACGACGCGTCCCTCGCCCTGCAGGTCCCCAGCGACGGCAGCCAGCGCGCCCTGTCCGCCGTCCTCGGCCGGCTCGACCGGGCGGGCGTCGAGGCGGACGAGGTGACCGTCCACACCCCCGACCTCGACGACGTCTTCTTCGCCCTCACCGGCACCGACGGGCAGGCCCGCCCGCACGGTGGCGCCCACCCCGCCCAGCCCGAGGAGGCTGTTCGATGAGCTCCGTCCGCCTCGCCGTCCGCGACTCGTCCACGATGCTGCGCCGCAACCTGCTGCACGCCCGGCGCTACCCGTCGCTCACGCTGAACCTGCTGCTCACGCCGATCATGCTGCTGCTGCTCTTCGTCTACATCTTCGGCGACACCATGAGCGCCGGCCTCGGCGGCGGCGCGCCCGACCGTTCGGCGTACATCGCCTACCTCGTGCCCGGCCTGCTGCTGATGACCATCGGCAGCACCACGATCGGCACCGCGGTCTCCGTCTCCAACGACATGACCGAGGGCATCATCGCCCGCTTCCGTACGATGGCCATCCACCGCGGCTCCGTCCTCGTCGGCCACGTCGTCGGCAGCGTGCTGCAGTCGGTCACCAGCGTGGTCCTGGTCGGCGCCGTCGCCGTGGCCATCGGCTTCCGCTCCACCGACGCCACCGTCGTGGAATGGCTCGCCGCGTTCGGACTGCTGGTGCTCTTCGCCACGGCGCTCACCTGGATCGCCGTCGGCATGGGCCTGGTCAGCCCCAACGCCGAGGCCGCCAGCAACAACGCGATGCCCCTGATCCTGCTGCCGCTGCTGTCCAGCGCCTTCGTCCCGCTGCACTCGATGCCGGGCTGGTTCCAGCCCATCGCCCAGTACCAGCCCTTCACGCCCGCCATCGAGACCCTGCGCGGCCTGCTGCTCGGCACCGAGATCGGCGCCAACGGCTGGCTCGCCCTCGCCTGGTGCCTGGGTCTCGCGGTGCTCGGCTACTTCTGGTCGACCGCGAGGTTCGACGACGACCCGAAGTGACCGCCGTGACCCGGCGGTCCGCCACCTCCCGCACCCCGGCCCCCCGACCACGACCGCACCCCCAAAGAACGGGCGGCGTACCCCGACACCCGTCGGAGTACGCCGCCCGTCCGGCGTACGCAGGCGCTCAGGCCGCGTTCACCGCGACGCCGCCCGCACCCGCCCCGGCCGCCTCCCGTACGGTGCGACGCCCGCGGCCCAGCACACCGAAGCCCGGGTGGGCGACGCCCCAGGCCGCACCCTTGCAGATCAGCTCCTTGTAGACGGCGGCCGTCCGCCCCGTCAGGGCCGCGCCGACGGCACGGTCGTCGGCGGTCACGTACTGGATCAGGCCTTCCTTGCGGCCCAGCGAGATGCACTGGTTGAAGTAGCGGATCGGCATGTTCGGCAGCTTCCCCCCGGTCAGCCGCGCCGCGATGGCGTCCGCCGCCTGCCACGCGGCGGGGGTGCCCGAGGCGCACGACATCCGCAGCGGCTTGTTCCCCGGGCCCATCGCCAGCGCCGCGTCCCCGACGGCGTACACGTCCGGGTGCGAGACCGAGCGCATGGTCGCGTCCACCACGATCTGCCCCGTCTCCGAGACCTCCAGCGCGCTCGCCCGGGCGATCGGGTGCACCGCGAACCCGGTGGTCCACACGGTGACCGCGGCCGGCAGGCCACCGCCGCGGGTGACCACACGACCGTCCTCCACCCCCGTGACGTCCGTCCGCTCGTGCACGGTGACGCCGAGCCCGGCGAGGACCTTCGACAGGTGCGCCCGGCCCTTGGCCGAGAGCCAGTCACCGAGGCCGCCGCGCGCGACGAGCGCCACGTCCAGGTCCGGCCGTGCCTCGGCGATCTCGGTCGCGGCCTCCAGCCCGGTCAGCCCGCCGCCGACGACCACCACGGGCTCCCCGGCCCCGAGCCCGGCCAGCCGCTCGCGCAGCCGCAGCGCCCCGGCCCGGCTCGCGATCTGGTGGGCGTGCTCGGCCACCCCGGGCACGCCCTGGTGGTCCCAGCCGCTGCCGAGGGCGTACACCAGCGTGTCGTAGGCCAGTTCCTCGGCGACCCCGTCCGCGGAGACCACCGCCACGCTCCGGTCCTCCACGTCGACCCCGGTGACCTTCCCGATCCTCAGCTCCACCCCGCTGCCCGCGAACATCTCGTCGAACGGGCGGGGCCGCAGCTCCTGCCCGACGGCGAGCTGGTGCAGCCGGACGCGCTCGACGAAGTCGGGCTCGGCGTTGACGAGGGTGATGGCCACGTCGTCCCGGTGCAGCCGCTTGGCGAGGCGGCCGGCCGCGATGGCCCCGGTGTACCCGCCACCGAGGACGACGATGCGGTGCTGCGTGCCGTTCTGCATGTCCCTGCTCCTGTCTGCGCGGTTCTGCCTCTTGAACCGGACAGCCCCCGATTCCCTGACACCCTCCGGTGTGAACCACGTCACACCGCGGCGTGCAGGGCGCAGAAGCGGACAGAACGCAGGACTCAGAAGGCGTGGAAGAGGGGCTCCCCGCGATCCCCGCCCGCGGCCCACACCTCGGTGGCCCGGGCGAGCTTGTCGGGGTTGACCTGGCTACGGAACGCGGCGATCCCCTCGGGGGTGATCTCCAGGCAGGTGATGCCGACGACCCGCCCGTCCACGACCGCCACCACGGCGGGCTCGCCGTTGACGGAGGCCACGTGCACCGCGGCCGAGCCCCCGAGCAGGGCCCGCTTGGCGGGGCCGGGCTTGAACAGCCCCCGCATGAACTTCGCGACCGCCACCGCGCCCTCGAAGGCCTTGGCCCGGGCCGGCACCTTCCCGCCGCCGTCGCCGATCGCGATGGCATCGCCCGTGAGCAGCCGTACCAGCGGCTCGGTCTGCCCGCTGGTGGCGGCGGCGAGGAACTCCTCCACCACCCGGCGCGCGGTGGCCCGGTCGATCTCGGCCCGCGCCCGCCCGTCCGCGATGTGCTTCTTGGCCCGGTGGTAGGTCTGCTGGCTGCCGGCCTCGCTGATGTCGAGGATCTCCGCGATCTCCCGGTGCGTGTGGCCGAACGCCTCCCGCAGCACGTACACCGCCCGCTCCCCGGGCGACAGCCGCTCCAGGAGCACGAGCACGGCGTACGAGACCGAGTCGCGCTGCTCGGCGGTCTCGGCCGGCCCCAGCATCGGATCCCCGTCCAGCAGCGGCTCGGGCAGCCACTGCCCCACGTAGGTCTCGCGCCGGGCCCGGGCCGAAGTGAGCTGGTTGAGGCAGAGGTTGGTCAGCACCTTGGTCAACCAGGCCTCGGGCACCTCGATCCGCCCCACATCGGCCGCCTGCCAGCGCAGATACGTCTCCTGCACGGCGTCCTCGGCCTCACCGGCCGACCCCAGCAGCCGGTAGGCGATGGCCTCCAGCCGCCCCCGCGCAGCCTCGAACCGATCGACGTCATCCATGGTCAGCGGCATGCCCGGATCCTAACGGGCCACCTCCGGCGGGGGAGATGAGGCCCGGTCAGCAAGGGGGCTGCGGGGGATGCCCGAAGCGGCTCACCCACACGCGGGGGAGGGCACGTGACCAGCGAAAACGCAACGTCGACAACACCCGCGGAGGCAGCTACCTTCACCTGGTCCCCGGCGCCCGCCACGGCCGCCGATCAGGGCTCCTTCGAGCCGAGCAACCAGGAAGAGACGCATGCCGCGCCTTGCGCTGTACACCTTCGGCGTCCTGACGTCACCTCTCGCCGATCCCGCCCCGCTCACCCACGAACTCCACGACCGCAGCGAGCCCGTCTACCGGCAGATCAGCCGGCACCCCGGCTACCTCGCCCATGCCGAAGCCCCGGACGCCGACCGGGGCAGCCACTTCGACCTGGACTGGGGCGCCTGGGGCGCGTTCGCCGTACCGTCCTGGTACACCAAGGGCCGCACGGCGGACACCCTCGCCCTGGCCACGACCCTCTCCCTGTGGACCGGCCTCCGCCCCGCCTTCGACGCCATCTACACCGGCCCGCACCGCGAAGCGCTCAACAGGCGGTACGACTGGTTCGAGAGAACGGCACACCCGGAGTACGCGTTCTGGTGGGTCCCCGACGACGTGACCCCCACCTGGCAGGACGGCGTGTCCCGGCTGGAACACCTCCACGCCCACGGCCCCGCCCCGCACGCCTTCACCTTCCCCCACCCGTTCACCCCGACCGGAACGCCGACGAGCATGAAGGGCCAGGGCCAGGGCCAGGGCCAGGGTCAGGGCCGCGCCAGCCGGGCGGTCAGGCCGTCGAAGTAGCTGCGGTGGAGGGCGACCAGGTCGATCCGCTCGGGGTCGAGCAGCCAGAGCAGATGGGCTCCCTCCAGGAAGGCAGCGACCTCGGCGGCCAGGGTCTGCGCGTCGAGGCCGGGCCGCGCGGTGCCGTCCGCCTCGGCGCGCGTGAAGAGCGAGACCAGGTGCGCCCGCAGCGCCCGCCCCCGGTCCCGGAACCACCCGTGCAGGGCCGCACCGGGGTCCAGGTTCTCGGCGGTCAGGGCCGTGTGCAGGGCGGCCAGTTCCCGTTCGGCGGCCGCGGTGTGCTCGGCGTCCCGTACGAACCAGTCGATCGCCTGCCGCAGCGTGGGCTCGGCGTCCGCGGTGACGGAAAGGCGTTCGAGGGCCCGCCGGTCGGCCTCCTCCAGCACGGCCCGGACCAGTGCGTCCTTGCTGCCGAAGTGATGGATCAGTGCCGACGGGGTGACGCCGGCCCGCGCGGCGACCGCGGCCACACCGGTGCCGCGTACGCCCTGCTGGGCGAAGAGCTCGATCGCTGCGTCGACCATCGCCCGGCGGCGTTCGACACCCCGCTTCTGCACCTGACCCTTGACTCCTGCCATGGGGTTCAGGGTGCCCGCCGGCAACCGGCCACGTCCAACCGGCCGCTGGACGCCACAAATCGCTGGTGGGGGCAAGCCCCAGCCATTAACCTGAACAACCATGCAGGAAAATAACGAGAAGATGATCGATGCCGGCGGACTCACGCTCTGGGCGGAGGACTTCGGGGCGCCGCAGGACCCGACGGTGCTGCTGGTGATGGGCGCGCAGGCCCAGGGCGTGCAGTGGAACGACGGCCTCGTGCGGCGCCTGGTCGAGGGCGGCCGCCACGTCATCCGCTACGACCACCGCGACACCGGCCGCTCCTCCCGGGTGGACTTCGCCGCCCACCCGTACACCGTCGCCGACCTCGCCTCCGACGCCCTCGCCGTCCTGGACGCGTTCGCCGTGGAGCGGGCCCATCTGGTCGGTGCCTCCCTCGGCGGGATCATCGCCCAGCGGCTGGCCCTCACCGATCCGCACCGGGTGCTGACCCTGACGAGCCTTTCCTCCCAGCCGCTGGGTACGGACACCGCCGGCGCGGTCCAGCGGGCCATGGCCGGCCTCGCCCCCCTGCCCGACCGGCTGCCGCCCCCGTCGGCCGAGTTGCTGGCCGCCCTCATGACCTCCTTCCCGGAGCCGGGCGCGGGCCTGGAGGACTACCTCGCCGCCCGGCTGCCGATGTGGCGCGTGCTGCACGGTCCCGACCTCCCCTTCGACGAGGGGGAGTACCGCGCGATGGAGGAACGGGTCCACCGGCGGGCCGAGGACGTCGCAGCCGCCCTGAACCACACCCTGGCCGGGGCCGCCGGGGACGCGTACACCACGGCCGACCTGGCCTCGGTCGTCGCGCCCACGCTGGTCCTGCACGGCACGTGCGACCCGATGTTCCCCCCGCCCCACGCCGAGGCCACCGCCGCCGCCGTCCCCGGTGCCCGCCTGGTCATGCTCGACGGCATGGGGCACACCCTGCCCGTGGCCATGGAGGACCGCCTGGCGACGGAGATCCTCGCCCACACCGGGGGGTGAGCCGTCGGGGGGGGAGG
>NZ_RPRY01000364.1 GCF_003949795.1 Streptomyces sp. WAC06614
TCCCCGGCCAGCACCCCAGGGAGCTGATCGAGGCCCGTGATCCGGTGCGCGCCCTCCGGACCGGGGCCGGGGCGCGCGCGACCCCCGGCGGCGCGCCATAGGCCGGGACCGGGGCGGCGGCCGCCGCGAGTGCGGCGGCTCCGGCGATGTACTGCCATGCGGCCACGGCCTGATCCTCCCGTTCCGGTGCGCGGGGTGGTACGCGTGAGGTGGTTCCTGCTGAAGAAACGATCAGAGCGGGGCTTCGATACGCGGTCCGCGCGCCAAGATCCCCTCCAGAGGGGGTCACTTCCGGCCATCTGGCCAGTAGCCTGCCCCGGTGGACGAGTGGGAGCGGTGGGAGCACCGGGTCCAGACCGCCGCGCACCCGGTGGTCTACCGGCTGCTCACGGCGGTCGCGGCACGCGGTCCGGTGGTGCGCGTGCCCGGCGTGGGGGTGGTGGTGAGCGATGCCCGGACCGCCCGGGAGGTGCTCACCGACCCCGGTGCCTTCACCAAGACCGGCCCGGGGGCGGCGGCGCAGCTGTGGACCCCTGTCCTCGGTGCGCGCACGCTGATCACCCTGGACGGCGCCGCACACGCGACGCTGCGGCGGCGCCTGGCCGGGCTGTTCGCGCCGGGCCAGGTCGGTGCCGTGTGCGCACGGGCGCTGCGGGCTCCGCTGGCCCGGGCCACGCAGCGGCTGGCCGCCGGGGGCACGGTGGACCTGGTGCCGGTGGTGCGCGAGGGCGCGGGCGCGGTGATCCGGGAGCTGGTGGGGCTGCCGCCGGACGCGGTCGCCGATGTCGCCGGGGCCTCGGCGGTGCTGGCCGGGACCCGGCTGTGGCGGACCTCGCTGACCGGGCGGCAGACGGCCCGGGCCCGGGCCGCCCTGGCCGGGCTGAGCGAGGCGGCCGTGGCGGCGTACCGGTCGGGCGACGGGTCGACCGTGCCGGGGCGGCTGCGGGGGCTGGGCCTGACCGAGGCGGAGGCGCGCGGCGCGGTGGGGATGTTCCTGCTGACCGGGACCGAGACGCTGGTGTCGTTCGTGCCGCGGCTGATAGCGCTGGCGCACGACGTCGGGCGGGGCCCGGACCGGATCACCGACGCGGTGGTGGAGGAGGCGCTACGGGTGACCTCCCCGACCCCGGTGATGCTGCGCAGCGCCGCGCGCGACGGGCGGCTGGGCGGGGTCCGGGTGCGCACCGGCGACCGGGTGGTCCTGGCCGGCCTGCTGTGCACCCGCTCGGCGGGCCCGTTCGACCCGGAGGGGACCTCCCGAACCGCCCTGAACCGCCTGTGGTTCGGCGCCGGCCCGCACTTCTGCCTGGGCATGCCCCTGGCCATGGCCGAGACCGCGGCGGTCCTGCGCGCCCTGCGCCCGTTCCCCCATCTGACGGTCACCTCCCGCCGCCCGTCCCGCGGGGTCCTGATCCCCTCCTACGCCGCCCTGACCGTGCGCGCGGCACCTGCGGGCCCATAGGGCCGACGGCCGCCGCCCCGCACCGGCCGGGCACTAGCGGGGGGACCCAGGGGTCAGGGTCGGCCCCGGCAGGTAGCGGCGGAAACGGTGGGCGGTCAGCCCGGGGAAGGCGGCCACCTCGGCCCACTGCGGGGTGGCGGAGCCGATACCGGCGCCGGGCGAGGCCAACGCCTCGACATGGGCCTCCTCGCTCGTCCACTCGGCGTAGTTGAGCATCCGGGCGCCGTCCGTGCCCAGGTGGAAGGAGCCCGAGATCCCGCCGGCCGGCGCGGCCGGGTCGGTGGTCAGGGCGTCCAGGACCAGGTCCACCCAGGTCCGGGCCGCGTCCGGCCCGGCGCCGTCGAACTCCGCCTCCACCACGACGACGCACCCCGGCACCACGTCCCGCCCGGCCGCGCCCGTGCCGAGGGAGCGGTACGGCGCGTACGTGTGCAGGCCCACCCGCTGGATGCCCGGCACGGCGGCGTCGATCTCGGCGTTGCGGTCGTCGCGGAAGGTGCGCACGAACTCCTGGTACGCGGCCTCGTCCGTCCACTGCGAGTAGTGGAAGAGGGTGTCGCCGTCCGTGCCGATGTGCACGGAGTACGACAGCAGGCCCACGGCCGGCCAGTCCCGGCTCGCCCAGGCCGCGGCGATGGCGTCCACGGTGGCCCGTTGCCGCTCGGGGGTGCCCACGCGCCACGTGCTGGCCTTGACGACGCCGACGTCCGTGCGGTCGAGGTCGGGGCGGGGGACGGTACGGACCACTGCCTTCATGGTGGGGCCTTCCGGGAGGTGGGCGGGGTGCGCGGCGGGGTGCCGCGTGCCGTGCTCCCAGCCTCGTTCCTCGAGCGCGCTTGAGGTCAAGATCCGCCGCCCGTGGGGCCGGATACGCCGCAGGGGGCGCGATCCGTGCGGATCGCGCCCCCTGCGCACGTCGGGCAACAGGCCCCGGGCTCTGGCCGAGGGCCCGTCCGGCCCCGGTCGGGCCTCAGCCGGCCTCGGCGCCGCCGAAGCGCTCGCGGTAGGACTCCAGGTCCTCGTCCGTGATCTTGGCGAACAGCACCGGCGGCACGGTGAACGCCGTGCCCGCCGCGACCGCGTCCAGGGCCGCGGCCTGCTCCGGGGTGACCCAGGTGGCGGTGTCGTCGGCCACGGCGAAGGCGGAGCGCATGGCGCGGGCGGTGGCCGGGATGAACGGCTCGGAGACCACCGAGTAGAGGTGGATGAGGTTCATCGCGGTGCGCAGCGTGAGCGCGGCGCCGTCCTGGTCGGTCTTGATCTCCAGCCAGGGGGCCTTCTCCTCCAGGTAGGAGTTGCCCGCCGACCACAGGGCGCGCAGCGCGGCCGCCGCCTTGCGGAACTGCAGCGTCTCCATGTGGCCCTCGTACTCGGCCAGCAGCTCCGCGATCTGGCGGCCCAGCTTCGCCTCCGCCTCGCCCGCCGCGTGGCCCGCGGGGACCTCGTCGCCGAAGCGCTTGCGGGAGAAGGACAGCACCCGGTTGACGAAGTTGCCGAGGGTGTCGGCGAGGTCCTTGTTGACCGTGGCGGTGAAGTGCTCCCAGGTGAACGAGGAGTCGTCCGACTCGGGGGCGTTGGCGATCAGGAAGTAGCGCCAGTAGTCGGCGGGCAGGATCTCCAGCGCCTGGTCGGTGAAGACACCGCGCTTCTGGGAGGTGGAGAACTTGCCGCCGTAGTACGTGAGCCAGTTGAAGGCCTTGACGTAGTCGACCATCTTCCACGGCTCGCGCACGCCCAGCTCGGTGGCCGGGAACATCACGGTGTGGAACGGGACGTTGTCCTTGGCCATGAACTGGGTGTAGCGGACGTCCTCGGCCTCGAACCACCAGGACTTCCAGTCGCGGGACTCCCCGTCGGTGGCGTCGGCCCACTCCTTGGTGGCGCCGATGTACTCGACGGGGGCGTCGAACCAGACGTAGAAGACCTTGCCCTCGGCGGCCAGCTCCGGCCAGGTGTCCGCCGGGACCGGCACGCCCCAGTCCAGGTCGCGGGTGATCGCGCGGTCGTGCAGGCCCTCGGTCAGCCACTTGCGGGCGATGGAGGAGGCGAGCTGCGGCCACTCCTCCTCGTGCTCGGCGACCCAGGCCTCGACCTCGTGCTGGAGCTTGGACTGGAGCAGGAAGAGGTGCTTGGTCTCGCGGACCTCCAGGTCGGTGGAGCCGGAGATCGCGCTGCGCGGGTCGATCAGGTCCGTCGGGTCCAGGACGCGGGTGCAGTTCTCGCACTGGTCGCCGCGGGCCTTGTCGTAGCCGCAGTGCGGGCAGGTGCCCTCGACGTAGCGGTCCGGCAGGAAGCGGCCGTCGACCGGGGAGTACACCTGGCGGATCGCCCGCTCCTCGATGAACCCGTTCTCGTGGAGCCGGCGGGCGAAGTGCTGGGTGATCTCACGGTTCTGCTCGGAGGAGCTGCGCCCGAAGTAGTCGAAGGAGAGCTCGAAGCCGTCGTAGACCGCCTTCTGGGCGTCGTGCGCCTGGCCGCAGAACTCGGCCACCGTCAGTCCGGCCGCCTTGGCGGCGAGCTCGGCGGGGGTGCCGTGCTCGTCGGTGGCACAGATGTAGAGGACGTCGTGGCCCCGCTGGCGGAGGTACCGGGAGTACACGTCCGCCGGAAGCATCGACCCGACCATGTTGCCCAGGTGCTTGATCCCGTTGATATAGGGAAGCGCGCTGGTGATCAGGTGTCGAGCCATCCTCGGATGCTCCATTCATATGTGCGGTACGTGACGGACAGTGATTCGGCTCATCGTAGCGAACCGACCGGTGGCCTCGCGCCGCGAATTCGACGGCCCAGCGTACAACCGCTCGCCCCGAGAGCCGGGCCGGGCATACCCTGACTTCCCCAAGGGCATATGCATCAGGGCGAGTTGGGCTCCGGTGCGGTCGGGGGCGATCACCGAACGGCCATCACCGAACGTAATATTTCCAGGATTCTTCTCTGCACATTCCACCGCCCCCGAACGCTGAAAGGGTTGGAGGCGAGCGTCTCCAGTGCCGCAAGGGGAGAGGTGCAACGGTGAGCGATGGCGGACCGGAGGAGTCCGGAGGGGCGGTGGGGCTGCCCAGCCGACGGAAACGGCCGACTCCCATGAGCCAGTGGGACGCGCCGGCACGCCTGTCGTACTGGGCCTTCCACGCCAACCGGCGACCCGCCTACATGAGGTTCGCGTACCTCCAGCTGGGCTCGGACGCGGACGCCGAGGACGCGGTGGACGCCACCTTCGACGCGATCATGAACGAGTGGCTGCGCATGCTGCACATGGACCGGCTGGAGGCCTACGCCTGGACCGTCCTCAAGCACCGCATAGTCGACCAGCAGCGCAAACGGAACCGCCGGCCGGAGCCGATGGACATCAGCGCCTTCGAGGCCGCCCTCAAGGACGCCGCGGTGGACCCGTACGACGTGCTGACCGACACGATCCAGTTCTACTCGGCGGTCTCGCGACTCGCCGAGCGCCAGCGTGACGCCGTCCTGCTGCGGTACGGGCTCCAGTGCACCACCGGTGAGGCCGCCGCCGTGATGGGCGTCGAGGAGGCCACCGTCCGCTCCCACCTCAGCCAGGCGCTCCGGCGGCTCGCCCGACTGCTCGCCGCCCCTCGTGACGGGATGCCCGGCTCATGACCGACCGTGACCGCGCCCCCCGCCCGCTGGCCCACTACCTGGCCCGGGCCGGGGTCCGTGACCGTTACGCCCGCTACGACCTGCCCGCCGCCGAGGCGCGCCTGCTGCGCACCCGCACCAGTCACCGCTGCCCGTGGAACGGCGGCTGGAGCGACCCCGCCCGCGACTGCCCGGTCGACGCCGAGCAGGCCCGGCGGGACCTGAAGGCGGTGTGCCTGGCCGTGGTGTGCGCACCGGACGCCGCCGCTCTGCTCGACGCCTTCCGCGCCGGCCACCACGGCGACCCGGCGGGCGCCCTGACCTTCGCCTGTCTGCTGCACCTGTCGGGGCTGCGCGACGGCGCGCGGTTCTGGTGGCAGTTCGCCGCCGGCGCCGGCGTGGCCCGGGCCTCCTACTGCCTCTTCCTCGACCACTCGCGACGCGGGGAGCACCACGACGCCCGGGTCTGGGCCGAGGAGCTGGCCGGGAGCGGATTCCGCCCGGGCGGCCCGCGGGAGCTGCGGGAGGTCCGGCTGTGCGCCCAGGCCGCGGTGCTGCGCCAGGTCGACCGGGCCGAGGACGTCGACCTCGGACAGGTGCCCCTGCCCCGGGCGGGCCTGGCCGCGGTCCTGCCCGCGTTCCTGCCCAGCGGTACGGCGGGCGGCCCGCCCGCACCGCCGCCCCGCTCCCCCGGCCCGCTGCGCCATCCGGCCCTGACCGCGGCCGCGCGACGGTCCGCACGGCAGACCCCGGCCGGCGCGGGCGACCGGGCCCTGGCGGAGGCGCGGCGCGCACTGGCCGTCGTACGGGTCCTGGAACGGCACCCGCGCGGGGTGCGCGGCGGGCAGCTGCGCCGGGAGACCGGGCTGGCCGGGCCGGAGCTGCGGGCCGCCCTGGCGATGCTGTGCGAGGAGGAGTACGCCTGGCGGGCCGCCCCCGGCGTCTACGCCCGTGGCCCGGCCCTGGACCGGCTGGCCGCACCCGGCGGCGCCGGCCTGGCGGACCAGCTCCAGCGCACCCTGGCCCTGGCCCGCGACAGCGTGGGCGCGGCGGTGTACCTCAGCCGGTACACGGCCGGTGAGGTCCGGATCACGCAGATGGCGGCCGGGCCCGGGACCCCGCCCGTGAACGAATGGGTCGACTTCCGCAACGCCGCGCACGCCAGCGCGGTCGGCAAGTGCCTGCTGACCCAGCTCGACCACGACGGCCGCGCCGACCACGTGGCCCGGCACCGGCCGGCCCGGCTCACGGCCCGGACGATCACCGACAGCCGGGCCCTGTTCACCGCCCTGGACGCGGTCGCGCCCGGCGATCCGGTCTTCGACCTGCGGGAGTACTCCCCGGGCGTGGTCTGCTCGGCCCTCCCCCTCTCCGCCGGCGGTACGGCCGCCAGCCTGGCCCTGTCCCTGCCCGCCGCCCACGCCCACCGGCTCCGCCCGGCCACCCGTACGCTGCGCCGCAAGGTGGTCCCGATCCTGCTGACCCTCCTCCTCACCGGCGCGATCCCCCCGGACCCGCCGTCCCCGGCCGGCCCGGCC
>NZ_RPRY01000365.1 GCF_003949795.1 Streptomyces sp. WAC06614
GGGCCGGGGGCAGCAGGTAGGGCCAGGGGTGGCCGCAGTTGAGGACGGTGACCGTGCTGTCGGCGGTGATCTCCAGCAGGAGCAGGGTGACGAAGTCCTCCGGGCCGGCGGCCGCCCGGCGCAGCGCCCGTTCCAGCCGCCGCAGCACCCCGTCGAGGGTCGGCTCGTCGTGGGCGGCCTCGCGGAAGCA
This sequence comes from Streptomyces sp. WAC06614, assembly GCF_003949795.1. Lineage (GTDB taxonomy): Bacteria > Actinomycetota > Actinomycetes > Streptomycetales > Streptomycetaceae > Streptomyces. The sequence goes on from NZ_RPRY01000365.1 coordinate 191, forward strand.
GCCCAGCACGGCCGTGGCGGCGGGGAGCGCCGGCAGTCCGTGGCCGCGGACGTCACCGATGACCACGCGCACGCCGTACGGCGTGGTCAGCGCCTCGTACAGGTCGCCGCCCAGCACCGGTCCGTGCGCCGCGGCCAGGGCCAGTCCGTCCATCCGGGCGGGCAGCGGCCGCAGCAGGGCCTGCTGCACGGTGCCCGCGATCCGCCGGGTGCGGCGCAGCTCGCCGGCCAGCCGCTGCCGGACGTGCAGCGCGCTCCCGGCGGCCAGCAGCAGGAACGCCGCACAGCTCGCCAGGCTCGGCAGCAGGGGCCCCGGGGAGGACAGCTCCCAGGAGACCGCCGCGCCGCCCCAGGCAAGGACGCACACCCGGCGCACCTGGGGCACGGCCCATGGTCCGGTCATCGTTCAGGCCTCCCCTCGGCCGGAACGATTGTGTCGAGCACCCGCTGCGGGCCCTACACCCGCCCGGAGTTCTCACCCGAACGAGTGAGGGGCGCACCCGGTGATCCGGGTGCGCCCCTCATGAGCCGGTCACGGCGCCGGTCACGCCCCGCGCAGCACCGCGCCCGTCCGCTCGGCGGCGAGCGCCACGGCGGCGTCCCGCGCGGCCGTGGACTCCTCCACGGTCAGCGTGCGGTCGGCGGCGCGGAAGCGCAGCGCGTACGCCAGCGACTTCTTGCCCTCGCCGATCTGCTCGCCGGTGAAGACGTCGAACAGCCGCAGGGACTCCAGCAGTTCGCCGGCGCCCTTGCGCAGCGCCGCCTCGACGGCGACGGCCGGCACGGACGCGTCCACGATCAGCGCCACGTCCTGGGTGGCCACCGGGAAGCTGGAGATCCGGGGCGCCTCGACGGCCGCGCCGCCGGCCTGCGCCAGCCGGTCCAGGTCCAGTTCCATCGCGCTGGTGCGCTCCGGCAGGCCGAGCGCCTTCACGACGCGCGGGTGCAGTTCACCGGCGTGGCCGATGACCTGCTCGACCCCGTCCAGGGTGACCACCAGTTCGGCGCAGCGGCCCGGGTGCCAGGGGCCGTACTGCCCCTGCCGGACCACCAGCTCGGCCCCCGCCTCGCGGGCCAGGGCACGCGCGGCCTCGACCGCGTCCGCCCAGTCGGCCGGGCGGCCCTTGCCCCACCAGCCGGCCTGCTCGCGGGCGCCGGCCAGCACGACCGCGGCGTACCGCGGCTGCGCCGGGAGGGCGGCGTCGAGCGTGGCGATCTCCTCGTCCGTGGGACGGCGGTCGACGGGCAGGCGCACCGCGACGCCGGGCCGGTCGCCGGCCCGGAAGACCGAGCCGGTCTCGAACAGGGCGAGGTCGTGGCTGCCGCGGCTGTCGTTGCGGCGCAGCGCGCCGAGGAGACCGGGCAGCAGCGTGGTGCGCAGCGCCGGCTCCTGGTCGGACAGCGGGTTGACGAGCTTGACCACCTGGCGGGCCGCGTCGTGCGCGGGGAGCTGGAGCTGGTCGAGGACGTCCTCGCCGATGAACGGGTAGCTGAGCGCCTCGACGTAGCCGGCGCCGGCCAGCGCCCGGCCGACGCGGCGGTGCAGCTGCTGGCGCGGGGTGAGGCCGCGGCCTGAGGGCACCTGCGGCAGGGTCGACGGCAGGTTGCCGTAGCCCTCCAGCCGGATGACCTCCTCGGCGAGGTCGTTGGGCTCGGCGAGGTCGGGCCGCCACGAGGGCACGGTCACGACGAGCTCGTCCTGGCCGTAGACGTCGCAGCCGATCTCCTGCAGGCGTCGGACGACGGTCTCGCGGCCGTAGTCCATGCCGGCGACCCGGTCGGGGTGGTCGGCGCGCATCGCGACGGTGCGCGGGGCGAGCGGGGCGCTCGTCTCGGTGACGCCGGCCTCGGCGGTGCCGCCCGCGAGCAGCACCAGCAGGTCGACGGTCCGCTGGGCGGCCGCGGCGGCGGCCTGCGGGTCGACGCCGCGCTCGAAGCGCTTGGAGGCCTCGGAGGCCAGCTTCAGGCGGCGGGCGGTGCGGGAGATGGAGACCGGGTCGAAGTGCGCGGCCTCGATCACGACCTCGGTGGTGCCGGTGACCACACCGGTCTCGGGGTCGGTGACGGAGTCGGCGATCTCGGTGTTGGCACCGCCCATGACACCGGCGATGCCGATCGGCCCGCTGTTGTCGGTGATCACCAGGTCCTCGGCGTCGAGGGTGCGCTTGACGCCGTCGAGGGTGGTGAACTTCTCGCCCTGCTCGGCGCGGCGGACCCCGATGGTGCCGTCGACGCGCGAGCGGTCGTAGGCGTGCAGCGGCTGGCCGAGCTCCAGCATCACGTAGTTGGTGATGTCCACGGCCAGCGAGACCGGGCGCATGCCGGCCTTCTGCAGGCGGCGGGTGAGCCAGATCGGGGAGCGGGCCTCGGGGTCCAGTCCGGTGACGGTGCGCGCGGTGAAGCGGTCGCAGCCGGCCGGGTCCTCGACCTTGACCGGGTAGCCGTACGAGTTCGGCGCCGGCACGTCGAGCAGCGCGGGGTCGCGCAGCGGCAGGCCGAAGGCGGTGGCGGTCTCGCGGGCGATGCCGCGCATCGACATGCAGTAGCCGCGGTCGGGGGTGACGTCGATGTGCAGGACCTCGTCGACGAGCTGGAGCAGCTCGATCGCGTCGGTGCCCGCCTCGTGCTCCGGCGGCAGCACGATGATCCCGTGCGTACCGTCGTCACCCATGCCGAGCTCCTCGCCGGAGCAGATCATGCCGTGGGAGGTCCTGCCGTAGGTCTTGCGCGCGGCGATCGCGAAGTCGCCGGGCAGGACGGCGCCGGGCAGGACCACGACGACCTTGTCGCCGACCGCGAAGTTGCGGGCGCCGCACACGATCTCCTGGGGCTCACCGGTGCCGTTGGCCGCGCCGACGTCCACGGTGCAGAAACGGATGGGCTTACGGAAGCCCTCCAGCTCCTCGATGGTCAGCACCTGGCCGACGACCAGGGGGCCCTTGAGCCCGGCGCCGAGCTGCTCGACGGTCTCGACCTCGAGACCGGCGTCGATGAGCTTGGCAGCTACGTCACGACCCGTGGTGCCCGCGGGCAGGTCGACGTACTCCCGCAGCCAAGAAAGCGGGACCCGCATCAGATCTCCATCCCGAACGGCCGGGTGAACCGGACGTCACCCTCGACCATGTCTCGCATGTCTTCGACGTTGTGGCGGAACATCAGCATCCGCTCGATGCCGAACCCGAAGGCGAACCCGCTGTACACCTCGGGGTCCACGCCGCAGGCGATCAGCACCTTGGGGTTGACCATCCCGCAGCCGCCGAGCTCGATCCAGCCCTCGCTGGAGCAGGTGCGGCAGGGGCGGTCGGGGTTGCCCACCGAGGCGCCGCGGCACACGTAGCACTGCATGTCCATCTCGGCGGACGGCTCGGTGAACGGGAAGAAGTGCGGGCGGAGCCGGGTGGTGGTGTCCTCGCCGAAGAGCTCCTTGACCATGTGGTCGATGGTGCCCTTGAGGTCGGCCATGGTCAGGCCCTTGTCGACGGCCAGCAGCTCGACCTGGTGGAAGACCGGGGTGTGCGTGGCGTCGAGCTCGTCGGTCCGGTAGACCCGGCCGGGGCAGACGATGTAGACGGGGGGCTCACGGCGCTCCAGCAGCGCGCGGGCCTGCACCGGGGAGGTGTGGGTGCGCAGCACGACACCGGACTCGTCGCCCTGCACGCCCTCGGGGCCCTGGACGAAGAAGGTGTCCTGCATCTGGCGGGCCGGGTGATCGGGCGTGAAGTTGAGGGCGTCGAAGTTGAACCACTCCGCCTCGACCTCGGGGCCCTCGGCCACCTCGTAGCCCATGGCGACGAAGATGTCCGCGACGCGGTCCATCAGCGTGGTCAGGGGGTGACGGGCGCCGGCGGGGACCCGGTCGTAGGGCAGCGTGACGTCCACCGCCTCCTCGACCAGCACCCGCTCGTCGCGCTCGGCCTCCAGCTGCGCCAGGCGCTCCGCGTACGCCTTGTTCACGGCGCCGCGGGCCTGGCCGACGCGCTTGCCGGCCTCGGCCTTGGCCTGCGGCGGCAGGGCGCCGATCTCACGGTTGGCCAGCGCCAGCGGCGAGGTGCCGCCGGCGTGGGCGGTCTTCGCGTGCGCCAGTGCGTCGAGGTCGCCGGCGGCCGCGAAGGCGGCGAGCGCCTCGTCCCGCATGCGCTCGATCTCTTCCGGTTTCAGTGCCTCGACCTCGACAGGGTCGTACGACTTGTTCGGTGCCGACATCTCTTCCCGTACTTCCGATGGGCTGGCTGGTGGTCCCCGCTCGACACAAGGTTCTCGACACAAGGACACAAAGGTGCCAAAGGACGAGTCTAAAGGTCGCCGGGTGTGAAGGAGCCCGTGGGCCGACCGGTGAGACGCCTCCGCGCAGTGCCGCGACTACTGGGAGAGGTACGCCGGCGCGCCGACGGGCAGGATAAATCGGAACTCGGCGCCGCCCCCGGGGCCGCGTCCGACCGTGATGGTGCCGCCGTGGGCCTCCACGATGCCCTTGACGATGTACAGGCCCAGCCCGGTGCCGCCGCGCTTGCTGCCCCGCCAGAAGCGGGTGAACACGCGGCTCATGGACTCCTCCGGGATCCCGGGGCCCTCGTCGGTCACGGTGACGGCTGTTCCCTTCTCGTGCGGCGCCACCTCGATGGTGACCGTTCCGTCACCGTGGCGCACCGCATTTTCCAGGAGGTTGCCGAGGATCTGGTCGATCTTGTCCGGGTCGGCCCACAGATCGGGCAGCGGCCGGGCCAGCCGGACGAGGAAGCGGTCTGGGGCCTGGCCGTTCGCGGTGAGCGCCTGGACGTGCCGGCCGACGGCGGTGGCGATGTCCACGGGCTGCCGGCGCACCTCCAGCCGGCCGGAGTCGATCCGGGAGATGTCGAGCAGCTCGGCGATCAGCCGGGTGACCCGGTTGGCGTCGGCGTCGACGGTCTCCAGCATCAGCCGCTTCTGGTCGTCGGTGAACCGTTCCCACTTCGCCAGCAGGGTCGCGGTGAAGCCCTTGACCGAGGTCAGCGGGGAGCGCAGCTCGTGCGCGACGGTGGCGATCAGCTCGGCGTGGCTCCGCTCGGTGCGGCGGCGGGCCTCGGTGCCGCGCAGGCTCACCACGAGGCGGGCCAGCGGGCCCTGCGGGTGGGTGCGGACGTACCGGGCGGAGACCAGCACCTCGCGGCCGCCGGGCAGCAGCAGGTTGCGCTCCGGCTGGCCGCGGCGGGTGGCCAGGCCGCCGTAGGGGTCGGTCAGGGTCCACCAGCGGCGGCCTTCGAGGTCCTCCAGGGGCAGGGCCCGCTCGATCCGGGCGCCGAGGGCCTCGCCGGGGGCGATGGCGGTGATCCGGGCGGCGGCCCGGTTGAAGCAGATCACCTGGCCGGTGTGGTCGGCGACGACCAGGCCGTCGGGCAGGTCGTCGGGGTCGAGCCCGAGGTCCGGGGCGAGGTGGCCGACGCGGCCGACCGGGGGCGCCGTGGCCGCCACGTCCGTGGCCCCCGGTGAGCTGTTCGTACCGACGGTCATGTCCCCGTACCCCACATCTCCGGCAGCACCGTGGGCCCCCGGGCGGCCACACTACTAGCTGGGGGTCACGGAGCGGCACCCTCCGGAAGCCCGCTGTGCACGCGCGGAGGCGTACAGGCACACGGCGGCGGCCGTGGCGAGGTTCAGGCTCTCGGCCTTGCCGTGGATGGGGACGCGTACGACGGCGTCCGCCAGCGCACGGGTCTCCTCCGGCAGGCCCCAGGCCTCGTTGCCGAAGACCCAGGCGGTCGGGCCGCCCATGGTGCCGGCGTCCAGTTCGGCGTCGAGGTCGTCCTCGCCCGCGCCGTCGGCGGCGAGGATCCGTACGCCCGCGGCGCGCAGGCCCTCGACGGCCCGCTCGACGGGGACGCCGACGGCGACCGGCAGGTGGAAGAGGGAGCCGACGGAGGCGCGAACCGACTTGGGGTTGTACAGGTCCACGGAGGCGTCGGTGAGCACCACGGCGTCCGCGCCGGCCGCGTCGGCGCAGCGCAGCACGGTGCCGGCGTTCCCGGGGTCGCGGACGTGGGCGAGGACGGCGACCAGCTTCGGTCCGGCGTCGAGGACGTCCTCGAAGGAGGAGTCGAGGAAGTGGCAGACGCCGACCAGGCCCTGCGGGGTGATGGTCTGCGAGACGTCGGCGAGGACCTCGTCGGAGGCGTAGTGGACGCGGGCCCCGGCGGCGCGGGCGGCGGCCACGATGTCGGCGTACCGCTCGGCGGCCTCGACGGTCGCGAACAGCTCGATCAGGGTGGCGCCGGCCTCCCCGCGGTGGGCGACGGCCTCGCGCACGGCCTGCGGGCCCTCGGCGATGAAGCGGCGCTCCTTGGTGCGGAAGTTGCGCCGGGCGAGGCGCCGGGCGGCGGCCACCCGGGGGGAGCGGGGGGAGATCAGCTCGGCGGGGGTGCCCATGG
>NZ_RPRY01000366.1 GCF_003949795.1 Streptomyces sp. WAC06614
GCCGGGTGGTTGGCTGCTTCCATGGCCCTGGAGACGGACGCATCCCCGTACGGACCCGCCGTCCGGCCCGGTCCCCTCGCCGACCAGTCCCTGCTCCACTGCCGCCCGTACCGCCAGATCGCGGCGGGCGGCGGGTCCGTACGGGGATGCGTCCGTCTCCAGGGCCATGGAAGCAGCCAACCACCCGGCGGGTCCGCGCGCAGCTGTTGACTGAATCTATTCAGAGGGACACCATGTGAATGGATCGCTCAACATTCTCAGGAGGCGCAGCCATGTCAGGACCCCGACCCGTACGTGCTCCGCGCGGCACCGAGCTGAGCACCCTGGGATGGCAGCAGGAGGCCGCCCTCCGGATGCTCCAGAACAACCTGGACCCCGAGGTCGCCGAGCACCCCGACAAGCTGGTCGTCTACGGCGGCACCGGCAAGGCCGCGCGCGACTGGCGCTCGTTCGACGCCATGGTCCGCACGCTGCGCACCCTGAAGCAGGACGAGACCATGCTGGTCCAGTCCGGCCGCCCGGTCGGCGTGATGCAGACCCACGAGTGGGCCCCGCGCGTGCTGATCGCCAACTCCAACCTGGTCGGCGACTGGGCCAACTGGGAGGAGTTCCGCCGTCTGGAGGCCCTCGGCCTGACCATGTACGGCCAGATGACGGCCGGCTCCTGGATCTACATCGGCACCCAGGGCATCCTCCAGGGCACCTACGAGACCTTCGCCGCGGTCGCCGCGAAGAAGTTCGGCGGGACCCTGGCCGGCACCATCACCCTGACCGCCGGCCTCGGCGGCATGGGCGGCGCCCAGCCGCTGGCCGTCACCATGAACGACGGCGTCGCGATCTGCATCGACGTCGACCCGCGCGCCATCGAGCGGCGCATCGAGCACCGCTACCTGGACGTGAAGGCCGACAGCCTCGACCACGCCCTCCAGCTCGCCACCGAGGCCCGCGACCAGCGCCGCCCGCTGTCCATCGGTGTCCTCGGCAACGCCGCCGAGCTGGTCCCGCAGCTCCTGGCGATGGGCGCGCCCATCGACATCGTCACCGACCAGACCTCGGCCCACGACCCGCTGGCGTACTTGCCCGTCGGGATCGCCTTCGAGGACATGGCCGACGCCGCCGCCAAGGACCCGGCCGGCTTCACCACCCGCGCCCGCGAGTCCATGGCCAAGCACGTCGAGGCCATGGTCGGCTTCATGGACGCCGGCGCCGAGGTCTTCGACTACGGCAACTCCATCCGCGGCGAGGCCCAGCTCGCCGGCTACGACCGCGCCTTCGCCTTCCCCGGCTTCGTCCCCGCCTACATCCGCCCGCTGTTCTGCGAGGGCAAGGGCCCGTTCCGCTGGGCGGCCCTGTCCGGCGACCCGGCCGACATCGCCAAGACCGACAAGGCGATCCTGGAGCTGTTCCCGGAGAACGAGTCCCTGGCCCGCTGGATCAAGATGGCCGGCGAGCGCGTGCACTTCCAGGGCCTGCCCGCCCGGATCTGCTGGCTCGGCTACGGCGAGCGCGACAAGGCCGGCGAGCGCTTCAACGACATGGTCGCCTCCGGCGAGCTGGCCGCCCCGCTCGCGATCGGCCGCGACCACCTCGACTGCGGCTCGGTGGCCTCCCCGTACCGCGAGACCGAGGCCATGCTCGACGGCTCCGACGCCATCGCGGACTGGCCGCTGCTGAACGCCATGGTGAACGTGGCCTCCGGCGCCTCCTGGGTCTCCCTCCACCACGGCGGCGGCGTCGGCATGGGCCGCTCGATCCACGCCGGCCAGGTGACCGTGGCCGACGGCACCAAGCTGGGCGGCGAGAAGATCCGCCGCGTCCTGACCAACGACCCCGGCATGGGCGTCATCCGGCACGTCGACGCCGGCTACGACATCGCCGAGTCGGTCGCCGACGAGCGCGGCGTCCGCGTCCCGATGCGCGAGGGTGACTCCGCGTGACCCACGGCGACCCCGTCCCGGCCGCCGCTCCCGGCGGCCGGGCCCCCGGCGCGACCAGTTTCGCCGGCATGTGGGCCGAGCTGCGGCCCATCGGCCGCGACGCCGGCAGCGGCGGCTACCGCCGCTACGCGTGGACCGCGGCCGACCAGGACTGCCGGGCCTGGTTCCGGGCGCAGGCCGAGGCGCGCGGGCTGACGTACGAGCTCGACCGCAACGGCAACCAGTGGGCCTGGCTCGGTGACCCCGCGGCCGGGGACGCCGTCGTCACCGGCTCGCACCTGGACTCCGTGCCCGACGGCGGCGCCTTCGACGGCCCGCTGGGCGTGGTGTCCTCCTTCGCGGCCCTGGACGAACTGCGCGCCCGCGGCGTGCAGCTCACCCGGCCGCTGGCGATCACCAACTTCGGGGACGAGGAAGGCGCCCGGTTCGGCCTGGCCTGCGTCGGCTCCCGGCTGACGGCCGGACTGCTGACCAAGGAGCAGGCGTTCGCCCTGCGCGACGCCGACGGCGTCAGCCTGCCCCGCGCCATGGAAGCGGCCGGCCTCGACCCGGACACCCTCGGGGCCGACCCCGAGCGCCTGGCCCGGATCGGCGCCTTCGTCGAGCTCCACGTCGAGCAGGGCCGCGCCCTGGACCTGTCCGGGGACCGGGTCGGCATCGCCTCCGCCATCTGGCCGCACGGGCGCTGGCGGTACGACTTCCACGGCGAGGCCAACCACGCCGGCACCACCCGGCTGGTCGACCGCCGCGACCCGATGCTGGCCTACGCCGAGACGGTCCTGGCCGCCCGGCGCGAGGCGGAGCTGGCCGGAGCCGTCGCCACCTTCGGCAAGGTCGCGGTCGAGCCGAACGGGGTCAACGCCATCCCCTCCCTGGTCCGCGGCTGGCTGGACGCCCGGGCCGCCGACGAGGCCTCGCTCGACCAGGTCGTCGACGGTGTCCGCAAGGCCGCCGGCGAGTACGCCGACCGGCACGGCATCGACCTGGCCGTCACCCGGGAGTCCTTCACCCCCGTGGTCGAGTTCGCGCACGCGCTGCGCGACGAACTCGCCCGGATCCTGGGCGGCGACACCCCCGTCCCCGTCCTGGGCACCGGCGCGGGACACGACGCCGGAATCCTGTCCGGGGCCGTGCCGACCGCGATGCTGTTCGTGCGCAACCCCACCGGCGTCTCGCACTCCCCGGCGGAATCCGCCGAGGAGGACGACTGCGTCGCCGGTGTCCTCGCCCTCGCCGACGTACTGGAAGGCCTCGCGTGCCGCTGACCGCGCAGCAGAAGACGTACTGGCTGGAGCACGCCTGGCTCGACACCCACGTCGAGCCGGGCGTGGCCCTCGACGTGTCGGCGGACGGCCGGATCGCCGCCGTCCGCACCGGGGTGGACACCCCGCCCCCGGGGGCCGAGGTCCTGCGCGGCCTGACGCTCCCGGGCCTGGCCAACGCCCACAGCCACGCCTTCCACCGCGCCCTGCGGGGGACCGTGCAGGTGGGCTCCGGCACGTTCTGGACCTGGCGCGAGACCATGTACAAGGTCGCCCAGCACCTCACCCCGGACACGTACTTCGCGCTGGCCCGGGCGGTCTACGCCGAGATGGCGCTGGCCGGGATCACCAACGTGGGCGAGTTCCACTACGTCCACCACGCCCCCGGCGGCGCCCCGTACGCCGACCCCAACGCGATGGGCGAGGCGCTGATCGAGGCCGCCGCGGAGGCGGGCATCCGGATCACGCTGCTGGACACCTGCTACCTGTCGGCGGGCTTCGGTCAGGCGCCCGACCCCCACCAGCTCCGGTTCTCCGACGGCACCGCCGAGGCCTGGGCGGAGCGGGCCGCCGCGCTCAAGCCGCGCGAGCACGCCTTGATCGGGGCGGCCGTGCATTCCGTACGGGCCGTACCGGCCGGGCAGCTCGGCACGGTGGCCCGCTGGGCCGAGGAGCGGCGGGCGCCGCTGCACGTGCACCTGTCCGAGCAGACCGCCGAGAACGACGCCTGCCGGGAGGCGCACGGCTGCACGCCCACGCAGCTCCTGGCCGAGCACGGCGTCCTCGGCCCGCGCACCACGGGCGTGCACAACACGCACCTCACGGACGAGGACATCGCCCTGATCGGCGGGACCACGACCGGCACGTGCATGTGCCCGACGACGGAACGCGACCTGGCCGACGGCATCGGCCCGGCGGTCCGGCTGCAGCGGGCGGGCAGCCCGCTGTCACTGGGCAGCGACAGCCACGCCGTGATCGACCTCCTGGAGGAGGCGCGGGCGATGGAGCTGAACGAGCGGCTGGCCAGCCGGACCCGCGGCCACTGGACCGCGGCCGCGCTGCTCAGGGCCGCCACGGCCGACGGCCACGCGGCCCTGGGCCTGCCGGAGGCGGGCCTCCTGGAGGCCGGGGCCCTGGCGGACTTCACCACCGTCGCACTGGACTCGGTGCGGACGGCGGGGCCGGTGGCGCGGCTCGGGGCCGAGACGGCGGTGTTCGCGGCGAGCGCGGCGGACGTCCGCCACACGGTGGTGGCGGGCCGCCACATCGTCCGCGACGGCCACCACGTCCTGGTCGGGGACGTGCCGTCCGCCCTGGCCCGGGCCGTCGCAGCCGTCCGCGGCTGACCGCCGCCCCCGTGGGCCCCGCCCCGGATCACGAGAGGAACCCATGAGCACCACAGCCATCACCCACATCGGCAGCCTCGTCACCAATGACCCCGCGCTGGGCGAAGGCCCCCTCGGCCTGGTCCGGGACGCGGCCGTCGTGTTCGGCGACGACGGGACGATCGCCTGGGTCGGGCCCGCCGCCCAGGCGCCGGCGGCGGACGCCGGGTTCGACGCCCAGGGCCGGGCCGTGATCCCCGGGTTCGTCGACTCGCACTCCCACCTCGTCTTCGCCGGCGACCGCACCGCCGAGTTCAACGCCCGGATGTCCGGCCACAGCTACTCCGCCGGAGGCATCCGCACCACCGTCGCCGCCACCCGAGCCGCCACGGACGCCGAGCTGGAGGCCAACCTCGTACGGCACCTGGACGAGGCCCGCCGCCAGGGCACCACCACCTTCGAGACCAAGTCCGGCTACGGCCTCACCGTCGCCGACGAGGCCCGCGCCCTGCGCATCGCCGCCGCGCACACCGAGGAGGTCACCTACCTCGGCGCCCACATCGTCGCGCCCGACTTCGCCGACGACCCGGCCGGCTACGTCGCCCTCGTCACGGGCGAGATGCTCGACGCCTGCGCGCCCCACGCCCGCTGGATCGACGTCTTCTGCGAGAAGGGCGCCTTCGACGGCGACCAGGCGCGGGCGATCCTCACCGCCGGCCGGGCCAAGGGCCTGATCCCGCGGATCCACGCCAACCAGCTCAGCTTCGGCCCCGGCGTCCAGCTCGGCGTCGAGCTCGGTGCGGCCTCGGCCGACCACTGCACCCACCTCACCGACGCCGACGTCGACGCCCTCGGCCAGTCCGAGACCGTCGCCACGCTGCTGCCCGGCGCCGAGTTCTCCACCCGCGCCCAGTGGCCCGACGCCCGCCGGCTGCTCGACGCCGGGGCGACCGTGGCCCTGTCCACGGACTGCAACCCGGGCTCCTCCTACACCAGCTCGATGCCGTTCTGCATCGCGCTCGCCGTCCGTGACATGCGGATGACCCCCGACGAGGCCCTGTGGTCCGCCACCGCCGGCGGCGCCCGCGCGCTGCGCCGTACCGACATCGGCACCGTCACCCCCGGCGCCCGCGCCGACCTGGTCCTGCTCGACGCGCCCAGCCACGTGCACCTCGCGTACCGGCCGGGCGTCCCGCTCGTGTCGGCCGTGTGGCAGAAGGGGGAGCGGGTCGTCTGACCGTCCGACCGCCGGCCGTCCGAGCGTCTGGCCGGGCACGCCCCGCCGTTACTGACGAGGCGTCAATTCGGGGGATCCCTTTGTCTTCCCTCCGCAAGGACCCCGGCGTACCTTGAGCCACCCATCTGATGTGCCGTCAGCGTCATCAGGCCCGTGTGGTCCGAGGGGAAGACGAACGTGTCCGACCGCAAACGCTCCGCCGCTGCGCTCCTCACCGCCCCCGCCCTCGCGGCGGCGGTCCTGCTGGCCGCCGCCCCCGGCGCGCACGCCGACGTCGTCGACGTCGCGTACGACTGCAGGACGCCGATCGGCGACAAGTCCGCGGTCTCGCCGATCGACATCAAGGCGGTCAAGGAGGGCGACGGCTTCAAGCTGACGATGTCGTTCCAGAAGGGCGTGTCGTCCAGCCCCATCGAGCTGGGCAAGGGCGCTATGAACCCCAGCGGGGTGATCGTGGTGAACGGCGCCGAGAAGGCGGAGGTGGCGGTGTCGGGCCCGCCGAACGCCGAGGCGGTGCCGGCCGACACCCCCATCAAGATCTCCGACCTGTCGGGCACCTACACGCCGAGGAAGAGCGGAAAGGTCACCTTCACCGCCGGGGTGCTCACCATCAAGGCGATGACGACCGAGACGGTCTGCACGCCCGGCAACGCCCCCAAGCCGTCGCTGGAACTGGACGTGACGGCCGTAGGCGGGGGCGGAGGCGGGCAGGAGGCGGGCGGGGCCGGCGACGCCGGCACCCTGCCGCAGACCGGACCCGTCGATTCGGCCCTGGCCCTGGGCACCCTCGGCGGTACCGTCC
>NZ_RPRY01000367.1 GCF_003949795.1 Streptomyces sp. WAC06614
GGTCCGACGAGACGGGCCCGGGGACGGGGTGGGGCGGGGGCGCTCCGTCAGGGAGGTGTCGTCGAGGAACACCGGGCCCGTCTCGTCGGACCCGGCGACGGCGGTGGCCGCCGTCGCCGGCCGGCTCGTGCCGGGCACCCACGACGAGCCGTTCCAGTACCGGATGTACCCGGGGATGGACGGGTCGGGGTAGTAGCCCTCACGGGCGTGCTCGCCGTCACCAGGGGAGGCCGTCAATGTCCCCAACTCCGTTCGTGGCTTGAGGCTTGTGCAAGGGAGGACCATAACCAAGAACCCCCCTCCGGCAGGTCCGGTAACGGGAGAATGCAAGCCTTCGGGGGAACGTGAGCCCGACATCGATTTCCGGCCGGTCGAAAAAATCCGGCCAGGTTTCGGACGGTCCCTCGAAGTCGCGTCATAGCCGGGCACTTCCCCGCTCTTCACGGGTGCGGGGTCGAAAGCCGGCCCCGCGACGCGAACCGAAGCGAGGCACCCATGTACCCCTCCCCCGCCGTCGAGCGCGAGCTGGAACTCAAGCTGGTCCTGTCCCCCGAGCGCAGCATCGCCGTCCCCGCCCGGTTCACGTACCGGTCGGACGACCCGTTCGCCGTGCACATCACCTTCCACACCGGCTCGCACACCCCGGTCAACTGGACCTTCGCCCGTGAGCTGCTGGTCGAGGGGGTCTTCCGGCCCTGCGGTCACGGCGACGTACGGGTCTGGCCCACCAAGATCGACAACACGGCGGTGCTGTGCATGGCCCTCAGCTCCCCCGACGGCGACGCCCTGCTGGAGGCCCCGGCCGCGGTGGTGTCGGCCTGGCTGGAGCGGACCCTGCGCCTGGTGCCGCCGGGCACCGAGGCCGACCGGCTGGGCCTGGACGCGGCCCTGGCCGCGCTGCTGGCCCCGACCCCGGCCGACGAGCTGTGGCTGCGCGATCCGTGGCCGTCGGACGAGTCCGGGGACACCGAGGCGTGACCCGGCGGCAGCGACAACGGCAGCGGCAGGGGCGTCAGAAGAGCTTGCCGGGGTTGAGCAGGCCCAGCGGGTCGAAGGCCTGCTTGACCGCCCGCTGCATCTCCAGCCCCACCGGGCCCAGTTCGCGCGCGAGCCAGTCCTTCTTCAGCACGCCCACCCCGTGCTCCCCGGTGATCGTGCCGCCCAGTTCCAGCCCGAGGGCCATGATCTCGTCGAACGAGGCCCGGGCCCGCGCGGTCTCGTCGGCGTCGGCGGGGTCGAAGCAGACCACCGGATGGGTGTTGCCGTCGCCGGCGTGGGCGCAGACCCCGATGGTCAGACCGTGCCGGGCGGCGAGGGCCGCCGTGCCGTCGAGCATCTCGGCGAGCCGGGACCGCGGCACGCACACGTCGTCGATCATCGTGGCCGGGCGCAGCGCCTCCAGGGCGGTCAGCGACATCCGGCGCGCCTGGAGCAGGAGTTCGGACTCCGCCTCGTCCTCGGCGGGCACCACGGCGGTGGCCCCGGCGGCCCGGCACAGCTCCCCCACGGCTGCGAGCTCGGCGGGCGCCCCGGGGGTGTCGAACGCGGCGAGCAGCAGCGCCTCGGTGCTCTCGGGCAGGCCCATCCGCCCGAGGGCGTTGACGGCCCGGACGGTGGTGCGGTCCATCAGCTCCAGCAGCGAGGGGGTGAACCCGGCCTCCATGACGGCGCAGACGGCGGCGCAGGCCGCGGCCGCCGAGGGGAACTCGGCGGCCAGCGCCAGTTGCCGGGGCGGGGCCGGGCGCAGGGCCAGCACGGCCTGCACCACGATGCCGAGACTGCCCTCGGAACCGACGAACAGCCGGGTCAGGTCGTAGCCGGCGACGCCCTTGGCGGTGCGGCGGCCGGTGCGCAGGAGCCGTCCGTCGGCGAGGACGACGTCGAGCCCGAGGACGTACTCGGCGGTGACTCCGTACTTGACGCAGCACAGCCCGCCGGAGGCGGTGCCGATGTTGCCGCCGATGGTGCACTGCTCCCAGCTGGAGGGGTCGGGCGGGTAGTACAGGCCGCGCTCGGCGACCGCCCGGGACAGGACGGCGTTGACGACGCCGGGTTCCACGACGGCGATCCGGTCGACCGGGTCGATCTCCAGGATGCGGTCCATCTTCAGCAGGGACACGACGATCGAGCCGTCGGTGGCGTTGGCGCCGCCGGACAGCCCGGTGCGGGCGCCCTGCGGGACGACGGGGACGCGCAGCTCGTGCGCGGTCCGCAGCACGTGCTGGACCTGGGCGACGGTGCGGGGCACGACGACGGCCGCGGGGGTGCCGGCGGCGCAGAAGCTCGCCATGTCGTGGGCGTAGGAGGTGGTCACCGCGGGGTCGGTGAGGACCGCGTCGGCCGGCAGGCCCTTCAGGAGGAGCGTACGGAGGTCGTCCATGTCGTCCATGGGGGCCAGCGTGGCAGCAGGGGCCATCGGTGTGAACCCGGCCGTGCCCCTCTTCGGACATCGCGGCGCGCTCTTCATATTGACGCACAGTGAGCGGGTGGACTTCATGGACGAGGAATCCCGGCCGCCGGCGCCCGTGACCTTCACCGGCCGCAAGACACTGGTGGCTGCCGCGATCGCGGTCGTGCTGATCGCGGCCGCCCTGCTGATCCGGCCCGCCCGGCACATCGACGACGCGCGCCCGCCCGCGCCGAGCCAGCGGGCGGTGACGGCGATGGGGCTGGGCGCCCCGGCGGCGGCGGTGGACCTGACGGCGCTGATCATCGACCGGGAGAAATGGCTGAAGGAGCACGCCGACGACGAACGGTCGTGGGCGGTGCTCGGCTCGGCCTACCTGGAACAGGCGCGCCGGACGGCGGACCCGGGCTGGTACCCGCGGGCGGAGCAGTCCCTGAAGCGGTCCCTGAAGCTCAGGCCCGCGGAGAAGGGCAACCTCGACGCGATGGCGGCCATGGGCGCCCTGGCCAATGCGCGGGGGGACTTCGCCACCGGCAAGAAGTGGGGCGAGCTGGTCCGGGCGCAGTCGGCCAAGCAGTGGGCTGCGTACCCGGTGCTGGTGGACGCGTACGCGGGGCTCGGTGACTACAAGGCCGCCGTGAAGGTGATGGAACAGCTGCTGGAGCTGCGGCCGGGCCTGGCCGCCGGCTACGTCAAGGCCGCGCAGGTCTACCGGGACCGCGGCTGGCGCGAGGACGCGGTGGCCTCGCTGGACAACGCGGCGGCGGCCGCCAAGTCCCCGGCGGAGAAGGCGCTCGCGATGGACCGGCTGGGCGAACTGGCCTGGGAGCGCGGCGAGCCGGTGGAGGCGCTGCGGCTGTACGAGGGGGCGCTGCGGGCCGATCCCGCGCACGGGGCGGCGCTGGGCGGCCGTGCCCGGGCGCTGGCCGCGCTGGGCCGGGAGGGTGAGGCGCTGCGGGACTACCGGATGGCGCTGGGCCGGGTTCCGTCCCCGGCGCTGGCGCTGGAGCTGGGCGAGCTGCTGGAGTCGCTGGGGCGGCGGGAGGAGGCGCAGGAGTCGTACGCGCAGGTGGTGCAGTTGGCCGCGAAGGGTGCGGCGAACGGGGTCGACGAGACGGTGGTCCTCGGCCTGTACGAGGCGGAGCACGGTGATCCGGCGGAGGCCGTGCGGCGGCTGTCGGCCACGTGGGAGCGGAACAAGAGCATGGCGGTGGCGGACGCGCTGGGCTGGGCGCTGCACCGGGCGGGCGACGACGAGGCGGCGCTGGAGTACGCGAAGAAGGCGACCGAGCCGGGGCTGCGCAGCGCCGAGTTCTTCTTCCACCGGGCCCAGATCGAACGGGGCACGGGTGACACGGCCTCGGCCCGCCGGCACCTGCAGGACGCCCTGCGCACCAACCCGCACTTCTCGCCGCTGCGGGCGCCGCAGGCGAAGGAGGCCCTGGAGTCGGTGGGCCAGCCCCCGTCGGGCGGCCCGGAGAACGTCCGCCCGAAGGGCCGCTGGGTGGCCCCGGACATGAGCGCGTACATGAGCAAGCCCAAGCCGAAGCCGTCCCAGCCGGGCCACTGACGCCGGGCCTCCGGTACGCCGGGACCGCCCCGGGCCCTCGGGCCCGGGGCGGCGGCCTGTCGGAGGCGGCCCGTCGGAGGCGGCCTGTCGGAGGCGGCCCGTCAAAGGCAACCCGTCAGAGGTTGCCGCGCTTGTCCTGCTCGCGCTCGATCGCCTCGAAGAGGGCCTTGAAGTTGCCCTTGCCGAAGCCCATCGAACCGTGGCGCTCGATGATCTCGAAGAAGACGGTCGGGCGGTCCTGGACCGGCTTGGTGAAGATCTGCAGCAGGTAGCCGTCCTCGTCGCGGTCCGCGAGGATCTTCAGCTCGCGCAGCTCGTCGATCGGCACCCGGGTGTCGCCGACCCACTCGCCGAGGGTGTCGTAGTACGTGTCCGGGACGGACAGGAACTGGACGCCGGCGGCGCGCATGGTGCGCACGGTGTTGACGATGTCGTTCGAGGCCAGCGCGATGTGCTGGACGCCCGGCCCGTTGTAGAACTCCAGGTACTCGTCGATCTGCGACTTCTTCTTCGCGATCGCCGGCTCGTTGATCGGGAACTTCACCTTCTTGGTGCCGTCCGCGACCACCTTCGACATGAGCGCCGAGTACTCGGTGGCGATGTCGTCGCCCACGAACTCCTTCATGTTCGTGAAGCCCATGACCTTGTTGTAGAAGGCGACCCACTCGTCCATCCGGCCGAGCTCGACGTTGCCGACGCAGTGGTCGATCGCCTGGAAGGTGCGCTTGGCGAGCGGGGGCACCAGCGGCTCGGCCTCGATGAAGCCGGGCAGGTAGGGGCCGGTGTAGCGGGAGCGCTCGACCAGGGTGTGGCGGGTCTGGCCGTAGGTGGCGATGGCGGCCAGCACCACGGTGCCGTGCTCGTCCTGCACCTCGTACGGCTCCTGGAGCCCGCGGGCGCCCTGCTCGACGGCGTACGCGTAGGCGGCGCGCGCGTCGGGGACCTCGATGGCCAGGTCGATGACGCCGTCACCGTGCTCGGCGACGTGCTCGACGAGGAACCGGCCGTGGTCGGTGGTCGGCTTGATGACCGAGGTCAGGACGAAGCGGGCCGAGCCGTTGGTCAGCACGTAGCTGGCGGTCTCGCGGCTGCCGGTCTCCGGTCCGGAGTAGGCGACCAGCTTCATGCCGAACGCGGTGGAGTAGTAGTGCGCGGCCTGCTTGGCGTTGCCGACGGCGAACACGACCGCGTCCATGCCCTTCACCGGGAAGGGGTCGGCCTCACGCGCGGTGTCGGGGGTGTGATCCAGGGTCTCAGTCATGAGCGCAGAGTCCCGCCGAAACACAAGCTGCGCAATAGTTTCCTGTTTGGATGTACAAACTGCCCAGCAAAAGCCCAGGATGGCTGGAGCATCTGTACACGATGACCAGCGGAGGGCGCCTCATGAGCATCGACAATCTCGATGGCAGGCTCATCGTTCTCCTGGCCCGTGAGCCCCGGATCGGCGTCCTGGAGGCCTCGCGCCGGCTGGGCGTGGCGCGCGGCACGGTCCAGGCGCGGCTCGACCGGCTCCAGTCGAACGGGGTCATCCGCGGGTTCGGCCCCCAGGTGGACCCGGCCGCGCTCGGCTACCCGGTGACCGCGTTCGCCACGCTGGAGATCAAGCAGGGCCAGGGCTCCGACGTCCGCGCCCATCTGGCGGGCGTGCCGGAGGTGCTGGAGCTGCACACCACGACCGGGCACGGGGACATGCTGTGCCGTCTGGTGGCGCGGTCCAACGCCGATCTGCAGCGGGTGATCGACCGGGTGGTCGGCTTCGAGGGGATCGTCCGGGCGTCGACGGCGATCGTCATGGAGAACCCGGTACCGCTGCGGGTGATCCCGCTGGTGGAGCAGGCGGCCCAGGACGACTGAACGGGCCTTCTCCCGCACGGGACTCCACGCAAAGAGTTCTATGCAAAGAAACCCTTGCACAGAACTCTTTGCACACCTACGCTTGAGCCATGCCCGAGAACGAGCCGCAGCACACCGCCCCGGGGGACGACCCCGGCCCCGAGCTCAACGTCCGCAAGCTCGACGCCCGCACCCTGCGCGGCCTCGCGCACCCGCTGCGGATCCGCCTGCTGGCGGCGCTGCGGCACGACGGACCCGCCACCGCCTCCCAGCTGGGCGAGCGCTTCGGCGAGTCCAGCGGCTCCACCAGCTACCACCTGCGCCAGCTCGCCGCCCACGGCTTCGTCGAGGACGCCCCCGGGCACGGCAAGGGACGCGAGCGGTGGTGGCGGGCCGCGCACGACGGCACCGCCTTCGACGAGGAGCTGGTCCACGACGCCGACCCGGCCGTGCGCGGCGCCGCCGACGTCTTCCTCCAGGAGATC
This sequence comes from Streptomyces sp. WAC06614, assembly GCF_003949795.1. Taxonomy (GTDB): domain Bacteria; phylum Actinomycetota; class Actinomycetes; order Streptomycetales; family Streptomycetaceae; genus Streptomyces. The sequence goes on from NZ_RPRY01000367.1 coordinate 6,296, forward strand.
GCCACGATCCACGGGCAGGAGGTGCACGACTGGCTGGCCGGTGCGCAGGCCTGGTCCCTGGACTGGCGCCGCGGCTCCGACCTCAGCGACTTCACGCTCCGCCTGAGCCCCGAGCAGAGTCTCGAACTCATCCACAAGATGCACGACCTGATCAACAGTTACCGCGACCTCCCGCCGGCCGAGGACACCCGGCCCGTACGCCTCCACGTGCACGCCTTCCCGCGCGCGGCCGACTGACCGCCCGCCCACCACAGCAC
>NZ_RPRY01000368.1 GCF_003949795.1 Streptomyces sp. WAC06614
GATGAGTACCCCGCCGCCCCCACCGAACCAGCCGCCGGCCGGCGGCTGGTTCGGTGGGGGCGGCGGGGTACTCATCAGGTGCTGTTGCCTCTCATCACGTGCCGAAGACTGTCACTGCCGGGAACTCATTTGCCGAAGACCATCAGGAGCTTCTCCTGGCCGCCCTTGCTGTTGCCCAGCAGGCGCGTGGCGGAGATGAACAGCCGCCCGTCCACGAAGTCCAGCTGCGGGGAGAAGAAGGCGTTCTCGACCGGCGCGGCCGGGCCCGAGGGGTTGCGCAGCAGGGTGGTCGGCTTGCCGCCGGCCGCCGGGACCGCCACGACCTCGCCGCCCTTGTCCTTCTCGGCGTCCAGGTAGGCGTAGAGCTGCCCGTTCTCCGCCCGCAGCGGCAGCAGCCGGCGGCCCTCGCCCGCGGGGGTGCGCCACTTGATCTTGCCGGTGGTCAGGTCGAAGGCGGCGATCTCGTTCGAACGGCCCTCGGTGGGCAGGTACATGGTGTTCGACGGGCCGTCGACGACCGCGCCCTTGCAGTTCTGCAGCGAGCGGTCGAGCAGGGTCAGGTCGCACTCGGCGGCGAAGTTGCCCTCACCGGTGAGCTGGGTGCGCAGCTTGCCGTCCGGGCCGAGGACGGCGACCGCCCGCTCCTTCTTGGTCTTGTTGGTGACGTCGATGACGACCGGGTCGACCGAGTAGACCTTGGTGACCTTCCAGTCCTTGGGCAGCTTGTAGCCCCAGGTGGTGTTGCCGGTGGCCGGGTCGGCGCCCTGGACCTCCTCGCCCTCGTCGATGCAGCGGGCGACGGCGACCATCCGGCTGCCGCCGGCGTAGGTCTCGGGGACGCACTTGCCGTCGGTGGTGGGCTGCTCCGTCCGGGCGAACAGCTTGTCGCCGGTGCTGACCTTGAAGGCGCTGGTCGGGCCCATGCGGCTGACCGTGACGGTGTCGCCCGCGATGGCCAGGGTGGGCGAGACCATGATGTCGAACATCCCCTCGTCGGGGACCTCCTTGGTCCAGGTCTCCTTGCCGGCCTTGAGGTCGATCCCCTTGAGCTGGTTGCACTTGGCGCTGCTGGACTGGCCGTTCATGAAGCCGACCACCGTCTTCGCGTCGGCGGTGGTGGTGTTGGTGGCCGTGCAGATCTTCTCGGGGAAGGAGACCGTCCAGCGCTCCTTGCCGTCGCGTACCCCGTAGGCGGTGACGGACTTGTACGCGGCCTTGACGACGGTGTCGCCGACGACCCACTGGGCGGGCGCGTCGGCGCCGGCGCCGGGCAGCTCGACGGAGTTGGTCTTCACCCACAGGACCTTGTCCTCGCCGGGCTTGCGGCCGGAGTTGAGGTCCGCCTCCTGACCGCCGCCGCCGTTGCCGTCGCCCTTGTCGACGGACGCCCCGCCGGAGGGCTTGGCGTCGGCGGGTGCGGAGGCCTGTGCCTTCGGGTCCTTGCCGCCCTCGTCGTCCCCGGCGAGCAGGAAGTACCCGCCGGCGCCGAGCACCAGGACGCCGGCCATCGCGGCGGCCACGAGCGCCGGCTTGTTGCGGGACCGGCCGCCGCCCGGGCCGCCGGGCTGCGGGGCCTGCGGGAGACCACCGTGCTGCGGCGGGTACGGGCCCCAGCCCGGGCCGGCCTGGGGCGGCTGGGCGTGCGGCTGCGGCGGGGCGGGCTGCTGCGGCGGGTACTGCTGGGCGTACGGATTGGGGCCCTGCGGGTAGCCGTAGCCCTGCGGCGGGGGCCCGGGCAGATGGCCGTAACCGTCGGGGCCGGGCGGCTGGTTCGGCGGCGGGGGCGGCACAGTCATCAGCGCATACCTTCGGCGGTCCGGGTGGCCCGACGGGCCGGGCGAGGGGTGGGGGGATGACCTTTGTATCACCCGGGGCCGGACGTACCGAGGCCGGTCGCACCCCTGTTCCCAAGGGCGGACCGGCCCGTGACGCCGTCGTTATCCGGTGTGCACGACCGGAATTCAGGCGTCCTCGGCCAGCTCCAGCCAGCGCATCTCCAAGTCGTCGCGCTCGGCCATCAGTTCGCGCAGCTCCGCGTCGAGGCGGGCCACCTTCTCGAAGTCGGTGGCGTGGTCGGCGATCTGGGCGTGCAGGTGGGTCTCGCGGTCGGCGAGCTTGTTGAGCTGACGCTCGATCTTCTGCAGTTCCTTCTTCGTGGCGCGCGCGTCACCGGCGGACTTCTCCTTGGCCGCGGCCGCCGGGGCCGGTGCGGGCGCCGCCGCCTCGACCATCTTCTGCCGGCGCTCCAGGTACTCGTCCAGGCCGCGCGGCAGCATCCGCAGGGTGGCATCGCCCAGCAGGGCCATCACGGTGTCGGTGGTGCGCTCGATGAAGAACCGGTCGTGGGAGATCACGATCATCGAGCCGGGCCAGCCGTCGAGGAGGTCCTCCAGCTGGGTGAGGGTCTCGATGTCGAGGTCGTTGGTGGGCTCGTCGAGGAAGAGCACGTTCGGCTCGTCCATCAGCAGCCGCAGGATCTGCAGCCGGCGCCGCTCGCCGCCGGAGAGGTCTCCGACCGGGGTCCACTGCTTGTCCTTGGTGAACCCGAACTGCTCGCAGAGCTGGCCGGCCGTCATCTCGCGGCCCTTGCCGAGGTCCACCCGGTCGCGGACGCGCTGCACGGCCTCCAGGACCCGCAGGGACGGGTCGAGTTCACCGACCTCCTGGGAGAGGTAGGCGAGCTTGACGGTCCGGCCGACGGTGATGGTGCCGGCGGCGGGCTGGGACTCGCCCTGGGTGCGGGCGGCCTCGGCCAGGGCCCGCAGCAGCGAGGTCTTGCCGGCGCCGTTGACGCCGACCAGGCCGATCCGGTCGCCGGGGCCGAGCTGCCAGGTGAGGTGCTTGAGCAGCAGCTTGGGGCCGGCCTGGACGGAGACGTTCTCCAGCTCGAAGACGGTCTTGCCGAGCCGGGAGCCGGCGAAGCGCATCAGTTCGCTGCGGTCGCGCGGCGGGGGCACGTCCGCGATGAGCTCGTTGGCGGCCTCGATCCGGAACCGTGGCTTGGAGGTCCGGGCGGGCGCGCCGCGGCGCAGCCAGGCCAGCTCCTTGCGGATCAGGTTCTGCCGCTTGGCCTCCTCGGTGGCGGCGATGCGCTCGCGCTCGGCGCGGGCGAAGACGTAGTCGCTGTAGCCGCCCTCGTACTCGTGGACCTCGCCCCGCTGCACGTCCCACATCCGGGTGCAGACCTGGTCGAGGAACCAGCGGTCGTGGGTGACGCAGACCAGGGCGGAGCGCCGCTCCTGCAGGTGCCGGGCGAGCCAGGCGATGCCCTCGACGTCGAGGTGGTTGGTGGGCTCGTCCAGGACGAGCATGTCCTGTTCGGCGACGAGGAGCTTGGCGAGCGCGATCCGGCGGCGCTCACCGCCGGAGAGCGGGCCGATGACGGTGTCCAGGCCCTGGTCGAAGCCGGGCAGGTCCAGTCCGCCGAACAGGCCGGTGAGCACGTCGCGGATCTTGGCGTTGCCGGCCCACTCGTGGTCGGCCAGGTCGCCGATGATCTCGTGGCGGACGGTCGCCGCGGGGTCGAGCGAGTCGTGCTGGGTCAGCACCCCGATCCGGGATCCACCGGTGTGGGTGACCCGGCCGGTGTCGGGTTCCTCCAGCTTGGTCAGGATCCGGATCAGGGTGGTCTTGCCGTCGCCGTTGCGGCCGACGACACCGATCCGGTCGCCCTCGGAGACGCCGAGGGAGACGGCGTCGAGCAAGGTGCGGGTGCCGTACACCTTGCTGACTGCCTCGACATTGACCAGATTGACGGCCATCAGACGCACTCCAGGGAAAGGGATCTCTCAACCCCTCACCCTAACCGTCCCGGCCCCGCCCCAGCGCCCGGCCACTCAGGTCGTCAGGACCGTGGCTCCCGGTGCGGGGGACGTGGTGGTGCGGGTGGTGCGGCAGGTGCCCGAGGCCTCCAGGGCGGCGGCCACCTTCAGGGCGGACTCCTCGTCGCGGACGAGGAAGGCCGTGGTGGGCCCGGAGCCGGAGACCAGACCGGCCAGGGCGCCCGCGCCGGTGCCCGCCGCCAGGGTGGCGGCCAGCTGCGGGCGCAGCGACAGCGCGGCGGGCTGGAGGTCGTTGGCGAGGGTGGCGGCGAGGGCGTCCGGGTCGCCGGAGGCCAGGGCGGCCAGCAGCGCCGGGTCGGCCTGCGGGGCCGGGACGTCCACGGCGGCGGTGAGCCGGTCGAACTCGCGGAAGACGGCCGGCGTGGACAGGCCGCCGTCGGCGAGGGCGAAGACCCAGTGGAAGGTGCCTGCCGGGACCGGGGTCAGCACCTCGCCCCGCCCGGTGCCCAGGGCGGCGCCGCCGACCAGGCTGAAGGGCACGTCGCTGCCCAGCTCGGCGCAGATGTCGAGGAGTTCCTCGCGCGGGGTGTGCAGGCCCCACAGGGTGTCGCAGGCGAGCAGGGCGCCGGCGCCGTCCGCGCTGCCGCCGGCCATGCCCCCGGCGACGGGGATGTCCTTGGCGATGTGCAGGTGGACGTCGGGGGCGATGCCGTGCCGGGCGGCCAGCAGCTCGGCCGCGCGGGCGGCCAGGTTGGTCCGGTCGAGGGGGACCTGCCCGGCGTCCGGGCCGGAGCAGGTCACGGTCAGCTCGGCTGCCGGGGTCGCGGTCACCTCGTCGTGGAGGGAGACGGCGAGGAAGACGTTGGCCAGGGGGTGGAAGCCGTCGGGCCGGGGCGCGCCGACCGCGAGCTGCACGTTGACCTTGGCCGGGACCCGTACGGTGACGGAGGCGGCGCCGGGGGCCCCGGGGGCGCGGGTGGAGGTCACCGGCCGGCCTCCTTGTGCTCCGCGATGGCGGCGAACTCCTCGACGGTCAGGGCCTCGCCGCGGGCCTGCGGCGAGATCCCGGCCGCGACGAGCGCGGCCTCGGCGGCGGCGGCCGAGCCGGCCCAGCCGGCCAGGGCGGCCCGCAGGGTCTTGCGGCGCTGGGCGAACGCGGCGTCCACCACGGCGAAGACCTCGGCCTTGGTGGCGGTGGTCTTCACCGGCTCGGTCCGGCGGACCAGGGAGACCAGTCCGGAGTCGACGTTCGGGGCGGGCCAGAAGACGTTGCGGCCGATGGCCCCGGCCCGCTTGACGTCGGCGTACCAGTTGGCCTTGACCGAGGGGACCCCGTAGACCTTGTTGCCCGGCCGGGCGGCGAGCCGGTCGGCGACCTCGGCCTGGACCATGACGAGGGTGCGCTCGATGGTGGGGAAGCGGTCGAGCATGTGCAGCAGCACGGGCACGGCGACGTTGTAGGGGAGGTTCGCGACCAGCGCCGTCGGGTCCGGGCCGGGCAGCTCCTGGACCAGCATGGCGTCGGAGTGGACCAGCGCGAAGCGGTCCGCCTTGTGCGGCATGCGGGCGGCGATGGTGGCGGGCAGCGCGGCGGCCAGGACGTCGTCGATCTCGACGGCGGTGACCCGATCGGCAGCCTCCAGCAGGGCGAGCGTCAGCGAGCCGAGCCCGGGACCGACCTCGACCACCACGTCCTCGGGGCGGACCTCGGCGGTGCGCACGATCCGGCGGACCGTGTTGGCGTCGATGACGAAGTTCTGGCCCTTCTGCTTCGTCGGGCGTACGCCGAGCGCCCCGGCCAGTTCCCGGATGTCGGCGGGCCCGAGGAGGGCGTCGCCGCCCCCGGGGCCGTCGTGGTGCTCGTGCTGCTCGTGCTGCTCTGCGGTGCTCACCGGTAAAGCCTACGGCCGCAGTGGGGCCAGGGACTCGCCCCCCGCTGCACGTAGAGCTTCTTGGCCCGGTACGTCTGCTCCTCGCCGCTGGCGTCCTGCGGGCGGCCGCTGCCGCCCAGGGCCTGCCAGGTGCCGACGTCGAACTGGTACAGCCCGCCGTACGTCCCCGAGGGGTCGGTGGCGCCGGGCCGGCCGCCGGACTCGCACCGGGCGAGGGCGCCCCAGTCCAGGCCGTCGGCGCCGGCGACGGAGGTGGGCAGGGGTTTGGTGCCGACCAGGACCCGGGCGTCGACGGGCTCGCGCACCGTCTCCTCGGCGATCTTGCGGGGCTTCTGGCGGACGCCGTTGACGGTGCGCAGGGCGTAGGTGACCCGGCGGGCGCCGGGGCGGCCGGCCTGTTCGACGACCTCCGTGCCGGCGAAGAGGGTGTCGTCCTGGACCCGCTCGGTCCGGAACGGGATGCGCTCCTCGCGGACCTCGCGGGTGCCGGTGATGCGCAGGACCGTGACGGTCTGGCCGTCGCGGGGGAAGGAGCCGGGCGGCACGGAGGTGGTGTCCTCGCCCTGGAGGGTGAGGCCGGCCTGGTCCAGGGCCTCCTGCACGGTGGCGGCGTTGGTGCGCAGGGTGGTCTCGCGGCCGTCGGCCATGAAGGTGACGCTGCGCTCGGTGCGCACGTGCAGGGTGAGGCCGTCGCGGGGGAAGGAGCCGGGCGGCACGGAGGTGGTGTCCTCGCCCTGGAGGGTGAGGCCGGCCTGGTCCAGGGCCTCCTGCACGGTGGCGGCGTTGGTGCGCAGGGTGGTCTCGCGGCCGTC
>NZ_RPRY01000369.1 GCF_003949795.1 Streptomyces sp. WAC06614
GGCTGCTGCCGCGGGGCCGGCGGCGGGGCCTGGCGCTGCGGGCGCCGGCGCAGCGCGAACCCGATGCACATCCCGGGCCTGGGCTGCCTCAAGGGCTGCCTGTTCGTGATCGTGCTGTTCGTCATCGGCGGCTGGCTGATCTGGGAGCTCACCCCGCTCCAGGAGTGGATCGGCACCGGCAAGGGCTGGTTCGACCAGCTCTGGGCCTGGGGCTCCGGTGTCGTCGACTGGATCGGCGACCTCGGCAGCACCACCGGCACCGGCTCGGGCACCGGCGGCAACTAGCGCCGAGTTCGTTGATTTGTCGACATCCAGGACACGATTTCGCCCGCAGAAGTGAAGGTCACCGCGAATCGGGCCCCCTCGTGGCTCCCGAGCCGCCCCCGGCCGCGTAGTTTTGGCACGTACGCCAGCCGCTGAGGGAGCAGTCGTGGCACGGAAGATCGGCAGCCGGTACACCGCGCACCAGATCCTGGGGCGCGGCAGCGCCGGCACGGTGTGGCTCGGGGAGGGACCGGACGGCCCCGTGGCCGTCAAGCTGCTGCGCGAGGACCTCGCGTCGGACCAGGAGCTCGTCGGCCGGTTCGTCCAGGAGCGCAGCGCGCTGCTGGGCCTGGAGCACCCGCACATCGTGACGGTCCGCGACCTGGTCGTGGACGGCAACGACCTGGCCCTGGTCATGGACCTGGTCCGCGGCACCGACCTGCGCACGCGGCTGGACCGCGAGCGCCGGCTCGCCCCCGAGGCGGCCGTGGCCATCGTCGCCGACGTGGCCGACGCACTGGCCGCAGCGCACGCGGCCGGCGTGGTCCACCGGGACGTCAAGCCCGAGAACGTCCTGCTCGACATGCAGGGTCCGCTCGGCCCCGGCGGCGCCCACCCGGCGCTGCTCACCGACTTCGGCATCGCCAAGCTGATCGACTCGCCGCGCCGGGCCGGCCCCCGGGCCACCGCCCCCGCCACCCGCATCATCGGCACGCCGGACTACCTGGCCCCCGAGATCGTCGAGGGCCTGCCGCCGCGCGCCTCGGTCGACATATACGCGCTGGCCACGGTCCTGTACGAGCTGCTGGCCGGGTTCACCCCGTTCGGCGGCGGTCACCCCGGCGCGGTGCTGCGCCGGCACGTGACCGAGACCGTGGTCCCGCTGCCCGGCATCCCGGACGAGCTGTGGCAGCTGATCGTCCAGTGCCTGGCCAAGGCCCCCGCCTCCCGGCTGCGTGCCTCCGAGCTGACCGTACGGCTGCGCGAGCTGCTGCCGATGCTGGCCGGGATGCCGCCGCTGGACGTGGACGAGCCCGACGACGCGGACGAGGACCGGCCCGAGCCCGAGGAACTGCCCGCCGGACCGGCCCCGCGGCGCGGGGCCGTGTCCCTGGTCCCGGGCGGCCCGGGCCCCTCGCCCGAGTCCAACCGCGACACCCACACCTCCATGCGCGTGCCCGGCCCCGAGGAGCTGGCCGGCGGCGCCCTGGGCACCGCCCGGGTGCCGCGCCCGGCGGGCGGCCACCGGCCGGGCGCGGCCCGGCACCGTGCGGACGCCGTCCGCAGGCGGCGACTCCTGCTCACGGGGGCCGCGGCCCTGCTGGCGGCGGCGGTCGGCGTGGGCGGCTGGCTGGCCGCCTCCGACGACGACCCCCCGCGCACGCCGGGCACCCACCACTCGGTCCCGTCCCGACCGTGACCCCGTAGGACACCGGCGGTCCGCCAGGACGCACCGGGCCCGGGCCCCGTACGACGTCGTACGGGGCCCGGGCGTCGACGGGACCCGTCCGGCCCGGCCGCGTCGGCCGTCGGCCGTCAGGCGTCCACCAGCTCCGGGTGCCAGCGCTCCGCCACCGCCGGGTGGGCGCGGACGTAGCCCTTCAGCTCGTTGCGCCCGTACTCGGCGTGCAGCGGGTTGTTCGCGTCGTGCAGCACGCCCGGCGCGTGCGCCAGGTACGCCCCCGGCACCGTCTCGATCACCGCGTCCAGCCGCGGGTTGTAGAAGAACGGCACCGAGTACCGCTCCACCGCCCCCGGCGGGCTGACCACCCGGTGGTCCGTCGCCTTGAGGTAGCCCTCGGTGGCGATCTCCAGCAGCTCGCCCAGGTTGACCACGAACGCCCCCGGCATCGGCGGCACGTCCACGAAACCGCCGTCCCGTACCACCTGCAGCCCGCCCACCGAGTCCTGGAGCAGCAGGGTCAGGAACCCGTAGTCCTTGTGCGCGCCCACGCCCTGGTCGGCCCCCGTCGGCGCCGAGCCCGGGTAGCGCACCAGCTTGGTGTGCAGGTGCGGGCGGTCCGCGAAGGCCGCGTCGAAGAAGTCCGGCGGGGCCCCGATCGAGGCCAGCAGCTCCCGCAGCAGCTTGTGCGCCACCGCCGCCAGCCGCTCCTGCCAGCCCAGCACGACCTCCTTCAGCTCCGGCAGGGCCGCCGGCCACTGGTTGGGTCCCTCCAGCCACAGGTACGCCGGATCGCCCGGCCCCACCTGCGGCGCCGGCCGCTCCGCGCCCACGTCGAGCTGGTCGCGCCAGTCGGAGGCGCCACCGGTCAGCTCGTGACCGACCCGGGTGTACCCGCGGAAGTGCGGCGAGTTCAGATTGCTCAGGGCCAGCCGGTCGGCCTCGGGCAGGGCGAAGAACGCCCTGGTCACCTCAAGGATGCGGGCGGTCTCGGCGGCGCTGACGCCATGCCCGGTCAGGTGCAGGAACCCGGTGTCGCGGGCGGCCACGTGCAGCTCTTCGCGGAACGCGGCCCGCTGCTCGGGGTCGTCGGCCCGGGACAGGTCCAGGACGGGCAGCGGGGAGGTGGGCGGGACGGTGGAGAGGTGCGCGGACGTCATGACGGCTCCGTTTCGGAATGTCACGGGCCCCGTCCCCCGGGGATGGCGGGGGCGCGGACGACGGGAGGGACCCGCGGCCGGGGTGTGGCCGGAGTGCGCTGCGCCGCGTACGGGACCGGGATGAATCAGGCGGGTAGGGCTCTGGTTCGGTCCGGCGGAAGACAGCTCGTCGTCGTGACGCGCATGTGGTCCACATGCCGGCGCTTGACGAGGAGAACGTTCATACGGTGAGCGTACGCCCGACCGGGCGCGGCGCGGAGACCGCCCTCCCGGGGCCCGCGCGGCCCCCGGGAGATCCCTGGACTGCGGGAGCCGTCCGGGGACCGGCTACGCTGGACCCGTGGCAGTCGTCGATGTATCCGAAGAGCTGAAGTCCCTCTCCTCGACCATGGGGTCGATCGAGGCCGTCCTGGACCTCGACAAGCTGAGGGCAGACATTGCCGTGCTCGAGGAGCAGGCCGCCGCCCCGTCCCTGTGGGACGACCCGGAGGCCGCCCAGAAGATCACGAGCAAGCTTTCGCACCTCCAGGCGGAGGTCCGCAAGACCGAGGCGCTGCGCGGCCGCATCGACGACCTCGCGGTCATGTTCGAGCTGGCCGAGGAGATGGACGACGCGGACACCCGCGCCGAGGCCGAGGCCGAGCTGGTCGCCGTCCGCAAGGCGCTGGACGAGATGGAGGTCCGCACCCTCCTGTCCGGCGAGTACGACGAGCGCGAGGCCCTGGTCAACATCCGCGCCGAGGCCGGCGGCGTCGACGCCTCCGACTTCGCCGAGCGCCTGCAGCGCATGTACCTGCGCTGGGCCGAGCGGCACGGCTACTCCACCGAGATCTACGAGACCTCGTACGCGGAAGAGGCCGGCATCAAGTCCACCACCTTCGTGGTCAAGGCCCCGTACGCCTACGGCACCCTCTCCGTCGAGCAGGGCACCCACCGCCTCGTGCGCATCTCGCCGTTCGACAACCAGGGACGCCGCCAGACCTCGTTCGCGGGTGTCGAGGTGCTCCCCGTCGTCGAGCAGTCCGACCACGTCGAGATCGACGACTCCGACCTGCGGATCGACGTCTACCGCGCCTCCGGCCCCGGCGGCCAGGGCGTCAACACCACCGACTCGGCGGTGCGCATCACGCACATCCCGACGGGCATCGTGGTCTCCTGCCAGAACGAGCGCTCGCAGATCCAGAACAAGGCGAGCGCCCTGAACGTCCTCCAGGCCAAGCTCCTGGAGCGCCAGCGCCAGGAGGAGCGCGCCAAGATGGACGCCCTCAAGGGCGACGGCGGCAGCTCCTGGGGCAACCAGATGCGCTCCTACGTCCTGCACCCGTACCAGATGGTCAAGGACCTGCGCACCGAGTTCGAGGTCGGCAACCCGACGTCCGTCCTCGACGGCGACATCGACGGCTTCCTGGAGGCCGGCATCCGCTGGCGCAAGCAGCAGGAGACGACCGCGTAAGGCGGCGGGACACCGGTACCGCGGGGCAGCAGCTCCGGACGTACGGAGGACGAGAAGGGCCCGGACACCGGGGAGGTGTCCGGGCCCTTCCGCATGCGTGCGCCGTACGGCCTGTGGCCAAGACCTACGATCGGGACGTGAGCGGAGGCTGCGCTACGCCGCCTGGTGGGCCACCAGTGCCAGCGCGGCCAGCAGAACGACCATGAGCGCGACCAGCGCCATGGGATTCAGGCCGGCGAAGGGGCCCTCCTGCTGGAGGCGCTCCCGGTTCGCCCGGCACACAGGGCAGCGGCCCTGGCTGACGGGTGCGGCACAGTTCGCGCACACGAGCCGGTCATATGTCATGCGCTCTCCTCCTCTCGTCCCCTGGGAACAACGACGCGGGGAACCCGTGCGTTCCCCTTACCACTGTGCCAGCTCCCGCGGCATTCGGCGCGCCCCCTCCGGGCAGTCGTACGGACGGCTCGCTCGGGCCGGGGACATCCGGTGGGAACATATCGGGCAACTCCGGATGGTGGGTCCCCACCCCGCGCCCGTTCGCGTAGGGTCACGCACACCTACCCCCGGCGACCGTGGTGCTCCCGTGATCCGATTCGACAACGTCTCCAAGTCCTACCCGAAGCAGAACCGCCCCGCACTCAGGGATGTGTCCCTGGAGATCACCAAGGGCGAGTTCGTCTTCCTGGTCGGCTCCTCCGGCTCCGGCAAGTCCACCTTCCTGCGGCTGATCCTGCGCGAGGAACGCGCCAGCCACGGGCAGGTCCACGTGCTCGGCAAGGACCTGGCCAGACTCAGCAACTGGAAGGTCCCCCACATGCGGCGCCAGCTGGGGACGGTCTTCCAGGACTTCCGGCTGCTGCCCAACAAGACCGTCGCCGAGAACGTCGCCTTCGCCCAGGAGGTCATCGGCAGGCCCCGCGGCGAGATCCGCAAGGCCGTCCCGCAGGTGCTGGACCTGGTCGGCCTCGGGGGCAAGGAGGACCGGATGCCCGGCGAGCTGTCCGGCGGCGAGCAGCAGCGCGTCGCCATCGCCCGGGCCTTCGTCAACCGGCCCGCGCTGCTGATCGCGGACGAGCCCACCGGCAACCTGGACCCGCAGACCTCGGTCGGCATCATGAAGCTGCTCGACCGCATCAACCGGACCGGCACCACGGTGATCATGGCCACCCACGACCAGCAGATCGTCGACCAGATGCGCAAGCGCGTCATCGAACTCGAACAGGGCCGTCTCGTCCGCGACCAGTCGCGCGGCGTCTACGGCTACCAGCACTGAAAGGCCGAAGAGACGCCATGCGCGCCCAGTTCGTCATGTCCGAGATCGGCGTGGGCCTCCGCCGCAACCTCACGATGACCTTCGCCGTCGTCATCTCGGTCGCCCTGTCGCTGGCCCTGTTCGGCGGTTCCCTGCTGATGCGCGAGCAGGTGACCCGGATGAAGGGCTACTGGTACGACAAGGTCAACATCTCGATCTACCTGTGCAACAAGAACGACGCCCAGGAGGGCGGCGCCGGCCTCGGCGGCACGGCGTGCGCCAAGGGCGCCGTCACCGCCGAGCAGAAGCAGCAGATCGAGGCCGACCTGAAGAAGATGGACCTGGTCAGGACGGTCTACTACGAGTCCGCGGACGAGGCCTACAAGCACTACAAGGAGCAGTACGGCCACACCGCGCTGGCCAGCACCATCACCCCGGACCAGATGCAGGAGTCGTTCCGGATCAAGCTGAAGGAACCGGAGAAGTACAAGGTCATCACCACCGCCTTCGCCGGCCGGGACGGCGTCTACACCGTCGACGACCAGCGCAAGGAGATCGACGACCTCTTCCGGATCCTGCGGTACCTGAACTTCGCCGCCCTCGGCATCATGCTGATCATGTTGATCGTGGCGCTGCTGCTGATCGTCAACACGGTGCGCGTCTCGGCGTTCAGCCGTCGGCGGGAGACCGGCATCATGCGGCTGGTCGGCGCCTCCAGCTTCTACATCCAGGTGCCGTTCATCATGGAGGCGGCCGTCGCGGGGCTGATCGGCGCCGCCTTCGCGTGCGTGATGCTGGCCTGCGGGCAGTACTTCGTGATCGACCACGGCGTCGGCCTGCGCGACAAGATCCAGCTGATCAACTTCATGGGCTGGGGATCGGTCCTGACCAAGCTCCCCTACGTCCTCGCCATCGGCGTGCTGATGCCGTCGCTGGCGGCG
>NZ_RPRY01000370.1 GCF_003949795.1 Streptomyces sp. WAC06614
ACCTCGTCTCCAGAGAGACGGGGTATCAACATATCTGGCGTTGATTTTTGGCACGCTGTTGAGTTCTCAAGGTGCGGACGCTTCCTTCGTTCCCGTTTCCGGGCCCTCCGGGCGCTTCCTTCGTTCTTGCGTTTCCGACTCTATCAGATCTTTCCGGACCCGATTTCCTCGGTGCTTTCCGGTTCCGGCGCTTTCGCGCTTTTCCCTTCCGGCGTTTCCGACTCTATCAGATCCTTTCGGGCCTGACTCCCAGTCAGCGGGGGTTCGCCCTTGCGGCTGTTGGGCCGTTCGGACTCCCGAACTCTAGCGGATTTCCCGGGCTGCTCATAATCGAGCCTCGAAAATAAATTCGGGCATGCCGAATTCGTTCCCGAGCGGGAGATCGTGCTGAGTAGGGGTGCCGCGACGAGGCGGCGGACGGCTGCCGCAGAACCGTTCCGGCTCCGTGACAACTCGGAGTACTTTACGGACCTCAAAAGCTTGTGTCAACCCCCCGCCCCCGGTCTACCCTGGTCGGCATGACTACGCATGCGCTCACGTCCAGCCTTCGCTGGTGGGCCGCCTGACGGCGGCCGCCCCACGCATGCACCGACACGGCCGCCGCCTCGGCGGCCGTTCGCGTTTCTGCCCCCTGGCAGTCGGCCGCCGGTCGCGGCGCCCGACCGACACCGCACACCGACATCGGCCAGAGGGAGAACGACGGACCATGACCAGGATCTTCAGCGGGATCAAGCCGACCGGGCACCTGACGCTGGGCAACTACCTGGGGGCCGTACGGCAGTGGGTCGCCGCTGCCGGGACCGGTGCCCCGGACGAGACGCTCTACTGCGTCGTGGACCTGCACGCGCTCACCGTCGAGCACGACCCGGCGCGGGTGCGGCGGCTCAGCCGACAGGCGGCGACGCTGTTGCTCGCCGCCGGGCTGGATCCCCAGGTGTGCACCCTCTTCGTGCAGAGCCACGTGGACGAGCACACCCGGCTGGCGTACCTGCTGGAGTGCACGGCGTCCGACGGCGAGCTGCGCCGCATGATCCAGTACAAGGAGAAGGCGGCGAAGGCCGAGGCGTCCGGGCAGGGGGTGCGGCTGTCGCTGCTGACGTACCCGGTGCTGATGGCCGCGGACATCCTCGCCTACGGGACGGACGAGGTGCCGGTGGGTGAGGACCAGCGCCAGCACGTGGAGCTGACCCGGGACCTGGCCGTGCGGTTCAACCAGCGCTACGGGCACACGTTCACCGTGCCGCGGGCGACGCTGCCGGCGGTGGCCGCGCGGGTGATGGACCTCCAGGACCCCACCTCAAAGATGGGCAAGTCCCACGACGTCACCACGGGCATCGTCTATCTCCTCGACGAGCCGGACGTCGTCACGCGCAAGGTCATGCGGGCCGTGACCGACAACCTGGGCGGGGTCTCCTACGACCGGGCGGAGCGGCCCGGGGCGGCGAACCTGCTGGACGTCCTGGCCGCGTGCACCGGCGGGGACCCGGTGGAGCTGGCCGCCGGGTACGACGGGTACGGGGCGCTGAAGCGGGACGTCGCGGAGGCGGTGGTGGAGACGCTGCGGCCGGTGCGGGAGCGGCACGCCGAGCTGGCGGCCGATCCGGGTGCGGTGGAGAAGGTGCTGCGGGAGGGGGCGGAGCGGGCCCGGGCGGTCTCCCGCCCGGTGGTGGACCGGGCCTACCGGGCGATCGGGCTGCTCGCCCCCTGAGCCGGCCGCCCCGCCACTGCTGCACTGCCGCCTTGCCGTACGGGACCGGCTCGCGACGGGTCCCGCACGGCGGCGGTGGTGTCAGTTGGCGCCGGCGGCCAGTTCGCGGCTGCGGTCGCGGGCGGCTTCGAGGGCCGCGATGAGGGCGGCGCGGACGCCGTGGCGTTCGAGTTCGACGATGGCGTTGATGGTGGTGCCGGCCGGGGAGGTGACGGCCTCGCGGAGCTTGACCGGGTGTTCGCCGCTGTCGCGGAGCATCACGGCGGCGCCGATGGCGGCCTGGACGATGAGGTCGTGGGCCTGGGCGCGGGGCAGGCCGAGCAGGATGCCCGCGTCGGTCATGGCCTCGACCAGGAAGTAGAAGTACGCGGGGCCGGAGCCGGACAGGGCGGTGGCGGCGTCCTGCTGGGACTCGGGGACCCGCAAGGTCTTGCCGACGCCGCCGAAGATCTCCTCGGCGTGGGCGAGGTGGCCGGCGTCGGCGTGGCTGCCGGCGGAGATGACCGACATGGCCTCGTCCACGAGGGCCGGGGTGTTGGTCATGACGCGGACGACCGGGGTGCCGGGGGCGAGCCGCTCCTCGAAGAAGGAGGTCGGGATGCCCGCGGCACCGCTGATGATCAGGCGGTCGGCGGGGACGTGCGGGGCGAGCTCGGCGAGGAGGGCGCCCATGTCCTGCGGCTTGACCGTGAGGATGAGGGTGTCGGCGCGCTTGGCGGCCTCGGCGTTGCTGACGGCCTCGACGCCGTAGCGGGTGCGCAGTTCCTCCGCGCGCTCCGGGCGGCGGGCGGTGACCAGGAGCTTCGAGGCGGGCCAGCCGCCTCGGATCATGCCGCTGAGGAGCGCCTCGCCGATCTTGCCGGTTCCGAGGACCGCGACTGTCTGGGTCATGCCCGTTCCACCTCGCCTGGGATGCGTGTACTCCCTCCTCATCCTTGCACTCCGACGGGAGGCGGGGCGGGCGTGTCCGGAGTCCGGTCACGGGATGCGGTCGGGGTGGGCGGTCAGGCTGTGCGGTCACGGGGTGCGGCGGCGGAGGGTGGCGGCGCCCAGGGCGAGGACGAGCAGGGCGCAGCCGGCCACGACGGCGGCGTCGCGGACGAAGGCGGCGGTGATGTCGGTGTGGGTGAGGACCTGGCTCATGCCGTCGACCGCGTAGGACATGGGCAGGACGTCCGAGAGGCCGTCGAGGACGGGCTGCATGGTGTCGCGGGGTGCGAAGAGTCCGCACAGCAGCAGCTGGGGGAAGATCACGGCCGGCATGAACTGGACGGCCTGGAACTCGGAGGCCGCGAAGGCGGAGACGAAGAGGCCGAGGGCGGTGCCGAGGAGGGCGTCGAGGAGGGCGACCAGGAGGAGCAGCCAGGGGGAGCCGACGACGTCGAGGCCGAGGAGCCACAGGGCGGTGCCGGTGGCGAGGAGGGACTGCACGACGGCCATGGCGCCGAAGGCGAGGGCGTAGCCGGCGATGAGGTCGGCCTTGCCGAGGGGCAGGGCGAGGAGGCGTTCGAGGGTGCCGCTGGTGCGTTCGCGCAGGGTCGCGATGGAGGTGATCAGGAACATCGTGATCAGCGGGAAGATGCCGAGGAGGGACGCGCCGATGCTGTCGAAGGTGCGCGGGCTGCCGTCGAAGACGTAGCGCAGCAGGGTCAGCATCAGGACCGGGACCAGCAGCATCAGGGCGATGGAGCGCGGGTCGTGGACGAGCTGGCGCAGGACGCGGGCCGCGGTGGCGGTCGTACGGGCGAGGTTCATCGCTGGGTCTCCTGGGCGGCGGGCTCGGCGGGCGCGGCGGGCGGCGTGGGTACGGCGGCTACGGCGGTCGGGGTGGCTACGGCGGTCGGGGTGGCCTCGTCGACCAGGCGGAGGAAGCCCTCCTCGACGGTGGCCGAGGCGGTACGGGTGCGCAGGGCCTCGGGGGTGTCCTGGGCGAGGATGCGGCCGTCGCGCATGAGCAGCAGGTCGTGGCAGCGCTCGGCCTCGTCCATGACGTGGGAGGAGACGAGCAGGGTGGTGCCGCGGTCGGCGGCGAGGGAGTGGAAGAGGTCCCACAGGTCGCGGCGCAGGACGGGGTCGAGGCCGACGGTGGGTTCGTCGAGGACGAGCAGGTCGGGGGTGCCGAGGAGGGCGACGGCGAGGGAGACGCGGTTGCGCTGGCCGCCGGAGAGGTCGCGGGCCAGGGCGTCGGCGCGGCCGGTGAGGTCGACGTCGGCGATGGCCCGTTCGACGTCGGCGCGGCGGCGGTCGGCGGCGGCCCGGCCGGGGGTGAGGACGGCGGCGAAGTAGTCGAGGTTCTGCCGGACGGTGAGGTCGTCGTAGACGGAGGGCGCCTGGGTGACGTAGCCGATGCGGGCGCGCAGGGCGGGGTGGCCGGCGGGCCGGCCGAGGACGTCGAGGGTGCCGGTGACCCGGGCCTGGGTGCCGACGATCGCGCGCATCAGGGTGGTCTTGCCGCAGCCGGAGGGGCCGAGGAGGCCGGTGATGCGGCCGCGGGGGACGTCGAAGCCGATGCCGTGGAGGACCGTGCGCGGGGTGCGGCCGGTGCCGCGGCGGACGGTGAGGCCGCGGGCGTGCACGGCGGGAGCGGCCGCCGCGGCGGAATTATTCATCATGCGATGAATAATGCTCCTGGGGGTGCCGGCCGTCAACGCCCCGGACGGGGCCGCGGGCTACTTCTTGCGCTGGGGGCGGCGCGCCGCCGGGTTGCCGGAGCGGGTGCTGCGGCGGCGGTCGTGCGCGGCGAGGGCCGCCTCGTACTCGGCGCGGTGCAGCTTCTCGCCGGGGGCCTCGCCGAGGGTGCGCAGGAAGTACGCGATGAGGGAGCCGATGAAACCGATCGCCTTGAGGCCCTTGAGGGAGGCCTCGTCGGAGGACGGCGCCGGGCGGCGGCCGAAGGACTCCCAGGTCTTGACGAAGGCGATGGCGCTGCAGACGGCGAAGAGGACGACGACGGAGATGTTCAGGAAGGTCCCGACGTTGCCGATCTCCAGGCCCTCGTACGCGAAGCGCAGCAGATAGGCGGAGGCCGTGGCGCCGAGGAGGGAGCCGATGGCCAGGCCGACGCGGCGGAGGTGGTAGCCGCCGTCGTGGTCCACCCAGGTGGTGCCGTAGAAACGGATCGGCTCGGGTCGGGGGCCGGTCGGTGCGCCCGGCCGCTCGCCGTGTCGGTCGCCCGGCCGCTCGCCCGGCCGCTCGCCGTGTCGCTCGACCTGTCGGTCGTCTCGCTGCTCGTCGCTCACACCGGCGATTATCGCCCGGGGCCCGCGCCGGCGCCCCGCCCGTCCGAGGGCTGGTCAGCCTCCGGACGAGCGGCCCGCTTCAGCAGATCAGCCGGTCAGGCGGTTTCAGGCGGTCAGGCGGTTTCAGGCGGTCAGGCGCAGCGCGTGGCGACGTAGCCGTCGCTGCCCGTGCGGACGTAGGCGTCGGAGACGAACTGGCCGTTGCCGACGCAGTCCCAGATGGCGGTGGTGCCGTACGGACCGGAGACGGTCTCGCCCTCGCACTGGCAGCGGATGGTGACGTACGAGCCGTACGTCAGGGTGCGGACGATGGCGTAGCCGGTCCCGGGGCCGCTGCGGACGTTGACCCGGTAGCCCGGGGCGACCGGGAACGTCGGGTAGCCGGAGTCCCCCGCCAGGCTCTGGAGCTGGCCGGATCCGTTCTCTTCGGACATGCGAAATCTCCCCCCACGGAAGCGTTGCGTTCCGCAACTCGCGCAGGGTAGCAGGACCCTGTGGCGCAGAAGGCACCATCGACTAGGCTCGCCGCCCGGGGGTGGTAGGCGATGCAGGCGCAGCGCTCCGATCGCGCGGGATTCCCGGAGTACGCCGGGCAGTACCGGCTGGAATCCGTGCTCGGTTCCGGCGGCATGGGCGTCGTGCACCTGGCCACCTCGACGTCGGGGCTCCGCCTCGCGGTCAAGATCGTGCACGCGCAGCACGCCGAGGACCCCGAGTTCCGGGCCCGGTTCCGGCAGGAGATCGCCGCCGCCCGGCGGGTGAGCGGGGCCTTCACCGCGCCCGTCGTCGATGCCGACCCCGAGGCCGAACGGCCGTGGATGGCCACGCTCTTCATCGACGGCCCCACCCTCGCCCAGCGGGTCCGGGAACGGGTCCTGGACACCGCCGAGCTGGGCCGGCTCGGGGCCGGTCTGGCGGAGGCGCTGCGCGACATCCACCGGGCCGGTGTGGTGCACCGGGACCTCAAGCCGGGCAACGTGCTGATGGCAGGGGACGGGGCGAAGGTCATCGACTTCGGGATCTCGCGCCCGACCGACAGCGATCTGCGGACGGAGACCGGGAAGCTGATCGGGACGCCGCCGTTCATGGCGCCCGAACAGTTCCAGCGGCCGCGGGAGGTGGGCCCGGCGGCGGACGTGTTCGCGCTGGGGGCCGTGCTCGTGCACGCGGCGACGGGGCGCGGCCCGTTCGACTCCGACAGCCCGTATCTGGTGGCGTACCAGGTGGTGCACCACGAGCCGGATCTGACGGGGCTGCCGGCGGAGCTGGCGCCGATCGTGGCGCGCTGCCTGGCGAAGGACCCGGCGAAGCGGCCCACCGCGGACCAGCTGATCGCGGCGATGCGGGCGGTGGCGTACCCGACGTCGGAGCAGACGCAGGCGTTCATACCGCAGCCGAGGCGGCCGGTGTCGTCGGCGGTGCCGTGCGGGGCCGGGCCGGGCGGGGACGAGGACACGCACCCGCGGGACGAGG
>NZ_RPRY01000371.1 GCF_003949795.1 Streptomyces sp. WAC06614
GCAGCACCCCGCCGAACTGCCCGGACACGCCGCCTGCACCACCGCCCTCGCCGCGCAGCAGCCGCTCCACGTCGCCGCGTAGCTCGGGGGCGCGCAGCGCGGCGAGGGCGGTGGTGCAGGCGGCGTGTCCGGGCAGTTCGGCGGGGTGCTGCAGCGCGGTGTCGACCAGGCGCCCGGTCTGCGGCGCGTACCGCTGCGCCGCGGCGGCGAACCGGGCGCGCAGCTCCTCGCCGTCGGGCCGGGAGGCGAGGAAGGCCTCTGCGTGGGAGTGGAAGGAGAGCGAACCGAAGCGCAGTCCCCCGGGGTACGCGGCGGCCAGGCCCGCCATCCAGCGCAGGGCGGTGCCGGGGGCACGGGTGCGGGCGGCGGCCGGGTCGGCGGGCAGCAGGGCGGCCAGCTCGCGGGCGAGCGCGGTCAGGAAACGGTGCCGGACCGCCGTCAGCGGATCCGGGGCCCCGGAGTCGGTCGAGATCAGCACCGAGCCGTGCGCGTGCGGGAGTTCGTGCCGGACCGGGGTGCCCTCGGTCCGAGCGAGGGCGGCAGCGCGGCGCGCGTACTCCTCGGGGGTCCAGGTCGTGCCGTGTCCGGCGGCCGTGGACAGCCGCTCCCGGGCGTGCGCGAGGACCTCGGCGGGGAGCGGCTCGTGGCCCAGGTGGAGGGCCAGGTGCGGACCGCCGTCCCAGTGGCGGGTGGGGAAGGACACCTCCGGCGCGGCGGCCGTGGCGAGCTCGCCGACGAGCGGCAGCACCCCTTCGGTCAGCAGCGGCAGGACGTCCGACCGGTAGTCGTGGACGCGCAGGGTGGTCAGCACGCGGGATCCTCCTCGGGGCCGGCCTCGGCGGCCCGGTCGAACTCGAACACGGCCTCGCGCACGTGGTGGCCGGGCACCGGAGCAGGCAGGCACTCCTCCAGGAAGGGATGGGTGAAGTCGGCGGCGTCCTTGGCGAACGAGGCCAGGCCCAGCACCCCGGCGGTGTCCACGTAGCGGGGCTTGGGGCGGGGCACGGGGCGGGAGGTGACGTCGGGCACGAGGGCCTCGCCGCGTTCCCACTCGGGCAGTTGCTTGACGAAGAAGCGTGCGGGGAAGCCGTGTTCGGCCCGCAGTGTGACCAACCGGTGGAGATCGTCGGCCGAGCCGCGGTGCGCGGCGGTGAGGACGGCGGCCCCGTCGGTCTCCGGCAGGTACCAACGTCGGCGCTGGAGGACCAGGTTGCCGTGGCGCAGCCGGGGCACGGCGATCACCCCGTCGGCTCCGGAGCGGACGGCGGCCCCGGGGCCGATGTCGGCTCCGGAGCGCATGGTGGCCCCGGCGCGGACGGCGCGGGTGGCGCGCTCGCGGTACGTGTGGTCGTACGAGCACGCGACGACGCCCCCGCCCTGCAGCCACAGGGCGATCCGGGCGGGGGCGGGCAGCAGGTCCCAGCGGGTGGAGCCGATGGTGACGGGCCGCAGGCCGCGCGGGGTACGCCAGCCCAGCCGGCCGGTGGGGCCCTCGTCGACGAGGACGGCGCCCGCCCAGTCCTCGGCGGTCATCTCCTGGTCGAGGAGCGGGGGGTGGCAGCCGGTGTTGAAGCCGTGCGCGGACCGGTCCTCGGCGACCGCGGGGCCGAGGACCCGGTGCAGGCGGGCGCGCAGGAGGGCGGTGGCGTCACCGCCGACGGTGGCGTCGGCCTCCAGGAATCGGGCGGACGTGGCGCCGTAGCCGCCGAACCATCCGTTCGCGGCCCACGCGCCCCCGGCCCACTGGGCCATCAGCGCGTACGAGGCGCCGTCCGCGTGCAGCCAGTCGGGCAGGGCGGCGGTCCAGGCCGTCAGATGCTCCGGCCCGATGACCGCGTCGGCACCGTCCCCGGCGGCGACGGCCGCCGCGAACAGGTCGGCCAGGTCGCCGAGGACGAGCCGCCGGAAGCCCCACAGGTCTTCCATGGCCTTGCGGGCGTCCGGGTCGTCGAGCAGGGCGGGGTCGCCGGCGGCGGCGGAGGTGGCGAGGCGGGCGGCCTCGGCGGCGAGGTCCTCGGCCTCGGCCACCAGCCGGACGGCGCCGCCCCGGGCGCGGACGGCGGCCTGGAGCCCGATCCGCAGGTCGGCCTTGAGGTCGAAGGCGCCGAGGACGGGAAGGAGCGCCGCCGCGGCCGCGGCGGGGGACTCCTCGGCTCCGGGGACGGGCGGCAGGGCGGCCACGGCGTCCTCGTAGAGCTGCGGCGCCAGCGCTCCGGCATGCGGGAGTCGGGCCGCGACAGCACGGAACCGGGCGTGCAGGGCCGGCCGTTCGGCCGCGGAGTCGGCGGCGAGCAGCGCGACCGTGTCCCGCAGTTCCCGGACGACGGCGCGCAGCCCCGCCTCCGGCTCGTCGGCCAATGGGCCGTCTGCCGCGGCGTGTTCGCCGGGCTCCGACAGGGCGTCGTCGCAGGCGGTGAGGAAGTGGGGGTCCTGGTCGTCCACCGGGAGGGCGGGCCCGAGCAGTCCTGCCGTGAGTGCCGCGCGCATGATCTGCTCGGCGCGGGCGGGAGGACAGGCGAGGCCCTCGGCGAGCCGCCGGGCCACGTCGTCCCAGGCGTGCACGCCGAAGCGGGCGACGGCCGTGAGCTCGGTGAGCTCACGGCTGCGCCGCAGGGTCACCTTGCGGGGGCGGGGGTGGGCCACGGTGATGGCCATGAAGGCGAGTCGGCCGGGCCCGGCGGGCAGCAGCGGGGCCAGCCGGACCGGGCCGCCGGGGCGCGGTGCGGGCTCCAGCGCCGAGAGCAGGGCGCCGCGCTGGACCTCTACGGTGCGCAGGACGACGGCGGGCGGGGCGGAGGCCCAGAGCGTGGCGGGGGACGCGGCCGGGGAGGACAGGGCGACGGCCGTGAAGCGGGAGCGCGGGCTGGTCCGGGTCATGGCCCGCAGCGCGTATGCGGTGATGCGCGGTTCGGACTTGCGGTCGGCGCGGGCGGTGTCGCCGCCCGACTCGGCGTAGCGCCGTACGGCGGAGCCCAGGTGAGGGCTGATCAGCTCGACGGAGGAGGCGAAGTCGGGTGCGGCACACAGCTCGGCGAGGGCCCGCCGCTCCTGCTCGGCTCCCGGCGCCCGATCGGCCACCACCTGGGCCAACAGCGCCCGGTGGGCGACGACACCCGCCTGCCACCGTGCCACCTCCGGAAGGCGGCCGGCCGGGCCAGAGAGCTGGTCCGGGCCGAGGGGGGTGAGGGGCTTGTCGCGGATCCGGCGGCGCAGGCGCAGGAACGCGGCCGCGGCGTCGTCGCGGCCCGCGGCACCGGCCCGACCCGCAGCGGCGGCGAGAACGTCGGCGGCGGTACGGGCCGCCGCCAAGGCGTCGTGGGCGGTCGTGGTGAGCCGGTCCCACGCGGCGGCGGTCTGCGGCCGTACGAGCGGGGCGTACGGCAGGGGGTTGACCCGTGTGGCGGCCGTTTCGGCCACGACGAATCGCCGCATGGCAGGCGGTGCCCTTCTGGTCTGGCGGGCCGGCCCGGCCTCGGGTGGGCGGGGACCGGCCGGGGTGGTTCCGGATCGGCCGGCGCGCCGGGGGCCTGGACGGCCCCCGGCGGCGGTTCAGCTGCTGCTGGAGCAGCAGGAACAGCTGGCCCGGCAGCACGAGGCTCCGTTGGAAGCACCCATCACCGGCAGGCCGGTGGTGTCGGGCACGTCCTCAACAGCGATCTCTTCGAGCGAGAACTCCTCGAAGTCGATGTCCACAGCGTCCATGACGCCTCCTTGGGTTCGGGGTGCGCGGACGGGGCGCCGAGGGTTCTCGACGGCCGTCCGACCACCGGTTCTTGTGGAGTGATCACCGACGCTACGATCCGGTGATCACATCCAGCCAGAGGCGTACCGGACATTCCACTTCTGTCCGGCAAAGACGTGGGATCCCCTTGGTTTCGGGGCAATACGATATTCGAACGTCTGAGCCTAGGGGATCTCGGCTGGCTGAAAATCGTCGCCCAATTCCGGAAGGATGCATGCCATTTCGGTCAGCCGGTCGGCCCGTCAGGCCGACGGCGGCTCCGGGCGGAGAGGGGCCCAGGGCCGGACCGCCTCCAGCTGGGCCGCGACCCGTAGCACGCTCGCCTCGCCGTCGCGGCGGCCCACCAGCTGGACGGACAGGGGCAGCCCGTCGGGGCCCAGCCCGGCCGGGACGGCGGCGGCGGGGTGCCCGGTGACGTTCCACAGGGCGGTGTAGGCGACCATCGGCCGCGACCGGACCAGTGCCGTCAGCAGCCCGGCGCCGTCCAGGGCCCCGACCTGGCGGGGCCGGGCGGCGATGACCGGGGTGAGCAGGAGGTCCATGGACGTGAACATCCGGTCGACGCGCGCCGCCAGCCGCTCCCCCGCCCGGATCCCGGCCTCCACGGCGGACTCCGGGAGCAGCCGGGCGAGCGCGACGGTGCGGCGCGTACGCCGCTCCAGCAGGTCGGGGCGTTCGACGGTGTCGGCCTCCGCCCGCACCCCACCGCAGAACTGCGCCACGAACGGCGCCGTCGCGTCCGGGTAGCGCGGGTCCACCTCCCGTACGTCGTGACCCAGTTCGCGTAGGGCCCGTACGGTCTCCCGCAGGGCCTCGACGTGCGCCGGGTCGGGGCGCACCCCGGGCACGGCGGGCCGGGCTGACCAGCCGATGCGAAGCCGGCCCGGCGGGGTCTCCAGCGCTTCCGTCCAACGGACGGCGGTGGGACGGGCGTTCCACCGGTCCGTGGGGGTGGTGCCCGCCAGGACGTCGTACAGCAGGGCGGTGTCGCGCACGGTGCGGGTCAGCGGTCCCACGGTGCCGAGTGCGTACCAGAGGTGGGCGTTCGGGGCCGTCGAGACGCGCCCGCGCTGGGGTTTGAGCGCGAACAGACCGCAGCAGGCCGCCGGGATGCGGAGGGAACCACCGCCGTCGCCGCCGAGCGCCGCCCCGACGAGCCCGGCGGCGACGGCCGCGGCGCTGCCGCCGCTGGAGCCGCCGGGGGTGCGGGTGGTGTCCCAGGGGTTGCGGGTGTGTCCGTGGGCGGCGGACTCGGTGAAGGGCCACTGTCCGAACTCGGGCATCGCCGTCTTGCCGATGATCACGGCTCCTGCGGCACGCAGGCGGCGCACGGCCTCGGCATCGGCGGCGACGGGGCTACGGTTGGCGGAGCCGCCGAAGGTGGTGACCTGCCCGGCCACGTCGAGCTCGTCCTTCACCGCGACCGGCACCCCGTGGAGCGGCCCGACCGGGCGCTGCGCGTCCCGGACATCGGCCTCGGCGAGCGCCTGCTCGGCGAGGACGACGCGGAACGCGCCGAGGGCCGCGTCGAACCGGGCGATGCGGCGGAGCGCCGCCTCGACGAGGGCGCGCGAGGTGGTCTTCCCCGAGCGCACCAGCTCGGCCTGCCGCTCGACACCGAGGTACATCAACTCGGCTTCGGCCAGGTCCCGTTCCCGATCCCGTTCCCGCTTCCCCCGGCGATCCCGCTCCCCATCCCCATCCCCATGGGCATCCCGATTGCGATCCCGATCCAGGGTCACCAGCCGTCCCCTCCCCTGCTCGCCGGTACGTGCCGGGTAAGGCTGGCTCCCTGGCCCCCACGCGTCAAGCGGAACCGCGGCAGGACCGGCGGCCACGGCTGCGGCCGCCGGCGGGCACGGCCAGGGCCACGACTAGGACTGGTACGGGTCGAACGGGATGCCGGCCGGCTTCGCCTTCGCCAGGTGAGAGGCGAGGGCGTCGTTCCGGAGGCCGAAGTGCGCGCTGCCGAAGTCGGCCTGGCTGAGCTTGTCGCGCAGGGCGGTGGAGGGGTAGCCGTTCCAGCCGACGAGCGCGGGGTACTGCCAGGTGCGCTTGTGGTTCTCCGGCGGCTCGTCGTTGGTGTTGGCGGCGCGGAAGCAGTGCGTGCTGACCCCGTCCTTGTGGTAGACGATCTTGGGGTGGGTGCCTTCCCAGCGGATCCGGTCGCGGGCGTGGACGGTGAAGTCCCCGTGGTTGGAGGTCGATACGTACTTCGCCTCGTTGTTCTGGATCCACACCACGACGTGTTCCCAGTCGTGGCGGTGTCCACCGAGGCTGATGCCGGGAATGGCCTGGTCCTTCTCGAAGTACAGCGCGTAGATCACGGCGCACCAGCCGTTGTTGCAGGTCGCGCGGGAGTACCCGTTGGTGTTGTCGAGGTCCGACGCGTCCCGGCAGTTGCCGTTGAGGGCGCCGGTGGGGTTGAGCCCGCCGTTCAGGACGCCGGTCGGGCCTATGGCGGGTGTCGGGTAGCAGCCGTCGGTGTCGTAGTCGTAAGCGGGCTGGAACGTGCGCTCCATCGGGTCGGCGTTGGCGGGCAGGGCGGGGGGCGGGGCCGCGAGGGCGACCTGCGGAATTCCGACGACGAGCGTGAGGGCGGCACCGACGACTACGAGCGACCTGCGGATGTGACGCTGCGTCCGCACAGCTGACCTCCGGCGGGGTTGGGGGG